>NZ_JBEAJL010000001.1:0-901 GCF_040065275.1 Klebsiella sp. JB_Kp042
CTGCTGTCCCCGCTGGAGGAGGCGCTTCAGGACTATGTCCTGACTGACGGTAAACTCCATGCCGATGATACCCCGGTCCAGGTGCTGTTGCCGGGCAATAAGAAGACGAAGACCGGGCGGTTGTGGACGTATGTTCGTGATGACCGCAACGCCGGGTCAGCGCTGGCACCGGCGGTGTGGTTCGCCTACAGCCCCGACAGAAAAGGCATCCATCCGCAGACCCATCTTGCGGGGTTCAGCGGTGTGCTACAGGCGGATGCGTACGCCGGGTTCAACGAGCTGTACCGCGATGGCCGGATAACGGAAGCCGCCTGCTGGGCTCACGCCCGCCGTAAAATCCACGATGTGCACGTTCGCACGCCGTCAGCCCTGACGGAGGAAGCCCTGAAGTGTATCGGCGAACTGTATGCCGTGGAGGCGGAAATAAGAGGAATGCTGGCGGAACAACGGCTTGCTGAACGTCAGCGGAAAACGAAACCGCTGCTTAGTACCCTGGAAAGCTGGTTGCGTGAAAAAATGAAAACGCTGTCGCGACACTCGGAGCTGGCAAAGGCGTTCACGTACACCCTGAACCAGTGGCCGGCCCTGACGTACTATGCAGAAAACGGCTGGGCCGAAGCCGATAATAACATCGCTGAAAATGCGCTGCGGATGGTCAGTCTGGGTCGTAAAAACTGGTTGTTCTTCGGCTCAGACCACGGTGGTGAGCGGGGAGCGTTGCTGTACAGTCTGATCGGGACGTGCAAACTGAACGGCGTGGATCCAGAAAGCTACCTTCGCCATGTCCTTGACGTCATAGCTGACTGGCCGGTCAACCGGGTCAGCGAGCTGCTACCCTGGCGCATCACACTGCCAACTGAATAACACATCCCCGTCAATACGGTTCTCGCTGTACGCTTAC
>NZ_JBEAJL010000002.1:0-869 GCF_040065275.1 Klebsiella sp. JB_Kp042
TAATCAGGGCTGTACCCGAACGACATTAACCCGCCGCCTTCAGGTGGAGAAAAGGTCATCGTGTTAGATACTTCGGTCCCGTTAATATTGAAGAAGGCAATATTATTGGCGACCGACCAACCGACGCACGCCACGATATAACCGGATTTCGCAAACACCTGTGACATTGAGGTGGTATTTGCACCACCGTCTACAAGCCACTGAATAGAGGCGGCGGAAGCGTATTTACGCAGAATGAAGCCTTTATCCGTTGCGCCTGCCCCGGTATATTTCGCCATCCAGCGGAAAATGACACCGTTCGCATCAGCTTTTGACAAATCAGCGCGGAATACCAGATATACAGTCACCTCACGGGCATTGTTCAGGTCATCATATGCTGCGGCAAGCCCGGCACCTTTCTGAAAATCCAGTTCTGCAAATCCGTCCACCATCGCAATGCCCGGAGAAGCGGGAATTTGCGTTATTTCGTGACCGGTCATGGGAGAGAATACCCGCGACGGCTTCAGGTAATCAGCCAGACTGACCACCGACTCATGCTCTACGGCACGCGACGCATTAAGATGAAGCGCATCTCCCAGCGCTATCGGAGAGCGACCGGATACCAGTATATTTTTTGATTTCAAAATAACAGCGCCTGCCATAATTATAACCCCTCCAGATAATCGTAATTCATCAGCGATGCCGGGCTGACAATATTCATTTTTCCGATATATGTATCGGCGTATGTATTCTGCGTTTCATGCGACCAGGCGAAATACAGGTTATCCCCGTATATTTCCATATCCTGCACGCCAACGTTTGACGCTCCGGTGATGGTTTCCTTGACGATTTTACCAATCGGCATTTTCCAGAAGTTTGAGGCAGTTTTG
>NZ_JBEAJL010000003.1:0-854 GCF_040065275.1 Klebsiella sp. JB_Kp042
CTGGCTAAAACCTACGGTGGTTCCGCTCGCGCATTCGACCAGATCGATAACGCGCCGGAAGAAAAAGCTCGTGGTATCACCATCAACACCTCTCACGTTGAATATGACACCCCGACTCGCCACTACGCGCACGTAGACTGCCCGGGCCACGCCGACTATGTTAAAAACATGATCACCGGTGCTGCGCAGATGGACGGCGCGATCCTGGTTGTTGCTGCGACTGACGGCCCGATGCCGCAGACTCGTGAGCACATCCTGCTGGGTCGTCAGGTAGGCGTTCCGTACATCATCGTGTTCCTGAACAAATGCGACATGGTTGATGACGAAGAGCTGCTGGAACTGGTTGAGATGGAAGTTCGTGAACTGCTGTCTCAGTACGATTTCCCGGGCGACGACACTCCGATCGTTCGTGGTTCTGCTCTGAAAGCGCTGGAAGGCGACGCAGAGTGGGAAGCGAAAATCATCGAACTGGCTGGCCACCTGGATACCTATATCCCGGAACCAGAGCGTGCGATTGACAAGCCGTTCCTGCTGCCGATCGAAGACGTATTCTCCATCTCCGGTCGTGGTACCGTTGTTACCGGTCGTGTAGAGCGCGGTATCATCAAAGTGGGTGAAGAAGTTGAAATCGTTGGTATCAAAGAAACCGCGAAAACCACCTGTACTGGCGTTGAAATGTTCCGCAAACTGCTGGACGAAGGCCGTGCTGGTGAGAACGTAGGTGTTCTGCTGCGTGGTATCAAACGTGAAGAAATCGAACGTGGTCAGGTACTGGCTAAGCCGGGCACCATCAACCCGCACACCAAGTTCGAATCTGAAGTGTACATTCTGTCCAAAGACGAAGGCGGCCGTCA
>NZ_JBEAJL010000004.1:0-807 GCF_040065275.1 Klebsiella sp. JB_Kp042
TGCCGGGACGCTCGGCGATCAGCCAGTCCACATCCACCTCGGCCAGCTCCTCGCGCTGTGGCGCTCCTTGGTAGCCGGCATCGGCTGAGACAAATTGCTCCTCTCCATGAAGCAGATTACCCAGCTGATTGAGGTCATGCTCGTTGGCCGCGGTGGTGACCAGGCTGTGGGTCAGGCCACTCTTGGCATCGACACCAATGTGGGCCTTCATGCCAAAGTGCCACTGATTGCCTTTCTTGGTCTGATGCATCTCCGGATCGCGTTGCTGCTCTTTGTTCTTGGTAGAGCTGGGTGCCTCAATGATGGTGGCATCCACCAAAGTGCCTTGGGTCATCATGACGCCTGCTTCGGCCAGCCAGCGATTGATGGTCTTGAACAATTGACGGGCCAGTTGATGCTGCTCGAGCAGGTGGCGGAAATTCATGATGGTGGTGCGATCCGGCAGGGCGCTATCCAGGGATAATCGGGCAAACAGGCGCATGGAGGCGATTTCGTACAGGGCATCTTCCATGGCACCGTCGCTCAGGTTGTACCAATGCTGCATGCAGTGAATACGCAGCATGGTCTCCAGCGGATAGGGCCGTCGGCCATTGCCCGCCTTGGGATAAAACGGCTCGATGACAGCGGTCATATTCTGCCATGGCAGAATCTGCTCCATGCGGGAGAGGAAAATCTCTTTTCGGGTCTGACGGCGCTTAGTGCTGAATTCACTATCGGCGAAGGTGAGTTGATGGCTCATGATGTCCCTCTGGGATGCGCTCCGGATGAATATGATGATCTCATATCAGGAACTTGTTCGCACCTTCC
>NZ_JBEAJL010000005.1:0-500 GCF_040065275.1 Klebsiella sp. JB_Kp042
AACTACTTCGGCCTGATTTCGTTCACCCTGCCGCAGGCGGCGGCCATCGGCATCATCGGCGGCGCCGACGGCCCGACGGCCATCTACCTGTCGGGCAAGCTGGCGCCGGAGCTGCTGGGGGCCATCGCGGTGGCCGCCTACTCCTACATGGCGCTGGTGCCGCTGATCCAGCCGCCGATCATGAAGGCGCTGACCACGGATAAGGAGCGGAAGATCCGCATGGTGCAGCTGCGTACGGTGAGTAAGCGGGAGAAGATCCTCTTCCCGGCGGTGCTGTTGCTGCTGGTGGCGCTCCTGCTGCCGGACGCCGCGCCGCTGCTGGGGATGTTCTGCTTCGGCAACCTGATGCGCGAGAGCGGGGTGGTGGAGCGGCTGAGCGATACGGTGCAGAACGCGCTGATCAACATCGTGACCATCTTCCTCGGGCTGTCGGTGGGGGCCAAGCTGGTGGCGGACAAGTTCCTGCAGCCGCAGACCCTGGGGATCCTGCTGCTGGGGGT
>NZ_JBEAJL010000006.1:0-111646 GCF_040065275.1 Klebsiella sp. JB_Kp042
GGGTGGCGGCTGCGCCTTACCCGGCCTACCTGTCCGGGTCTGACTGCCAGTAGGCCCGCGCAAGCGCAGCGCCGCCGGGCAAGGACAGCGGGCACGGAGCCGGTTTTGTGCCGGGTGGCGGCTGCGCCTTACCCGGCCTACCTGTCCGGGTCTGACTGCCAGTAGGCCCGCGCAAACTACGCTGAAGCCGCAGATAACATAAAGGACTTCCCGCGGCGAAACCGTTGCAAACCGCTTGCAGTCTCAATGGCTCAAGAAACGGCCAACAGAGCGCCAGCGGTCAATTTTCCGCCATTACGCCGGGAAATCCCCCTGCTGGCGCGCCACCAGGGTCAGAATGGAATACAGCGCCACCGCCTGCTGGTGCTGGTTGAAAATCTCCACCGCCCATTCCACCACGCCGGTAGCTTTCTCCTCGGCGCTACGCTGACGTTTAACGGTTTTCCGCTTACAGGTCAGACGCACCTGGATGGTGTCTCCCGGCTTGACCGGTTCAATAAAGCGCAGGTTTTCCATGCCGTAGTTGGCGATAACCGGCCCGACGCCGGCATCGACGAACAGACCGGCCGCCGCGGAGATCAGGAAATAACCGTGGACCACGCGCTCGCCGAAAATCGAGTCGGCGGCGGCGATTTTGTCCATGTGGGCGTAGAAATGGTCGCCGCTCAGACAGGCGAAGTTAACGATATCCGCTTCGGTCAGGGTCCGCCTCGGGGTCAGCAAACTGTCGCCGGGCTGGATCTCTTCGAAATATTTGCGGAACGGGTGAATGCGGTCTTCGCTCACCTGGGCGCCGCGCACCCACTGCTGGCCAATGGTCGCCAGCATCGTCGGGCTGCCCTGGACGGCGGTGCGCTGCATATAGTGTTTCACCGAACGCAGTCCGCCGAGCTCTTCGCCGCCGCCGGCGCGGCCGGGGCCGCCGTGCACCAGCTGCGGCAGCGGCGAACCGTGGCCGGTTGACTCGACCGAGGACGCCTCGTTCAGTATCTGAATACGGCCATGGGCGCGGGCGGCGCCGAGGATAAACTCGCGCGCCAGTTCGCCGCTGGCGGTGACCAGGGTGCCCGCCAGGCTGCCGCCGCCGGCACGAGCCAGCGCCAGGGCATGCTGGCGATCCTGGTAGGGCATCAGGGTCGCCACCGGACCAAAGGCTTCAATGGCGTGAACCGCCGGGGTTTCATCCGGCTGCGCGCAGTAGAGCAGCGTCGGCGGGAAAAAGGCCCCGGCCGCGCTGAGGTCCGCCTGTCCGCCAAGCAGCGCTTCGCAGCCGGCGGCAATCAGTTTATTGACGCTCTCCTGAACGTCCTGACGCTGCTCGTGATTAACCAGCGCCCCCATCTTAATCCCTTCCTGCGCCGGGTCGCCGACGGTCACTTTATGCAGGCGGGCGATCAGCGCATCGCTAACCGCATTGATCTGCGCCAGCGGGACGATGATGCGGCGGATAGCGGTACATTTTTGCCCGGCTTTTGCCGTCATCTCGCGGACCACTTCCCGGATAAACAGCGCGAACTCCGGCTGCTCCGGCGTGACGTCTTCGCCTAACACACAGCAGTTGAGCGAATCCGCTTCCATGGTAAAGGGAATCGATTTGGCCACCAGGTTGGGGTGCGACCGCAGCTGCTGGCCGGTGGCGGCTGAGCCGGTAAAGGTCACCACGTCCTGGCTGTCGAGATGGTCGAGAAGATCGCCCGCGCCGCCGCAAATCAGGCTGATGGCGCCTTCCGGCACCAGGCCGCTGTCGACAATCGCCTTCACCATGGCCTGGGTGAGCTGGGCGGTGGCGGTGGCCGGTTTAACGATCGCCGGCATGCCGGCCAGCCAGGTGGGGGCCAGTTTTTCCAGCATTCCCCAGCAGGGGAAGTTGAAGGCGTTGATATGCACAGCGACGCCTGATTTTGAGGTCAGCACGTGACGCGCGGCAAAACCGCCCTGTTTAGAGAGCGGGATCAGCTCGTCTTCCGGCCACAGGATATCGTCCGGCAGTTCGCGACTACCGAGCCCGGCATAGGTGAAAAGGGTGCCGATGCCGCCTTCGATATCCACCCAGCTGTCGGCGCGGGTGGCGCCGGTTTGCGCGGAAATCGCGTAGAACTGGTCTTTCTGCTCCAGCAGATGTTTCGCTACCGCTTTTAACATCGCGCTGCGTTCAATAAAGGTCATGGCTTGCAGAGCCTGACCGCCGCGCTCAATTGCGAAGCGGCGCGCCTGCGCCATATCCAGGCCTTCGCTGGTCACCTCCCACAGCGCCGCGCCGGTGATGGCGTGATGGATAGTACGGGCGCGGCCCCGGCCGGTCTGCCAGGCGCCGGATAAGTAGCTGGCTAACTGCTGCATCGCGAATCTCCAAATATGTTACGTGGAATGTCTATAAATAGTTCTTTTATGAATCATAAAATGCAAGCGCGTATTTAATAAATTATTAACATTGTGATCGCGATGACGTTATATTTTCGGCCTAATTAACTGTATTTATTGAGGTTTACAAAAGGTTTTGCGGAGGCTATCACAAAAAGAGCAAACAAAATTTGTGGTTTTCTTTAACCAAAATGTAACCTTCAATAAACAAAGTGATTCACATAAACGATTGTTGTGTGAATATCGGAATCATAAAGGTGATGACGTGACAGAAGAACAACGCTTTGACCAGCGCATCGCGCAGGAAACGGCCATCGAACCGCAGGACTGGATGCCGGATGCCTATCGTAAAACCCTGATCCGTCAGATTGGTCAGCATGCGCACTCGGAAATCGTCGGCATGCTGCCGGAAGGCAACTGGATCACCCGGGCGCCCACTCTGCGCCGCAAAGCGATCCTGCTGGCTAAAGTGCAGGATGAGGCCGGCCACGGGCTGTATCTCTATAGCGCCGCGGAAACCCTCGGCTGCGCGCGGGAAGATCTGTATCAGAAGATGCTCGACGGGCAGATGAAATACTCCTCCATTTTTAACTACCCGACGCTGAGCTGGGCCGATATCGGCGTGATCGGCTGGCTGGTCGATGGCGCGGCCATCGTCAACCAGGTGGCGCTGTGCCGGACGTCCTACGGCCCCTATGCCCGGGCGATGGTCAAAATCTGCAAAGAAGAGAGCTTTCACCAGCGCCAGGGATTTGAAGCCTGCATGGCGCTGGCGCAGGGTAATGACGCCCAGCGGCAGATGCTGCAGGACGCCATTAACCGCTTCTGGTGGCCGGCGCTGATGATGTTTGGCCCCAACGACGACAACTCGCCGAACAGCGCCCGCAGCATGGCGTGGAAAATCAAACTGCACTCCAACGACGAACTGCGTCAACGCTTCGTCGACAACACCGTGCCGCAGGTGGCGATCCTCGGCATGACCGTCCCGGACCCGGAGTTGCACTTTGATGAAGCCAGCGGCCACTACCGCTTCGGCGAGATCGACTGGCAGGAGTTTAACGAGGTGATTAGCGGCCGTGGCGTGTGCAACCACGAGCGGCTGGCCGCCAAGCGTAAGGCCTGGGAAGAGGGCGAGTGGGTACGCGAAGCCGCGCTGGCCCATGCGCAAAAACAGCAGGCCCGCAGCGCGGCATAAGGAGAGACAACATGAGCAAAGTTTACTGGCCGTTATATGAAGTGTTCGTTCGCAGCAAACAGGGGCTTTCCCATCGTCACGTCGGCAGCCTGCATGCCGCTGACGATCAAATGGCGCTGGAGAACGCCCGCGACGCCTACACCCGCCGCAGCGAAGGCTGCTCCATTTGGGTGGTGAAGGCCAGCGAAATCGTCGCCTCGCAGCCGGAAGCGCGCGGCGAATTCTTCGACCCGGCGGAAAGCAAAGTCTACCGTCATCCGACCTTCTATACCGTGCCGGACGGCATGGAACACATGTGAGGCGACGATGAATAACCCCAATCCTGTAGCCACCTACGCTCTGCGTCTTGGCGACAACGGCCTGGTGCTGGCCCAGCGCTTAGGCGCCTGGTGCGGCCATGCCCCGGAGCTGGAGATCGATCTCGCATTGGCCAATATCGGCCTCGATCTGCTTGGCCAGGCGCGCAACTTTTTGAGCTATGCCGCCGAGCTTAACGGCTGCGGCGATGAAGATACCCTGGCCTTTGGCCGCGATGAGCGCCAGTTCAGCAACCTGCTGCTGGTGGAGCAGCCGAACGGCAATTTTGCCGACACCATCGCCCGCCAGTTCTTTATCGACGTCTGGCACGTCGCCCTGTACAGCCGGCTGGTGAACAGCCGCGACGCGCAGCTGGCGGCCATTGCCGCCAAAGGGCTGAAAGAGGTGCGCTACCACCAGCGCTTCAGCCGCGGCTGGCTGGAGCGTCTTGGTCACGGCACCGAGGTTTCAAATCGCAAAATGCAGCAGGCGGTCGACAATCTGTGGCGCTTTACCGGCGAACTGTTCCTTGCCGATGACCTGGAGCTCAGCCTGGCCGGGCAGGGCATTGCGGTTGATCCGCGCGAGCTTCAGGCCGAATGGCAAAGCACCGTACATACCGCGCTGCTTGACTCAGGCTTATCGGTCCCGCAGGAAGCGGCCTTTCGCAGCGGCGGCAAACAGGGGCTGCACAGCGAACATCTCGGCCCGCTGCTGGCGGAGATGCAATATCTGCAGCGTTCCCATCCCGGCCTGCAGTGGTAAGGGAGGGGACGATGCAACGTTTAGATGACATCGCTCCCGCCGAGGTGCGCGCCATCTGGGGAGTGTTAAGCGCGATCCCGGATCCGGAAGTGCCGGTACTCACCATCACCGATCTCGGCATGGTGCGCAGCGTCGCGCGCCACGGCGACGGCTGGGTGATTGGCTTTACCCCGACTTATTCAGGGTGCCCGGCGACGGAGCATCTGCTGAGCGAGATCCGCGCGGTGATGAGCGAGCATGGTTATCTGCCGGTCCACATCGTCCTGCAGCTGGACCCGCCGTGGACCACCGACTGGATGAGCCAGGAGGCCCGCGAGCGCCTGCGCCAGTACGGCATCAGCCCGCCGCAGGGGCACGCCTGCCACGCGGAAATGCCCGCCGAGGTGAGCTGTCCGCGCTGCGGCAGCACCCGCACCTCGCTGATTAGCGAATTCGGTTCCACGGCCTGCAAAGCGCTCTATCGCTGCGACAGCTGCCGGGAACCCTTTGATTACTTTAAATGTATTTGAGGTTGCCATGACGACGTTCCATGCGCTTAAGGTCGCGAGAGTCGAGCCGGAAACCCGCGATGCGGTGACCATTACGTTTGCGATTCCGCAAGCCCTGCAGGCGGAGTACTGCTTTCGTCCGGGCCAGCATCTGACGCTGAAAGCCCGACTGGGCGGTGAAGAGCTGCGCCGCTGTTACTCCATCTGCCGCAGCCCTACGCCGGGAGAGATCAGCGTCGCGGTCAAAGCCATCGACGGCGGGCGCTTCTCGCGCTTCGCCCAGCACGCTATCCAGCAGGGGATGGAGCTGGAGGTAATGGTGCCGCAGGGGCATTTCGGCTATCAGCCGCAGGCTGAACGGCAGGGCGACTATCTGGCGATCGCCGCCGGCTCCGGGATCACGCCGATGATGGCGATCGTTAGCGCCACCCTGGCCACCGAGCCGCACAGCCGCTTCACGCTGATCTACGGCAACCGCAGCAGCCACAGCATGATGTTCCGCCAGGCGCTGGCCGATTTAAAAGACCGCTATCCGCAGCGCCTGCAGGTGGTGCATCTGTTCAGCCAGGAGTCGATGGACAGCGATCTGCTGCAGGGGCGCATCGATGGCGACAAACTGCGCCAGCTCGCGGACCATCTGCTGGATTTCAGCCGTTTCGACGAGGCCTTTATCTGCGGCCCGGCGACGATGATGGATGAGGCGGAAACGACCCTGCGCGAGCTCGGCGTGCCGGAGCACGCCATTCATCTCGAACGCTTCAATACGCCGGGCGGCAGCGTTAAGCGCGCCGCCGGGGTGCAGGCGGAAGGGCGCACGGTAACCATCCGCCAGGACGGGCGCGATCGGCTGATCGCCCTCAGCGCCGAAGACGACAGCATTCTGGATGCCGCATTGCGCCAGGGGGCAGACCTGCCGTTTGCCTGCAAGGGCGGGGTGTGCGCCACCTGTAAATGCAAAGTGCTGCGCGGCGAAGTGGCGATGGCCGCCAACTATAGCCTCGAAGCGGATGAGCTGGCGGCGGGTTACGTGCTGAGCTGCCAGGCGCTGCCCACCAGCGGCGACGTGGTGGTCGACTTTGACGCGCGGGGGATGGCATGAGCGAGCTGATGATCCACCGCCATGGCCGGGTGCTGCAGCTGACGCTCAACCGTCCGCAGGCCCGCAACGCGCTGAACAATGCCTTATTAACCCGGATTGCCGAGGCGCTGGAGGCCGCGGCCGCTGATGACAACGTCAGCGTCTGCGTCATCAGCGGCAATCCGCGCTTCTTTGCCGCCGGAGCCGACCTGAACGAGATGGCGGAGAAAGATCTCCCGGCGACCCTGGATGATATCCGCCCGCGGCTGTGGGCGCGTATCGATGCCTTCCCCAAACCGCTGATCGCCTCGGTCAACGGTTACGCCCTCGGCGCGGGCTGCGAGCTGGCCCTGCTGTGCGACCTGATTGTCGCCGGGGACAACGCCCGCTTTGGCCTGCCGGAAATTACCCTCGGCATCATGCCGGGCGCTGGCGGCACCCAGCGGCTGATCCGCAGCGTTGGCAAGTCGCTGGCCAGCCGGATGGTGCTGAGCGGCGAGAGTATTGACGCCCGTCAGGCGCAGCAGGCCGGGCTGGTGAGCGATATCCATCCGGCGGCGTTAACCGATGAATATGCCCTGCAACTGGCGACCACCATCGCCCGCCACGCGCCGCTGGCGCTCCGGGCGGCGAAACAGTCGCTGCGCCTGTCGCAGGAGGTGAGCCTGCAGGCCGGTCTCCAGCAGGAGCGCCAGCTGTTCACCCTGCTGAGCGCCACCGAAGACCGCCGCGAAGGCATCGACGCCTTCTTACAAAAACGTACCCCGGACTTTAAAGGACGCTAATCGTGGAAGCTTTCATTCTCAGCGCAGTGGAACAGGGCGTCATGACCATTACCCTCAATCGCCCGGACCGCCTCAACAGTTTTAACGACCTGATGCATCAACAGCTGGTGGAATGCCTGAAGCAGGCCGAGCGCGACGACGGCGTGCGTTGCCTGCTGATCACCGGCGCCGGCCGCGGCTTTTGCGCCGGCCAGGATTTGAACGACCGCAACGTCGACCCCAGCGGCCCGCCGCCGGATCTCGGCCTGTCGGTGGAACGCTTTTACAACCCGTTAGTGCGTCGTCTGGCGGCGCTGCCGAAACCGGTGATTTGCGCGGTCAACGGCGTAGCCGCTGGCGCAGGGGCCACCCTGGCGCTGGGCTGCGATATCGTGCTGGCCGCGCGTTCGGCCAAGTTTGTGATGGCCTTCAGCAAGCTCGGGCTGGTGCCGGACTGCGGCGGCAGCTGGTTCCTGCCGCGGGTGGCCGGCCGCGCGCGCGCCATGGGGCTGGCGCTGCTGGGCGATAGCCTCAGCGCGGAACAGGCCGCGCAGTGGGGGATGATCTGGCAGCTGGTGGATGATGCCGAACTGGCGGACACCAGTCTGCAGCTGGCACGCCATCTGGCGGCTCAGCCGACGTTGGGTCTTGGGTTGATTAAAAAGGCGCTGCTGGCGGCGGAAACCAACGGTCTCGACGCGCAGCTGGACCTGGAGCGCGATTATCAACGCCTCGCCGGGCGCAGCGATGATTACCGCGAAGGGGTCAGCGCATTTCTGGCCAAACGGCCACCACAGTTCAGCGGGAAATAGATGATGACGACATCCATAGCCAGCGTGGCGGTGATCGGCAGCGGCACCATGGGGGCCGGCATCGCCGAAGTGGCGGCTGCCGCCGGGCATCCGGTGCTGATTTACGACATCGATCATCAGGCCATCGCCCGGGCGATAGAGGGTATTGCCAGGCGGCTCGCCTCACGGGTCGAGCGCGGCAAACTGGCGTCAGAGCAGGCCGACGCGCTGCTGGCACGCCTGCATCCGGCCCACGATTTAGCCGCGCTGGCCGACGCAGATTTAGTGATCGAAGCGGCCTCTGAACACCTGGAGGTAAAAACGGCGCTGTTCGCGCAGCTGGCGACGATCTGCGCGCCGTCAACGTTGCTCACCAGCAACACCTCGTCGATTTCGATTACCGCCATCGCCGCCGGGGTAAAGCATCCCGAACGCGTCGCCGGGCTGCACTTCTTTAATCCGGCGCCGGTCATGAAGCTGGTGGAGGTCGTCAGCGGCCTGGCGACGTCTGCGGAAGTGGTGGAGCAGCTGTGCCAGTGCGTGAGCGGCTGGGGGAAACGGCCGGTGCGCTGCCGCTCGACGCCCGGCTTTATCGTTAACCGCGTGGCGCGTCCCTTCTACGCCGAAGCCTGGCGGGCGCTGGAGGAGCAGGTGGCCGCCCCGGAGGTTATCGATGCCGCTTTGCGTGACGGCGGCGGTTTCCCGATGGGGCCCCTGGCGCTGACGGACCTGATTGGCCAGGACGTCAACTTCGCCGTGACCTGCTCGGTATTTAACGCTTTCTGGCAGGACCGCCGTTACCTGCCATCGCTACTCCAGCAAGAGCTGGCGCTGGCCGGGCGGCTGGGCAAAAAGAACGGCCATGGCGTCTATCGCTGGCCTGCGGAAGTCAGGACGGCGGTGACGCTGCCGCCGGTTGCCCATGGCGCCCAATCCGTCATCACTATAAGTGACAGTGTCACCGAGCTGGACGAGCTGCTGTTGCTGGAGACCGAAGGCGAGACTGCCCTGGCGCTGAGCGTTAAGCATCGCCGTCCGGTGGTGGTGTATGACCTGTGCGCCAGCGATACGGTGGTGCTGGCCGCAGCGGCGACCAACGCGCCGGCGGCGACGGACAAAGCGGTGCACTACTTCCAGCAGCAGGGCAAGAACGTGCTGCGTATCGCCGATTATCCCGGCCTGCTGGTGTGGCGCACGGTGGCGATGCTGATTAACGAAGCGCTGGATGCACTACAGAAAGGAGTGGCCAGCGCACAGGATATCGATACCGCCATGCGTCTGGGCGTCAATTACCCGCAGGGCCCGCTGGCGTGGGGGGACAGCCTCGGCTGGCGCCGCGTGCTGCGTCTGCTGGAGAACCTGCACCACCATTATGGCGAGGAGCGCTATCGCCCCGGCTCCCTGTTGCGCCAGAAGGCGCTGATGGAGAAGCACCATGAGCAATGACGCCTGGCGCAACGCGCGCGCGATGTACGAAAAAGATACCTGCGCCAGAACGATGGGGATCGAACTCATCGAAATGGACGACGGTTTTGCGCAGATGACCATGACCGTCTCGCCGGACATGCTTAACGGCCATCAAACCTGCCACGGCGGTCAGCTATTTACCCTTGCCGATACCGCTTTCGCCTACGCCTGTAACAGCCAGGGGCTGGCGGCGGTGGCTTCGGCGGCCAGCATTGATTTTCTCCGCCCGGCGTTTGCCGGCGACCGGCTGGTCGCCACCGCCAGAGTCAAACAGCAGGGCAAGCTGACCGGGGTCTACGACATTGAAATTGTTAATCAACAGCAAAAAATTGTGGCCCTCTTTCGCGGCAAATCGCACCGCATCGGCGGCACAATCACAGGAGAAGTGTAATGCGCGAGGCCTTTATTTGTGACGGGATCCGCACGCCGATTGGCCGCTACGGCGGCGCGCTGGCCAGCGTGCGTGCCGACGACCTGGCGGCGATCCCGCTGCGTGCGCTGCTGAGCCGCAACCCCCGGCTTGACCCGACCGCGATCGATGATGTGATTTACGGCTGCGCGAATCAGGCGGGCGAAGATAACCGTAATGTGGCGCATATGGCGACGCTGCTGGCCGGCTACCCGCACACCGTGCCGGGTACCACCCTCAACCGCCTGTGCGGCTCCGGGCTGGACGCCGTCGGTTTTGCCGCCCGGGCGATCAAAGCCGGCGATGCCGATCTGCTGATCGCCGGCGGCGTGGAGTCGATGTCGCGCGCGCCGTTTGTGATGGGGAAGGCCAGCGCGCCGTATCAGCGTCAGGCGGAGCTGTTCGACACCACCATTGGCTGGCGTTTTGTGAACCCGCTCATGGCGCAACACTTCGGAACTGACAGCATGCCGGAAACCGCCGAGAATGTAGCCGAATTGTTAAATATCAGCCGCGCCGATCAGGATGCTTTCGCCTGGCGCAGCCAGCAGCGCACGGCGCAGGCCCAGCGCGACGGCATTCTGGCGCAGGAGATCGTGCCGGTGCAGGTTGTCGGCCGGAAAGGGGCGCTTAGCGACGTGCGCGAGGACGAGCATCCGCGACCGGAAACCACGCTTGAGCAGCTGGCGCAACTGAAAGCGCCGTTCCGTCAAGGCGGCGTCATTACCGCGGGCAATGCTTCCGGCGTCAACGACGGCGCCGCGGCGCTGATCATCGCCAGCGAACAGCAGGCCGCTAGCCAGGGGCTCACGCCGCGGGCGCGGATCGTGGCGATGGCGACGGCGGGCGTCGAGCCGCGCCTGATGGGGCTGGGGCCGGTACCGGCGGTGCGTAAAGTGCTGGAGCGGGCGGGGCTCAATATTAACGATATGGATCTGATTGAGCTGAATGAGGCCTTCGCCGCCCAGGCGCTGGGGGTGCTCAGACAGCTCGGCGTGCCGGACGATGCGGCGCATGTGAATCCCAACGGCGGCGCCATCGCTTTAGGCCATCCGCTGGGCATGAGCGGCGCGCGTCTGGCGCTGAGCGCCAGCCTTGAGCTGCAGCGCCGCGGCGGGCGCTATGCGTTGTGTACGATGTGTATTGGCGTGGGTCAGGACATCGCCATGATCCTCGAGCGAGTGTGAGCTAATTTACCTGCGAGTACCCTACAATGATAACTACTACAAAATTAGACCCGATTGAAACCGCCTCGCGTGATGAGCTGCAGGCCCTGCAAACCCAGCGTCTGAAGTGGACGCTGAATCATGCGTATAACAATGTGCCAATGTATCGTCGTAAATTCGACGCCGCAGGCGTGCACCCTGACGACTTCCGCGAACTGAGCGACCTGACCAAATTCCCGTGCACCACCAAACAGGATCTGCGCGACAACTATCCCTTCGATACCTTCGCGGTGCCGATGGAGCAGGTGGTGCGTATTCATGCCTCATCCGGCACCACCGGCAAACCGACGGTGGTGGGTTATACGCAAAACGATATTGATCACTGGGCCAATATCGTCGCCCGTTCGCTGCGCGCCGCCGGCGGCACGGCGAAAGATAAAATTCACGTCGCCTACGGCTACGGCCTGTTTACCGGCGGCCTTGGCGCGCACTACGGCGCGGAACGCTTAGGCGCGACGGTGATCCCGATGTCCGGCGGACAGACCGAAAAACAGGCGCAGCTGATCCGCGATTTCCAGCCGGATATGATCATGGTGACGCCCTCATACTGTCTGAATCTGATTGAAGAGCTGGAGCGCCAGATGGCCGGCGATGCCCGCGGCTGTTCATTACGCGTCGGCGTCTTTGGCGCCGAGCCGTGGACCCTGGCGATGCGCGCGGAGATCGAGCGCCGGCTGGGGATCACCGCCCTGGATATTTACGGTCTGTCAGAGGTGATGGGCCCGGGGGTGGCGATGGAGTGTCTGGAAACCGTTGACGGCCCGACCATCTGGGAAGACCACTTCTTCCCGGAAATCGTTAACCCGGACGACGGCACGCCGCTGGCCGATGGCGAACACGGCGAACTGCTGTTCACCACGCTGACCAAAGAGGCGCTGCCGGTGATCCGCTACCGTACCCGCGATCTGACGCGCCTGCTGCCGGGCACTGCGCGCACCATGCGCCGTATGGACCGCATCAGCGGACGCAGCGACGATATGCTGATCATCCGCGGGGTTAACGTCTTCCCGTCGCAGCTGGAAGAAGAGATCCTTAAGTTTGAACACCTGGCGCCTCACTACCAGCTGGAGGTGAATCGCCGTGGCCATCTCGATTCGCTGGCGGTGCGCGTGGAGCTGAAAGAGAGCGGGCTGGCGCTGAGTCACGAGCAGCGCTGCCAGATTTGTCACCAGCTGCGCCACCGCATTAAGTCGATGGTCGGGATCTCCACCGATATCACCATCGTCAACTGCGGCAGCATTCCGCGCTCTGAAGGCAAAGCCTGTCGCGTATTCGACCTGCGTAAAGCGGTGGTCAGCGGTTAATTCTCTCCCAGATAACCCGGCTGAGGCCTTTACGCCGTAGGCCGGGAATTTCCTGTGCTATGATTCATAAAGGAAAAATATAACAACAGAATGAATCAGATGAGTAAACTCGACGCCTTTATTCAACAAGCGGTGACGGCGACGCCGATCAGCGGCACGTCATTAATCGCCTCGCTGTATGGCGACGCCTTATTACAACGCGGTGGGGAAGTGTGGCTGGGCAGCGTCGCGGCGCTGCTGGAAGGATTAGGCTTCGGCGAGCGTTTCGTCCGCACCGCGCTGTTTCGCCTCAATAAAGAGGAGTGGCTCGATGTCGTCCGTATCGGCCGCCGCAGCTTCTATCGTCTGAGCGACAAAGGGCTGCGCCTGACCCGACGCGCGGAACATAAAATTTATCGCGCGAACGCTCCGGAATGGGACGGCACCTGGCTGTTGCTGCTTTCGGAAGGCCTGGAGAAAAATGTGCTGGCCGACGTCAAAAAGCAGCTGCTGTGGCAGGGGTTTGGCGCGCTGGCGCCGAGTCTGTTAGCCTCGCCGTCGCAAAAGCTGGCGGATGTCCAGTC
This sequence comes from Klebsiella sp. JB_Kp042, assembly GCF_040065275.1. Classification (NCBI taxonomy): domain Bacteria; kingdom Pseudomonadati; phylum Pseudomonadota; class Gammaproteobacteria; order Enterobacterales; family Enterobacteriaceae; genus Klebsiella; species Klebsiella sp. JB_Kp042. Next base: position 12,709 of record NZ_JBEAJL010000006.1, read on the forward strand.
GCTGCTCCATGAAGCGGGGGTTGCCGAAAACGTCATCTGTTTTGAAGCCCACTCGCCGCTGGCGCTCTCCCGGGCGGCGCTGCGCAGCCGGGTGGAGGAGTGCTGGCATCTCACCGAACAAAACGAGATGTATGAGGCCTTTATCTCGTTATTCCGGCCGTTACTGCCGCTTCTGCGCGATTGCGACCCCGCGGAGTTAACGCCGGAACGCAGCTTTCAGATCCAGCTCCTGCTGATTCATTTCTATCGCCGGGTGGTGCTCAAAGATCCGCTGCTGCCGGAAGAGCTGCTGCCGGCGCACTGGGCGGGGCAAACCGCCCGCCAGCTGTGTATCAATATTTACCAACGGGTGAGTCCCGGCGCGCTGGCGTTCGTCAGCGAGAAAGGTGAAAGCTCGGTCGGCGAGCTTCCCGCGCCTGGCCCGCTCTATTATCAGCGCTTTGGCAGTTTGCCGGGCGCATAAGGAGGTTGCATGCCGATTTATCAGATTGATGGACTGACCCCGGTGGTGCCGGAGGAGAGTTACGTCCACCCGACCGCGGTGTTGATTGGCGACGTGATCCTCGGCAAAGGGGTCTATGTTGGGCCCAACGCCAGCCTGCGCGGCGATTTTGGCCGCATCGTGGTCAAAGACGGGGCCAATATTCAGGACAACTGCGTGATGCACGGCTTCCCCGGCCAGGATACGGTGGTGGAAGAGGACGGACATATCGGCCACGGCGCTATTCTGCACGGCTGCGTGATTGGCCGCAACGCGCTGGTGGGCATGAGCGCGGTGATTATCGACGGGGCGACCATCGGCGAAAACAGCATTGTCGGCGCCTCGGCCTTTGTCAAAGCCAACGCTGAGATGCCCGCCAACCATCTGATCATCGGCAGCCCGGCAAAAGCGATTCGCGTCCTGAGCGAACAGGAGCTGGCGTGGAAAAAGCATGGCACCCGTGAATACCAGGTGCTGGTGGAACGCTGTAAGCAGACGCTGCATCAGGTTGAGCCATTACGGGAAGTGGAAGAGGGGCGTAAGCGGCTGGAGTTTGATGAAAACCTGCGGCCAAAATCCTCAACCTGAGGGAGAAATATATGGCAGAGAAATTATCCGCTCACTGTCACTGCGGTGCGGTGGCGTTTACCGTTGAACTCAGCGACGGCTTCAATACCGCTCGGCGCTGTAACTGCTCATATTGTCGAATGCGCGGGGCGGTCGCGGTCTCTTCGCCGCGTTCAGGCATAGAGGTGGTACGCGGAAGGGATAAGCTCACCGAGTATCGCTTTAATACAGGTGAAGCCGTGCACTTTTTCTGCTCGGTATGCGGGATCTACACCTTTCATCAACGGCGTTCAAACCCACAGGAGTATGGGGTGAATGTGGCCTGCATTGACGGCGTTTCGCCTTTCGATTTTTCCTGCGTGGAGGTCAACGACGGGGTGAATCATCCAAACGATGGCGGCGGAGGCGTGGTGGGCTATTTGCGCTACGAGAAAAAGTAAAACACTCCTCCCGCAGGAAGCGAGAGGAGTGAAATATTAGTCTGCAACCACGCTGTCGATGGCCGCTTTCGCGTCAGACTGCGCTTTGGCCGCGACTTCCGGGCCGTAAGCGATACCTTCGGCGAACACGAAGTTCACGTCGGTGATGCCGATAAAGCCGAGGAAGGTGGACAGGTACGGGGTGACCAGGTCGGTCGGGGTATCTTTATGGATACCGCCGCGGCTGGTCACGACGACCGCGCGTTTACCGGTCACCAGACCTTCCGGCCCTTTCTCGGTGTAGCGGAAGGTCACGCCGGCGCGAGCCACCAGGTCAAAATAGTTTTTCAACTGCGTCGGAATGTTGAAGTTGTACATCGGCGCAGCGATAACAATCACATCATTGCCTTTCAGTTCGGCGATCAGCTCGTCGGAAAGGGCCAGCGCTTCCTGCTGACGCGGCGTCAGCGGCGCGTCGCTCGGACGCAGGGCGCCAACCAGTTCACCATCCAGAACCGGGATCGGATTAGCGGCCAGGTCACGCACGGTGATCTCGTCGCCCGGGTGTTTTTCCTGCCATTGTTCAACAAAATAGTCGGAAAGCTGACCAGATTGTGAGTACCCTGCCAGAATACTGGATTTCAGAACTAATACTTTGCTCATGGGTGTTTCCTTTTTTAATGTGATTGACGGGTCAGTGCCCTGGTGCTTGATGACACTGTATTCACAATCGCGCCACAGAGATAGCGCAATATATCGAATCCTATGTTCAGATTTTTTGAACAAGGCACGGATGACACAGATGTGGTACTCTAAGGCAATACTTCAAAAGAGATTTTCCCGGCAGAGCTCTGCCCGATAACGCTATGACAGAACAACAAAAAATCACCTTCCCCCAGCTTTATCAACAGCTCGACGGCCTGATGCTGCGCGACAAAACGCGCTTTGCCCGCCGTCTGCACGGCGTGAAGAAGGTTAAAAATCCTGAATCGCAACAGGCCATCCTCCAGGAGATGGCGCAGGAGATAAGCCAGGCAGCCGGTAAAGTCCTGCTGCGCGAAGCGGCGCGACCGGCCATCACCTATCCGGAAAACCTGCCGGTTAGCCAGAAAAAACAAGAAATTCTCGAGGCGGTACGCGATCACCAGGTGGTGATTGTCGCCGGGGAGACCGGTTCGGGTAAAACCACCCAGCTGCCAAAAATCTGCATGGAGCTGGGCCGCGGGCTGAAAGGGCTGATCGGCCATACCCAGCCGCGTCGTCTGGCCGCGCGAACCGTCGCCAACCGTATCGCCGAGGAGCTGCAAACGGAGCCGGGCGGTTGTATCGGCTATAAGGTCCGCTTTAGCGATCACGTCAGCGACAACACCATGGTCAAGCTGATGACCGACGGTATTCTGCTGGCGGAGATCCAGCAGGATCGCCTGCTGATGCAGTATGACACCATCATTATCGATGAAGCGCACGAGCGCAGCCTGAACATCGACTTCCTGCTCGGCTATCTGAAAGAGCTGCTGCCGCGCCGTCCTGACCTGAAAATCATCATCACCTCGGCGACTATCGACCCGGAACGTTTCTCAAAGCATTTCAATAATGCGCCGATTATCGAAGTCTCCGGGCGGACTTACCCGGTGGAAGTGCGCTACCGGCCGATAGTGGAAGAGGCGGATGATACCGAGCGCGATCAGCTGCAGGCGATCTTTGATGCCGTCGACGAGCTGGGGCGCGAAGGGCCAGGGGATATTCTGATCTTTATGAGCGGCGAGCGGGAGATTCGCGATACCGCCGATGCGCTGAATAAGCTGGATCTGCGCCATACCGAAGTGCTGCCGCTGTACGCTCGTTTGTCCAATAGCGAGCAGAACCGCGTCTTCCAGCCGCACAGCGGACGACGCATCGTGCTGGCGACCAACGTGGCGGAAACCTCGCTGACCGTGCCGGGCATTAAATACGTTATCGATCCCGGTACCGCGCGTATCAGCCGTTACAGCTACCGCACCAAGGTGCAGCGCCTGCCGATCGAGCCGGTTTCCCAGGCCTCCGCCAACCAGCGTAAAGGCCGCTGCGGCCGCGTCTCGGAAGGGATCTGTATTCGTCTTTATTCCGAAGACGATTTCCTGTCGCGCCCGGAATTTACCGACCCGGAAATTCTGCGCACCAACCTGGCGTCGGTCATCCTGCAGATGACCGCCCTGGGCTTAGGCGATATCGCCGCCTTCCCGTTTGTCGAAGCGCCGGATAAGCGCAATATCCAGGACGGCGTGCGCCTGCTGGAAGAGCTGGGCGCTATCACCACCGATGAACAGGCCACCGCCTATAAGCTGACGCCGATGGGCCGCCAGCTCAGCCAGTTGCCGGTGGACCCGCGTCTGGCGCGGATGGTGCTGGAGGCACAGAAGCACGGCTGCGTGCGGGAAGCGATGATCATCACCTCCGCGCTGTCGATTCAGGACCCGCGCGAGCGGCCGATGGATAAGCAGCAGGCCTCTGACGAGAAGCACCGCCGCTTCCACGATAAAGAGTCCGATTTCCTCGCCTTCGTCAATCTGTGGAACTACCTCGGCGAGCAGCAGAAGGCGCTGTCGTCGAATCAGTTCCGCCGCCAGTGCCGGGTCGATTTTCTGAACTATCTGCGCGTGCGCGAGTGGCAGGATATCTACACCCAGCTGCGTCAGGTGGTGAAAGAGCTTGGTCTGCCGATCAACAGCGAACCGGCGGAATACCGCGAGATCCATACTGCGCTGCTGACCGGTCTGCTGTCGCACATCGGCATGAAGGATGCCGATAAACAGGAGTTTACCGGCGCGCGTAACGCCCGCTTCTCCATCTTCCCGGGGTCCGGTCTGTTTAAAAAGCCGCCGAAGTGGACGATGGTGGCGGAACTGGTGGAAACCAGCCGGCTGTGGGGCCGCATTGCCGCCCGCATTGAGCCGGAGTGGGTGGAGCCGGTCGCGCAGCACCTGATCAAACGCTCATACAGTGAGCCGCACTGGGAGCGGGCGCAGGGCGCGGTGATGGCGACGGAAAAGGTCACCGTCTATGGCCTGCCGATCGTTGGCGCACGTAAGGTCAACTACAGCCAGATCGATCCGGCGCTGTGCCGCGAGCTGTTTATCCGCCACGCGCTGGTGGAGGGTGACTGGCAAACGCGCCACGCCTTCTTCCGGGAGAACCTGAAGCTGCGGGCGGAAATCGAAGAGCTGGAGCATAAGTCGCGCCGCCGCGACATTCTGGTGGATGACGAGACCCTGTTCGAATTCTACGACCAGCGTATCAGCCACGACGTCATCTCCGCCCGGCATTTTGACGCCTGGTGGAAGCAGGCCAGCCGCGACACCCCGGATCTGCTCAACTTTGAGAAGAGCATGCTGATTAAGGAAGGGGCGGAGCAGGTCAGCAAACTGGACTATCCGAACTTCTGGCACCAGGGCAATCTGAAGCTGCGTCTGACCTATCAGTTCGAGCCGGGCGCCGACGCCGACGGCGTGACGGTGCATATTCCGCTGCCGCTGCTTAATCAGGTGGAGGAGGCCGGGTTTGAATGGCAGATCCCGGGTCTGCGCCGGGAGCTGATTATCGCCCTGATAAAATCGCTGCCGAAGCCGGTGCGGCGCAATTTCGTCCCGGCGCCCAACTATGCGGAAGCGTTTCTTGGCCGGGCGACGCCGCTGGAGCTGCCGCTGCTCGACTCCCTCGAGCGCGAACTGCGGCGGATGACCGGCGTGACCATCGACCGCGAAGCCTGGCAGTGGGATCAGGTGCCCGATCACCTGAAAATCACTTTCCGGGTGGTGGACGATAAAAACAAGAAGCTGCAGGAAGGGCGCTCGCTGCAGGCGCTGAAAGAGGCGCTGAAGGGCAAAGTTCAGGAGACGCTGTCGGCGGTCGCTGATGACGGCATCGAGCAGAGCGGGCTGCATATCTGGAGCTTTGGCACCCTGGCGGAGAGTTACGAACAGAAGCGCGGCAACTATAAGGTGAAAGCCTGGCCGGCGCTGGTGGACGAGCGCGACAGCGTGGCCATCAAGCTGTTTGATAATCCACAGGAACAGCAGCAGGCCATGTGGCGCGGTCTGCGTCGCCTGCTGCTGCTTAACATTCCGTCGCCGATTAAGTATCTGCACGAGAAGCTGCCGAACAAAGCCAAGCTCGGGCTCTATTTTAATCCGTACGGCAAAGTGCTGGATCTGATTGACGACTGCATCTCCTGCGGCGTTGATAAGCTTATCGACGAGGCGGGCGGGCCGGTGTGGACGGAAGAGGGCTTTAGCCAGCTGCATGATAAAGTTCGCGCCGAGCTCAACGAGACGGTCGTGGAGATCGCCAAACAGGTCGAGCAGATCCTCACCGCGGTGTTCAATATCAACAAACGGCTGAAAGGCCGGGTGGATATGACCATGGCGCTGGGGCTGTCGGACATCAAAGCGCAGATGGCGGGGCTGGTTTACCGCGGCTTTGTCACCGGCAATGGCTTCCGTCGTCTTGGCGATACGCTGCGCTATCTGCAGGCGATTGAAAAGCGTCTGGAGAAGATGGCTATCGATCCGCACCGCGACCGCGCGCAGATGCTGAAAATCGAGAGCGTGCAGCAGGCGTGGCAGCAGTGGCTGAATAAGCTGCCGCCGAACCGCCGTGAAGACGACGATGTCCGGGAGATCCGCTGGATGATCGAGGAGCTGCGGGTGAGCTTCTTCGCCCAGCAGCTGGGGACCCCGTACCCTATCTCGGACAAACGCGTGCTACAGGCGATGGAGCAGATTACGCCGTAACCTGGCCGGTTGTCCCCGGTGGCGCTGCGCTTACCGGGGCGACGGGCCAGGCGTCCACGCTTAAGCGTTGACCCACGCCAGGGTAAAGCCGTCCCAGCCTTTCGTGCCCACGGTTTGCAGCGCCGTTGCCGTCAACCGTGGCTCGGCGCCCATCATCTCAATGAACTGACGCACGCCCTGAACGCGCTCGTCGGCGCTCTGTGGGTTGACCACTTCGCCGTCGCGTACCACGTTATCGCCAATAATTAAGGTTCCCGGGCGGGAATAACGCAGCGCCCAGCGCAGATAATGGGGGTTATTCGGCTTATCGGCATCGATGAAGATCAGGTCGAAAGCGGGACATTCGCCAAGCGCCTCCAGGGACTGTAGCGCGGGCCCCTCCCGCAGCGTGACCCGCTGGTTAACACCCGCCAGCTGCAGATTCTCCCGCGCCACGCGGGCATGATGCGCGTCGGCCTCCAGGGTGAGGAGTTGGCCGTCGGCAGGAAGCTCGCGCGCCATCCAGATGGTGCTATAGCCGCCGAGGGTGCCGATCTCCAGGATCCGCTTAGCCTGGGTAAGCCGTACCAGCAGGGCGAGAAACTGACCCTGATTGGCGGCGACATCGTGTGCCGGGAGCCCGGCACGATGGTTGTTTTCCAGTACCCGATCGAGCATAGGATCGCTGGGAATTAAGGCCTCAATCAAATAATTGTCTACTGCAGACCACTGTTGTTGCATATGACGCTTCCCCATTTAGCTCCCTGATGAGTCAGACCAGCCGCCACCCAGCGCCCGGTATAGATCGATCTGCGCCAGCAGCAGGTTATTCTTCACCTGTACCACGCTAAGCTGGGTGGAGAACAGCGTTCGCTGGGCATCAAGCACATCCAGATACGAAGAGTAGCCGTTACGGTAGCGGTTCTGCGCAATGCGCAATGTTTCTTCCGCCACCGCCTCCTGCCCCTGCAGTTCGGTCAGCTGTTCGCCGTAGCGGCTAATGGCGTCCAGGCTGTCATTGACCTCTTTAAACGCGCCGCGCACCGTTTTCTCATAGCTGTACAGCGCCTGGTTGCGCTGGGCCATCGAGACATCCACCTGGGCATTTAACGCCTGGCGGTTAAGCAGCGGCGCCAGGATGCTACCGCCAATGCTCCAGAGTCGCAGCGGGTTGTCCAGCAGATCCGGCAGCGTCCGGTCCTGCAGGCTGCCGGTGGCGGTCAGGTTGATAGACGGCAGCAGCTGCGCCTGGGACGAGGCCAGGGTGGCATCGGCGGCGACCAGCTGACGCTGGGCCTGTACGATATCCGGGCGGCGGTTGAGCAAGGTGGACGGCAGCTGCGAGGGCAGACGCAGCGGGGTGAGCCCGGCGAATTCGCCGCGTTTTATCACGCCGGGGTTATCCCCCAGCAGCACGCTGAGGGCGTTTTCCTGCTGCGCAATCTGGTGCTGCAGCGGCGGGATCTGCGCCCGCGTGGAGCGCAGCTCCGAATCCGCCTGCATCAGCTCAAGGCGCGAGGTATACCCGGTTTCATACTGACGTTTGGCCAGGCGCCAGGCGTCTTCCCGCGCCTGGAGCGTCTGCTGCGTGACCCGCAGTTGCTCATCCAGCGACAGCAGCGTCACGTAGCCCACGGCCACCGAGGCGGCGACGCTCAAATTGGCCGCGTCGGCAGCGGCTTTCTGCGCCTCGAGGCTGGCCCCGGCGGCGCTGGCCGCGCTGCGGTTCGCGCCCCAGATATCGACATCATAGCTGGCGGTCAGGCCGCCTTTATACACCGTACTGTGGATCGGCAGGCCGGTGGCGGCGGACTGCGCGCGGGCGCGGGTGCCGGTCAGGCTGGCATCCAGCGAGGGGAAAAGACTGCTGTCGGCGGCATACGCCCGCGCCTGATACTCATTCACCCGCTCGCGGGCGATGAGTACATCGCTGTTATAGCGCAGCGCCCGGTCGACATACTGATTCAGCGCGCTGTCATGAAAATTGCGCCACCATACGCCTTCCACCGGGCTGGCAGGGCCAACGTCGGCCCGCCAGGCGGCAGGGATGGCGAGCGTCGGCTGGGCGCGCTGCACATCGGCGGTCTGACAGCCGACCAGCGCCAGGACGATGGCAAGGGTGACCGGGCGGATCATGGCTGCTTCTCCGCGCGGGTATCAATGGTCACCTGCACCGACATGCCGGGGCGCAGGCGCTCGCTGTTGCGTTGCCCCTCGTTAACCGTGATGCGTACCGGGATGCGCTGGGCGATCTTGACGAAGTTGCCGGTGGCGTTGTCCGGCGAAATGGCGCTGAACTCCACCCCGGTCGCCGGGGAGATACTCTGCACCTTGCCGTGGAAGGTCTCGCCGTTGAGCGCGTCAACGGTGAAGGTAAGCGGCTGGCCGATACGCACATCGGCCAGCTGGGTCTCTTTCAGGTTGGCGATCACCCAGTGCTGCGGCGGCACCAGCGAAGTCAGATGGGTTCCGGCGCTGACGTAAGCGCCAAGACGCACCGAAATCTGCCCCAGCTGGCCGCCGGTGGGGGCGATGATCTGCGTATTCTGCAGGTCAATCTGCGCCAGCTCGAGGGCGGCTTTGGCGCTGGCCACGTCGGCCTCCAGTGAATCGCGATTGACGATGGTCGATTCGCGGTCCTGGCGCGACATCTCCAGCGCCGCTTTCGCCTGTTCAATATCCGCTGCCCCCTGGGCGGCGCTGGCGCGGGCGGAATCCCGCTCGCGGATCGACAGCGATCCATCGGCGGTCAGCTCCTGCACCCGTTTTAAATCAGCCTGGATTTTCAGATTCTGCGCGCGGGCGTTCTGCAGCGCGGCTTCATTTTTGGCGATCGTCGCCTCGGCGCTTTTGCGCTGCTGCAGGTTGTTGCGCAGCGCCGCCTCCTTCATCGCCAGGGTGGCCTGGGCCTGGTGCACCCGCTGCTTATAGATGCGATCGTCTATCTGGAACAGCACCTCGCCCGGCTGAACGATGGCGAAATCCTTGACGTTGACGGCAGTGATGTAGCCGTTGACCTGCGGACTGATAAAGGTGGTCTGCCCGCGCACGTAGGCGTTGTCGGTAAACTGGCTATGGCGGGTGAACGGCGGCAGTTGCCAGGCATAGAGGATCACCAGTACGCCGACGAGGCCTATCGCCGCGGCGGTAAAAATGGAAACCACGCGAATGTTGTTCCGGGTGTTGGCCTGTTGTTTGGCCGCATCCTGCTGACTCATAACGACTCCAGAGATGAAATGATGATAATTATTTGCTGCCGGTGGCGCGTTTTAAGGCGATACGGGCGGTCAGTCGTAAGCGAATTAAGCGCCAGAAAACCCACACTAACGTCCCGGCGGAGATCGCCGCCGTCAGCAGATAGGTGTCATTCCAGGCGAGAATATTGGCCTGCAGCGTCGCGGCGTTTTGCAGCAGGGTGGTGGCCTGGACGTTAAGCAGCGTGCTGTCGCCGATCTGGCTCTGGTACATCTGGCTGTACTGCTGCAGCCGCTCGACGATCAGCGGGTTCAGGGTGGTGATCTGGTCCGCCAGCTGGCTGGAGTGAAATTTCTCCCGCCAGGTCTGGAAGGTGCCGAGTATCGCCGACCCCAACAGACCGCCGATGTTCTGGCTCATGCCGAACAGCACCGAGAAGCTGACCAGGTTGCGCGGATCGGCGAACACCCCGCCAATACCGGCGAGCATCGCCGGCGCCAGAAAGAAGGCGCTGCCGAAGCCAAGCAAAAACTGGCTGAACATCAGTTGTTCCGGACGGGTGAGGGCGTTGGACTGGCTGTCGAGCAGCGAGGCCACCATGATCAGCGCCAGGGCGGTGGCGGTCGGCCAGTAGAGCTTCTGTGGGTTAAGCGTCAGGCAGCTGGCGATGATCCCGCACAGAATGCCGGCGAAAATTGACCACGCGAGGTTGGTCATCTGTTCGTTTTGCAGGCCAACGTACTGCAGCCAGCCGATCACCCCGGTATTCTGCTCCGCCAGCACGATGCGGATCAGCAGCATAATCAGACCGAGGCGCAGGATACTGCCGCTGGAGAGCCATTTGGTATTGAGCAGAGGATTGCTGCGGTTATGCTCAAAGGCGATGGCGGCGACGATCAGCACCACCGCCGCGGCCAGCGACCAGCCGATCCACGGCGCTTCGAACCACCACTCGAGCCGCCCCAGCGAGAGCACCGCGCAGACCAGCGCCATGCCGGGGGCCAGCAGGAAGAAGGTAATAAAATCCTTCTTCTCGAACACCTTTTTACGATCGCTCGGCGGCAGCTTCAGGGCGATGACGCAGGCCAGCGACACCAGCGCCAGCCCCAGCTCAAAGAAGTAGAGCCCGCGCCATTCATCGATCTGCAGCAGCTCGGTGGAAAAGAGGCGCGCCAGCGGAATGGCCAGCGACGAGCCGGTGATACCGATAGTCAGCCCTTTCAGGCGGTGGCGGGCGGGCCAGGCCTGCACCTGATAGTAGATCCCCAGCGAGCTGAGCGCCGCGGCCACCATGCCGTGGGCGGCGCGGACCATCATCGCCGAGCTGAGATCGTTGACGAACAGGTGGAAGAAGGTGACCAGCACATAGAGCACCAGAAAGCCTTCGGTAAAGGCGCGCAGCCCGAACTGCTGACGAAATTTCACCAGCAGCAGGTTAATGGAGACGTTGGTCATGACATACACCGCCGGCAGCCAGGCGATCTCCGTCGACCAGGCGGCGAAGGTGCCCTGCAGCAGCTGCAGATTGGCGGTGACCACCGCGTTGCCCAGCGCGCCGGTGAGGCACACCAGCAGCCCGACCACCCCGTAGGCCAGGCGCTTCGCCGGGCTGTGCAGCGGCGTCGATGGCGAGCCGAGCAGGGCCGGTTTTTCATGCGGCGCCCAGTCATGAGGGACGTAGGGGTTACTCTGGCGACGGGGCATTATTTCTTCTCCACTTCGCGCAACAGCTTTTCCAGCACCCGCTGAGTTTGTTCCCGCTCCTGCGGCGTGATCGCCGTCAGGATCTCTTCACGCAGATCGTCCGCCACCGTTTTGACCTGCTCGAAGAGGGCCTGCCCCTGGTCAGTGACCACCAGCAGCCGCTTGCGTTTATCGCGGTCGGTGGTGACGCGCTCCACCAGGCCGAGGGCCACCAGGCGGTTGATCAGCGGCACAATGGTCGGGCTCTCCACTCCCAGCTCCTGCGCCAGTTCGCTTTGCGACAGCGGCTGGTGGTGGCGGGCGATGGCGGCGACCGCCACCCAGCTGGCCTGGCTGAGACCGAGGTTTTTCAGCCGACGATTAACCGCCAGCCGCCAGTGATGGGCGGTCAGATATAAAAGATGGGAGAAGTTAAGCTGTCGATGGTCCATAGGTCGTCTGCCAAAATCGTTAGAGCTCTAACGAGTTTATGTCTGACAACCGGCGGAATTCAAGGGAAAGGATAAAAAAGGGTTAACGGTGTGTGCGTTTATTGTGGCGACAGGAGGATACCCCCTCAGGCCATTTACTCATGGAGGATGCTCTTATTCTGCGCCATCACCCAGGTGATAAAAGCGCGCAGGGGCGCAGGAATATGTTTGCGACTCGGATAGTAGACGCAGAAATGATCCGCCGGGTAGCGGTAGCTGGGTAATAAGCGGACCAGACTGCCGGCGTTCAGTTGCGCGGACACCAGCGACTGATAGACAAAGGCGATCCCCAGTCCGCTCTCCGCCGCCTGGATCATCGCCGTATCGGAATCGACGACCAGATCGCCCTTGACGGCGACTTCGCCTGGCTCGCCGTCGGGGCTGATAAATTCCCACCGGTACTTTTCGCCGCTGGGAAAACAGCGGTTGATGCAGCGGAAATTGACCAGCGACTGCGGGGTGTCGGGCGCTCCGGCCTCGTGGAGATAGTCCGGGCTGGCCACCGGGATCAGCGACAGCTTCTCGCCAAAGGGGATGGCAATCATATCTTTGGGCACGTCCCGGGAATAGCGAATGCCAGCGTCAAAACCGGACTCGATAATATTCACTTTCCGATCGGTGGTAAACAGCTCCAGCGTCACGTCAGGATAGGCGGTTTTAAAAGCAATAAAATAGCGCTGAAAGAAAAGGTCGAGAACAATGCGCGGTAAATTGACTTTCACCACCCCTTCCGGGGTCAGACGGTGATAATTCAGACTGTCGACCACCCGGCGATAATCATTCACCACCGGCGTCATATTATTAAGAAATTCCTCACCCACGGCGGTTAAAGACAAACTGCGCGTCGAGCGATTGAGCAGGCGCACGCCTAATTTTTCTTCCAGATGATTAATAGCGCTGGTGAGGGCCGGCGGTGAAAGATTTAATGCTCTGGCAGCTTGCCGAAAACTGCCATGTTTCACTATGAGTATTAATATTTCAATTTGTTGCAAATCAGGCAACGTTTTCATTGTTAATTTCCAGCTAACACCGCGTTCGGAATAGATTAATTGTTATCAATGTAAAAGGGAAGTATATATTTAATAACATTCAGCACGTAAGGAAAATAAGGTGAAAACACGTTATCTCGGAAAAGAGAAGTTCCAGGTTTCCGCATTGGGTCTCGGGTGTATGGGAATGAGTTTCGCCTATGGCGGCGCTGAGGAGTCGCAGGCGATTAATACCATCCATGCCGCAGTGGACATGGGGGTGACCTTCCTGGATTCCGCCGAAGTGTATGGGCCTTTTGACAATGAAGTCCTTGTTGGGAAAGCGATTAAAGGCATCCGCGATAAGGTGCAGATTGCCACCAAATTTGGCTTTCGTATTCTGCCGACCGGCCAGGGGCTGGAGCGGATGGCCGGCGTCGACAGCCGTCCGGAACATATTCGCGAGGCGGTGGAAGGGTCGCTGAAGCGGCTGAATATTGAGACCATCGATCTGCTCTATCAGCACCGCGTCGATCCTGCGGTGCCGGTGGAAGAGGTGGTGGGCACCATGGCCGACCTGGTCAAAGAGGGTAAAATTCGCCATATCGGGCTGTCGGAAGTGTCAGCCCAGACGTTGCGCCGGGCCTGCAAGGTGCATCCGATCGCCGCGGTGCAGACGGAATACTCGCTATGGACCCGTGAGCCGGAGGGCGGCATCCTCAAGGCCTGCCGCGAGCTGGGCGTGGGCTTTGTCCCTTACAGTCCGCTGGGCCGCGGCTTCCTGACGGGCCAGATCACCGACCCCGGCGTCTTCGCAGCCGATGATTTTCGTCGCAATCTGCCGCGCTTCCAGGCCGAAACCATGCGCAAAAACCAGCAACTGCTCGACCGTCTGCAGCAGGTCGCCAGCCGCTACGAGGCCACCCTGGCGCAGATGGCCCTCGCCTGGGTGATGAGCAAAGGGGAAGATATCGTGCCGATCCCCGGGGCGCGAAAAATGAACCATCTGCGCGATAATGCCGCTGCAGCCGATATTATGCTCTCCCCTGAGGATATTCTCGCCATCGATCATATTTTCGCTCCCGAAAACGTCGCCGGATTACGCTATAACCAGGGCGACTTTAATTTAATCGATAAATAATCTCCTGAATACGCTCCTCCCGCCGGTCTGGCGGGAGATAAGGTAACTTATGACTATTGCTGTTTCCCGTCCGGCGGGATTGCCTGCGGCGGTGTATGCGCTTTCCGTGGGTTCATTTGGTATTGGCACCACCGAATTTGTGATTATGGGTTTATTACTCGATGTGGCCCATGACTTTCATATATCCATTACGCTCGCCGCCTGGTCTATTACCGCTTATGCCTGTGGGGTGGTGATTGGCGCGCCGCTGCTTACGCCGCTATTAAGCCGTTATCGCAAAAAACCGGCGCTGTTATTTTTAATGATCTTATTTTCCATTGGAAATTTAGGCTGCGCGATCGCCGGTAATATGACCATGCTAATTATTGCCCGGGTAATAACTGCGTTCGCTCACGCCTCGTTCTTCGGAATAAGCTCGGTCTATGCCGCGGAGCTGGCGCCGGTGGATAAACGGGCTTCGGCGGTCTCCGCCGTGTTTCTCGGCGCCACCCTGGCCAATATTCTGGGCGTGCCGCTCGGCGCCTGGGTGGGGCAGTACCTTGGCTGGCGCTATACCTTCTATATGGTCACGCTGATCGGCATTCTCTCCGCCCTGGCGGTGATCGCCCTGGTGCCTGGCCGTCAGGCGCAGCCGTCGGCCCGGAGTCGGATCCGCGATGAGCTGAAGGTGCTCCGTCATCCCGCGGTGCTGCGCAGCCTGCTGATCACCGCCCTCGGGTTCTCCGGCGTCTTCGCCGCCTTCACCTACATCGCGCCGATGCTGAAAACCGTCACCGGGATGAGCGACCACCTTATTCCGCCGGTGCTGATGCTGTTCGGCGTCGGGATGGTCGCCGGGAATCATCTTGGCGGCCGACTGACCGACGGCGGCGTCCGCCGGGCGCTGCTGCTAACTCTCGCCTTGCTGAGCGTCGTCCTGTGTCTTTTTCCGTGGGCGATTCAGACGCTGCCCGGCGCCTGCGCGGCGGTGTTTCTGCTGGGGGCGGCGATGTTCTCCACCATTCCGCCGCTGCAGATGCAGGCCCTGGACAGCAGTGAGAGCGGCAAAAGCATGGTCTCTTCGTGCAATATCGCCGCCTTTAACCTCGGCAATGCCGGCGGCGCCTGGTTTGGCGGGCTGCTGCTCGCCTCCGGCGTTTCTCTCTCGCACATTCCCCTGGCCGGTGCTTGCCTGACCGCCAGCGGATGGGTTATCGCTAGTGTGACGTTGTCACCTTTAAAAGGAAGTCAAGCATGAAGTATCGATATTTAGGTTCCACCGGGCTGTCGGTTTCGGAGCTCTGTTTTGGCGCCATGACGTTTGGCGAGAAAGGGGCCTTTCTCGGCGCGCCGGGGCGCAACTGGTCGGAATTCGGCGTGGTGCCTGAGCAGACGGCCTACGATCTGGTGTACAAAGCGCTGGACGCCGGGATTAACTTTTTTGATACCGCGGACTGTTATAAGAACGGCCAGGGCGAAGAGCTGCTCGGCAACGCGCTGAAGGGAAAACGCCAGCAGGTGATTATCGGCACCAAAGGACGCTGGCAAACCGACCCCAACCCGAACGCGCTGGGGGCGTCGCGCTACCATATCATCAATGCCGTCGAGGCCAGCCTGCAGCGGCTGAAGACCGATTATATCGATATCTATCACCTTCACGGGTTCGATCCGCGCACCGCGCTGGAGGATACCCTGCGCACGCTGGATACGCTGATCCGCGCCGGGAAAATTCGCTATATCGGGGTCTCCAACTACGCGGCCTGGCAGCTGGCGAAGGCGCTGGGGATCTCGGAGCGCCTTGGGCTGGAGAAATTCTGCGTCTATCAGGGCTATTACAATATCGCCGCGCGTGAACTGGAGCATGAGATTATTCCGCTCAGCGTCGATCAGAACGTCGGCATCACCGTCTGGAGCCCGCTGGCCGGGGGCTTTCTCACCGGCAAATACCCACGCAATCAGGCGTTTCCCGAGGGCAGTCGCCTGGCGAACGCCACGCCGTTCGAATCCGCGCCGATCGCCAACCGCGAGCAGGCCTGGCAGACCCTGGAGGTGATGCAGGAGATTGCCCGCCAGCGCAACGCCAGCGTCGCGCAGGTGGCGCTCAACTGGCTGCGTACCCGTCCGGGGATCGCTTCGCTGGTGATCGGCGCGACCAAACTGGCCCAGCTGGAGGATAACCTGGCGGCGCTGAACTGGACGCTGAGCGACGAGGAGACGGCGATCCTCAACAGCGTGAGCGAGAAAGAGAAACCATACCCCTACTGGCATATCTGCAATGTCGCCGGCGATCGTCGTCTGGCCGATGATATCTATCCCTAATCACCCTACACCCAGGCAACACGCGTATGCCCCGCACGGGGCATACAGAGAGGCTCGATCGTGAAAAAAGTACTCATTGTTGGCGCCGGCCCGGTAGGGTTAATCATTGGCTGCTATCTGAATAAGTATGGAATTGATTTTGATATCATTGATAAAAATACCCACAGCACCACCTGGTCCAAAGCGCTGAGCGTCAGTCCGGCGACCATTAAAGCCTTCCACGGCTTAGGCCTTGCCGGGGAACTGATCGCCCAGGGAAAGCAGGTTCAGTCAGTCTACGCTTACTATAAAAACCGCAAATTTCTGCATATCGATAACCGCCGACTCGCCACTTGCTACCCCTTCCATGTCAGTATCCCGCAGCCGCGGACGGAGAAGATCCTCGAAACGGCGTTGGCCGACGCCGGGCGGGAGGTCAAACGTGGGCACCAGCTGGTCTCCTGGCGCCGGGAGGGGGAACGCTATCACGTCTCCCTGCTCGACGATGCCCGCCGGGCCTGTTCCGCCGCTTATGACTATATTATCGGCGCCGACGGCGCGGCCAGCACCGTCCGCGAGCTGGCCGGGATCGGCTTTAGCGGTCATGACTATCCGCTGCATTTTGTGATGGCGGACGTGCAATTCGACCGCGCGGCGGCGCTCCCGGGAACCTCCTACCATATTGATGAGCAGGGCTTTTTGATTTTCCTGCCCATGCCGGACAATCAGGTCAGGATCGTGATTAAAAAAGCCGGGCGCCTGCCGACGCCGCGTCCGGTGCCGGACCTGCAGGAGATCAACGTCGCGCTGGCGCGCTACTGCCCTCAGGTGCCGCAGGCGCAGACGCTCACCTGGTCTTCCAGCGCCAATTTCTATAACCGCATCGCCGATGACAATCTGCAGCATCATATTATGCTGGCGGGAGATGCCTTCCACCTGTTCAGTCCCATTGGCGGGCAGGGGATGAACACCGGCGTCCAGGATGCGGTGAACCTCGCCTGGAAGCTGGCTTTCTATCTGCACGGCGTGGCCACTGACCGACTGCCAGCGTCCTATCGCGCCGAGCGCTTCGCGGCGGTGAGCGGTGTGCTGCGCTCCACCGATCGCGATACCGGCCTGATTGCCGGTCTGGTGCCGAGAAATCATATCGACGGGGTCTACTTTCCGGAGTTTTGCAACCGTCACTACTATCGTCACCAGCTGCCGCTGCAGTACGCCGGCTTCACCGCGACGCAGGCGCAGCACCCGGACGGCCTGGCAGGGCACCATGTTCCCTGGTACGTTTTTGCCTCGCCGCAGGCGATGTTTCGCAACAGCTATGACGTCTTCGCCAGCGGTAAGGTGGTGATCTTTTCCGCCCGCGCCGCTTGTCCTCCTATGTCCCGCCTGAAGCAGGCCGGCTGGTTTATATTCTGCCCCCTCGAACCGGCGGACGAGGCGTTTCTCGAAGCGCTACAGATCGGCCCCGATGACTATGCGGTGGTCAATCCCGATGGCTATGTGGGCTTTACCGGCAGCGAAGCCGGGACACGGCAGTATCTTTCCTCGCTCTACGTAATGGAATAATCATGAACAAAGTCTATATTGTCGCGGCCTGCCGTACGCCGGTGGGGCGCTTTCTTGGCGCCCTGAAAACGGTCTCCGCGGTGGAGCTGGCCGCGCTCACCGTCAGGCACAACCTGCAGCAGGCCGGCATTGACCCGGCGTGGATCGATGAGGTGATCTGCGGCTGCGTCCTTGCCGCCGGGCAGGGGATGGGACCGGCGCGTCAGGTTGCGCTGCGGGCGGGGATCCCGGTGCAAAAGCCGGCTTACACCCTGAATATGATCTGCGGTAGCGGCATGAAAAGCCTGACCGAAGGGGCGATCCATATCCAGAGCGGTTATGCCGACCTGGTGGTCGCCGGCGGAATGGAAAATATGAGTCAGGCGCCGTTTTTGCTGCGGGGAGAGATAAGGGGCGGGATGAAATTCGGCGCGTTCAGCAGTGAGGATGTGATCCAGCGCGACGGATTAACCGATCCGCTGCTGCAGATCCCGATGGGGGAAACGGCGGAGGCCATCGCCGCGCAGGAGCAGATCTCGCGCGCGGCGCAGGACCAGTATGCCCTGGAAAGCCATCACAAAGCCTCCGCCGCCAGCCGCGCCGGCTTTTTTGTCGATGAGATGGTGCCGGTGACGGTCAGCGCGAAGCGGGGCGTCAGCACGGTTCGCGAAGATGAGCCGATCCGCCATGATCTTAGCGCCGAGCAGCTGGCGGCGCTGAAACCGGCCTTTCGCGCTGACGGCAGCGTCACGGCGGGCAATGCCTCCGGGCTGAACGATGGCGCCGCGTCGGTGATCCTCGCGTCGGCGCGCGCCGTTGCCCGCTATGGCCTGCAGCCGCTGGCGGAGATTGTCTCCTTTGGCGAGGGCGGCGTTGACCCGTCCATGATGGGGCTTGGCCCGCTGCCGGCGATAGCGTGCGCCCTGCGCCGCGGGCGTTTTCAGCTCAGCGATATGGCCCGGCTGGAGATCAACGAAGCCTTTGCCGCGCAGGTGCTGGGGGTGGTCAAGGGACTGGCCAGAGCGCATCAGATGACGGAGGAGGAGATTGCTTCCCGGCTGAACGTCCACGGCGGCGCGATCGCCCTCGGCCATCCGCTGGGCAGTTCCGGGACGCGGATTGTGGTCAGCCTGGTGCACGCGCTGCGCCGGGAGAATCAACCGACCGGCCTGGCGTCGCTGTGCATCGGCGGCGGGATGGGGATTGCGTTACTGGTGAAAACGATCTGAGGAGACAAGCGCCATGGAAAAATTAATTGTGGTGGGTGAGAAATTTACCGATTTTGCCCGGCGGCATGAGAATGTGCTGACGGTGAATGAGTTTGAGCGGTTTGTCTGGAGCGGCGAGCTGGCCGGGGTCGATAAAATCGTTATCGGTCAGGGGGTACAGCTCGACGACATCTCCCGCACCATCTGCATTATTCGTCAGCACTATCCGGACACAATGCGCCAGATCGTCAATCTGCAGGATCTCTATTATCAAAACAATCGCGATCATCAGCGGCTGGTACATAAACGTAAAAAAGCGAATATCCTCATCACCTCGCCGGAAAAACGCGATGAGGATAGCTATTGCGCGCGCCTGATCCTGCAGGATGCCTCGGAGCTGCTCTGCGACCACCAGACCGGGCAACATATTCAGGGGATGGTGCTGATCGAGGCGGCGCGGCAGACCATCATCGCCACCACGGAAAAATTCCTGCTGGCGGAGGCCGGCGTGGCGATGGCGGAGAAGTACTTTACCCTGAGCTCGCTGCAGGTGGCCTTTTCCTGCTTTGTTTTTCCGCTGCCGGTGACCATCGTCCTCAACGTGGTGTCGCGCAAAAGTTCAGCCCATGGCCGCTTCACCTGTGAATGCTCGGTGGGGTTTGACCAGACCGGCACCCGCAAAGCGGAAGTTGGCTTTAGCTTCAGCGTCTATGACCTTAACTACATCACTCGCAAAGAGTGCGAGCAGGCGGCGCAGTGCCATCAACATTATCTGGTCAGTATTGAGCAGGGGGACGGGGATGAGCATCGCCTTTTTTGATGTGGATGAAACGCTGATTACCGGCAAAAGTATGTTCCTGTTTCTGCACCGCTATGCCGCGGAATATCCGCTGCAGTGCGGTTTGACGGCCGCGGCGATTGTCCGGCAGCTGCAGGCGCTCAGCGAAGCAGGTCAGCCGCGGGAGGCGATCAACCGCTACTATTACTCGCTGTTTCGCCACGAGTCGCGCCCCCGGGTGCGGGCGGTCGCCGAGAGCCTGTATCGCGAAGGCGGATATGGTTTTCACCGCGAGGTGGCGGCGCGCCTCAGGCAGCACCAGGCGCGGGGGGATGACGTGGTGTTTGTCTCCGGGTCGATGACCGACATTCTCTGGCCGGCGATGGCGGCGCTGGGGGTGGAGCATGCCCTGTGCTCAGAGCCGGTCGTGGTGGATGACCGCTATACCGGCGAGCTCTGGCGGACCGCCATCGGCGAACACAAGGCGGCGCATGCCCAATGCTATGCGCAGGAACAGGGCCAGCCGCTGGCGGCATGCTACGCCTTCGGCGATCATATCTCGGATCTGCCGCTGCTCGCCGCGGTCGGCCACCCCTGCGCGGTGAATCCCTCTCCGGGGCTGCTGGCGGAGGCGCAGCGTCGGGGATGGCCAGTGCTGTGGTCCACCGGCGGCTGACGGCGCGACGGCAAAAAAAAGGGGCGGCGCAATGCCACCCCTGATTCGCTCCCTGACGGGGATCAGCCCGGGTAGATGCCGCGGTCTTTACGCGCCATCAGGATGCGCTCGCAGGCCACGATATAGGCGGCGGTACGCAGGGTACATTCTTTCTCGGCCGCTTTATCGCAGACGTGAATAATAGCGTCGGTCATGATGCGGTCCATCTTGGCGTTGATCTCCTCTTCGCTCCAGAAGAAGCTGGCCATGTCCTGCACCCACTCAAAGTAGCTGACGGTCACCCCGCCGGCGTTGCAGATAACGTCCGGCACTACGATCACCCCGCGCTCGGCCAGCACATCGTCCGCTTCCGGATAGGTTGGGCCGTTAGCCCCTTCCAGCACCAGTTTGCAGCTCAGCTTCTCAGCGCGCTCGCGGGTGATTTGCCCTTCCAGCGCCGCCGGGATCAGGATGTCCATCGGGGTGGTCCAGAACGCCTCTTTATCGATCTCCTGGGCGCCCGGGAAACCGGCGATCTGCTTTTTCTCCGCCTGCCAGGCGGTGAGGGCGGTCATATCAATCCCGCCTTCGTTGTACAGGGTGGCGGTGTGATCCTGAATGACCACTACGCGGGCGCCGACGCCGGCGAACAGGCGCGCCGCTTCGCTACCGACGTTACCAAAGCCCTGCAGCGCCACTTTAGCGCCTTCAATTTCGATGCCGGCGCGACGGGCCACTTCCCGGCCGGTGACGAACACGCCGCGTCCGGTGGCTTTTTCACGACCGAGGGAGCCGCCGAGGTGGATCGGCTTGCCGGTGACCACGCCGGTGATGGTGGTGCCATGGTTCATGGAGTAGGTGTCCATCATCCACGCCATCACTTTGCCGTTGGTGCCGACGTCCGGCGCCGGAATATCTTTCTGCGGCCCGATGATAATGCCGATTTCGCTGGTATAGCGGCGAGTCAGGCGTTCCAGTTCACCTTCCGACAGCGAGAAGGGGTCGACGCGGATGCCGCCTTTGGCCCCGCCGTAAGGAATATTGACCGCGGCGCACTTAATGGTCATCCAGGCAGAAAGTGCCATGACTTCGTTAAGATCAACATCCGGATGGTAGCGAACACCACCTTTACCCGGCCCACGCGAAAGATTGTGCTGAACGCGATAGCCCTCGAAGTGGCGAATGGTGCCGTCGTCCATCTGCACAGGGATGTCGACGATCAGCGCACGCTTCGGATGGCGCAGGGTTTCCACCCAGTAGGCAAGATCGCCGAGATAAGGCGCGACACGGTCGATCTGGCGCAGGTAGGTGGTCCATGGAGATGTACTACTTTCAGATGCGTAAGATAACTTTTCCATAAGAGTCCTGTTTCTCAGTGTTGTTTATGTCGTGTAAAACCGTGGAATAGCTACAGCAGTAAACTCTGTGCAATGAATGGTATCACCAATTTTATAAAGCGGTATTTGACGGCAATTCCGATTTTTAAATTTTTGTTAGAAATTTTATTTTTTAAGTGAATAACTACGCACGAGAACCACCCGCAAGCTGTGCATTTTAATTCACTTTTTATTCACTTAAGTGCATAAGAAAATATTTTTTCTATGTTTTTCATTATCTTGATGATCTTCAAAAAGTGAATAAATTGCGTTTCCCCATATTGACAATCTTATTGTTCACAGGCCAGCATTAGCCCACACAACAACATGGCGTTAACCATGAATTAACAAATACCCGCAAAAAGAATAGGGCTTAAGTTTTCTGTGGTGAATATTTTTACCATCGCAGCGGGCGCGCTCGTGCCCAAAATAAGCCGAGGGTCAGGGTTAATGTCGATTGTCCAACGCGGCGGGAGCGTTTTCCGTCGTCTTACGTTCCGGAGATGAATGATGTCAGGCAGTATGACTCGCGAAGATTTTGACGCTTACCTGGTTCCCTGTTTTGCCCCCGCGCCGTTTATTCCGGTGAGGGCGGCGGGCTCCCGCGTCTGGGACCAGCAGGGGAAAGAGTATATCGATATGGCCGGCGGCATCGCAGTGAACGCCCTCGGCCATGCCCACCCGGCGCTGGCTGAGGCCCTGCATGGGCAGCTGGCGAAACTGTGGCATATCGGCAATGGCTATACCAACGAACCGGTGCTGCAGCTGGCGAAAACCCTGGTGCAGTCCACCTTTGCCGACAAGGTGTTCTTCTGCAACTCCGGCGCTGAAGCGAACGAGGCGGCCCTTAAGCTGGCGCGGAAATATGCCCACGATAAGTTCGGCGGTGAAAAAAGCGAAATCATCGCCTTCAACCACGCCTTCCATGGCCGCACGCTGTTCACCGTCTCCGTCGGCGGCCAGCCGAAATATTCCAGCGATTATGCGCCGCTGCCGCAGGGCATTACCCATCTGCCCTATAACGATATCGAGGCGGTCACCGCGGCGATCTCCTCACGTACCTGCGCGGTGATCGTCGAGCCGATTATCGGCGAAGGCGGGGTGATCCCGGCGGACCCGGCGTTCCTCCAGGCGCTGCGCGCCCTCTGCGATCGCCATCACGCCACCCTGATATTCGATGAGGTGCAGACCGGCGCCGGGCGTACCGGCCATCTCTACGCCTACCAGCATTACAACGTCGTCCCGGACATCCTCACCAGCGCCAAAGGGCTGGGGGGCGGCTTCCCGATCGGCGCGATGCTGGCGAAAGAGGCCTGGGCGCAGGTCTTCCAGCCAGGCACCCATGGCACCACCTTCGGCGGTAACCCGCTGGCGGCGACCGTCGCCAACGCCGTGCTGGCCCATCTGGATGCGCCGCTGCTGGCGGGCGTCGGCGAGCGCCATGCGCTGATCGTCGACCAGCTGAATGCCCTCTCTGCCCGCTACGATGCGTTCAGCGCCGTGCGCGGCGCCGGTCTGCTGATCGGCGCCGAGCTGGCCGGACCGCTGCGCGGGAAGGCCAAAACCCTGACCAACCTGGCGGCGGAAGAGGGGGTGATCGCCCTGATTGCCGGTCCGGACGTGCTGCGCTTCGCGCCGGCGCTCAATATCCCGCTGGCGGATATTGCGCAAGCCTTCGTGCGCCTTGATCGCGCCGTTGCCCGCTTAACCCGCTAACCGGGAGGACGGCCTGTGATGCTATTTCGTCCCGTAAGGGAAAACGATCTTGACGACATCGTCCGCCTTGCCGCGCGGGCGGGGGTCGGCATGACCTCTTTACCCCATGATGCCGGGCGCCTGGCCGCCCGGATACGCCGCAGCATTGACACCTTCGCCGGCGCGCTGCCGCGCGGCCAGCAAGGCTTTCTGTTTGTGCTGGAAGACACCGCGCTGGAGCGGGTGGTGGGGGTCAGCGCCATTGAGGTGGCGGTGGGCCTGGACGAGCCCTTTTACAATTTTCGCATTCAGAAAACGGTTCGCGCCTCGAAAGCGCTGGGAGTCTATAAGCCTCAGGAGCTGCTCAATCTGAGCTATGACCACACCGGTCACAGCGAGCTGTGTACGCTGTTTCTCGACCCCGGGTATCAGCGCAACCGCAACGGTCTGCTGCTCTCCAAGGCGCGGTTTTTGTTTATCGCCGCCTTCCGCGAGTGGTTTTCGCCGCACCTGTTTGCCGAACTGCGCGGCTGCAGCGATGAGCAAGGGCAGTCGCCGTTCTGGGATGCGCTGGGCCATCACTTCTTCGAGATCCCGTTCGCCGATGCCGACCGGCTGACCGGCACCGGCATGAAAACCTTTATTGCCGAGCTGATGCCGGCGTACCCGATCTATATCTCGCTGCTGCCGGAGAATGCCCGTCAGGTCATCGGTCAGGTGCATCCCAACACCGCCCCGGCGCGGGCGATCCTCGAGAAAGAGGGATTTAGCTGGCGCGGCTCGGTGGATATTTTCGATGCCGGTCCGGTGCTGGAGGCGGAGACCGATCAGATCCGCGCCGTGCGCGACTGCCAGTGCCTGCCGGCTCAGCAGCTGACGGGCACGCTGTCGGCGCCGACGCTGGTCGCCAACGGTCAGTTCGACAATTTTCGGGCGCTGCTGGTGGCCCACGAAGAGCAGGTCTCACTGGACGCCGCCGCGCTGGATGCGCTGCAGGTCACTGAAACCGACCGCGTTTACACGGTAACCCTGAACCCAGAGGAAAACAGATCATGGCGGTAAAAGCACAGTTCATAGCCGGGCAGTGGCAGCCGGGCAGCGGCGCTACGATGAGTAAACTGGCCCCGGAGGATCAATCTCTGCTGTGGCAGGCGGCCAGCGCGGGGGCCGACGACGTCCAGGCGGCCTGCGCCGCGGCGCGGGCGGCGTTTTATCCCTGGTCGCACCGCCCGCTGGCCGAGCGTATTGACGTCGTCCAGCGTTTCGCCGCGCTGCTGGAGACGCACAAAGAGGCGCTGGCGACCCTGATTTCCCGGGAGACCAGCAAGCCGCTGTGGGAGACCCGCACCGAAGTGCAGGCGATGATCGGCAAAGCCGCCATCTCCGTCGAGGCCTATCACCAGCGGACAGGATTTCACGAGTCGACCCTGCCGGACGGTAAAGCGCAGCTGCGCCACAAGCCGCACGGCGTGATGGCGGTCTTCGGTCCCTACAACTTCCCGGGCCATCTGCCCAACGGGCATATCATTCCGGCGCTGATCGCCGGTAACACCGTGGTGTTTAAACCCAGCGAGCTGACGCCGGCCACTGCGGAACTGACGGTCCAGCTGTGGCAGCAGGCGGGTGTCCCCGACGGGGTGATTAACCTGCTGCAGGGCGGGAAAGCCACCGGCCAGGCGCTGCTGGAAAACCGCGATATCGACGGCGTGCTGTTCACCGGCAGCGCGGCGGCGGGTTTCCACTTCCATCGCTACTTCGGCGGTCAGCCGGAGAAGATGCTGGCCCTCGAGATGGGCGGCAACAACGCGCTGATCGTGGCCGACGTGGCCGATGTCGATGCGGCGCTGCACGTGATTATCCAGTCGGCGTTTATCTCCGCCGGACAGCGCTGCACCTGCGCGCGCCGGCTGATCGTTCAGCGCGGCGAGCAGGGGGATGCGCTGCTGCGGCGACTGGTGGAGGCCAGCGCGCAGATCCGCGCCGGGAAATGGGATGACCAGCCGGCGCCGTTTATGGGCGGGGTGATTTCCCTTGAGGCGGCGCAGAACATGCTGGCGGCGCAGCAGAAACTGGAGGCGCTCGGCGGCAAGGTGCTGCTGCGTATGCGCCAGCCTGACCCGCACTCCACGGTGCTGACCCCGGGGATCGTTGACGTCACCGGTATCGAGGTGCCGGATGAAGAGTACTTTGGTCCGCTGCTGACGGTTATCCGTTACGACGACTTCCCGGAGGCGATTCGCCTCGCCAACCAGACCCGCTATGGCCTGGCCGTGGGGCTGATCTCCCGCGATGCGGCGCAGTTTGACCAGCTGGCGGACGAGGCGCGAGCCGGGATCGTCAACTGGAACAAGCCGCTGACCGGCGCTTCCAGTAAAGCGCCGTTTGGCGGGGTGGGCGCCTCCGGCAACCACCGGGCGGCAGCGTGGTACGCCGCCGATTACTGTGCCTGGCCGATGGCCTCTCTGGTCAGCGACACGCTGACGCTTCCGGCGAACGTATCGCCGGGCCTGCCATTCTGATAACGGATCCTGTGAGGACATATGTCTGGTTTTGAAGCTAACTTTGATGGCCTGGTCGGCCCGACGCACCACTACGCCGGACTCTCCGTCGGCAATGAAGCCTCGCAAAATAACCGCGATGGTCTCTCTAACCCTAAAAAGGCCGCGCTGCAGGGGCTGTATAAAATGAAAGCCCTGGCCGATCGCGGATTCGTGCAGGGGATCCTGCCGCCGCAGCCGCGGCCGAACCTGCGCCTGCTGCGCGACCTGGGATTCGAGGGCAGCGATGAGCAGGTCATCCGCCAGGCGGCCCAGGCGGCGCCGCAGCTGCTCTCCGCCTTCAGCTCCGCCTCGTCGATGTGGACCGCCAACGCGGCGACCGTTTCGCCGTCGGCGGACAGCGCCGATGGCAAAGTCCATTTCACTGTCGCCAACCTGAACAATAAGCTGCACCGCATGCAGGAGGCGCCCATCACCTCGGCGATCCTGCGCGCCACCTTCGCCGATCCGCGCTTCTTCGCCCACCACGCGGCGCTGCCGCAGCATGGCGACCTCGGCGACGAAGGGGCGGCCAACCATAACCGCTTCTGCCGGGAGTACGATCGTCAGGGCGTGCAGCTGTTTGTCTACGGTCGACGCGCCAGCGGCGGCATCGCCCCGGTGAAGTATCCGGCGCGGCAGACCCTGGAGGCCAGCGAAGCGGTGGCCCGTCTGCACCAGCTGGATCCGCGCTATACGGTGTTTGCCCAGCAGGCGCCGCAGGCTATCGATCGCGGCGTGTTTCATAACGACGTTATCGCGGTCAGCAATCGCCATGTGCTGTTCCACCATCAGCAGGCGTTTGTCGATCAGTCGACAGTATTGGCGACGCTGCGGGCAAAAAGCGACCGTCTCGATATCCCGTTTACCAGCGTGGAAGTGCCGGACGAGCGGGTGTCGCTCGATGACGCCGTGGCCTCCTATCTGTTCAACAGCCAACTGCTGAGCAAACCCGACGGCAAGATGCTGATCGTGGTGCCAGAGGAGTGCCGGCAGCGGGAAAACGTCTGGCGCTACCTGGGCGACCTGGCGGCTGACAGCGCCTCGCCGATCGATGAAGTGGCGGTTTTTGACCTGCGGGAAAGCATGCGCAACGGCGGCGGCCCGGCCTGCCTGCGGCTGCGGGTGGTGCTCAACGAGGCGGAGCGCGACGCGGTCAACGCCCACAGCCTGATGAACGACGAGCGTTATCAGCAGCTGACGGCGTGGGTGGAAAAACACTACCGTGACCGGCTGCACGCCCGCGATCTGGCGGACCCGCAGCTGCTGCGCGAGGTTTATCAGGCGCTGGATGAGCTGACGCAGATCCTGCGTCTGGGCCCTGTCTATGATTTTCAGCGTTAAGGAGCGGCAGATGGAGCATCTGGTTAACGATTTACTGCACTGCCGCCTGCAGGGGTGGACCTTTCCGGCGGACATCGAGGCCCGCTGGCTGGGCGAGGGCATCCTGCAGCTGCTGCCGTCCACGCCGTGGCGTCAGGCGACGATCCTCTCCGCTGGCGTCCATGGCAATGAGACCGCGCCGACCGAGCTGCTGCTGCAGCTGACCCACGATCTGAGCCAGGGGCGGCAGCCGCTCACCCAGGCGCTGCTGATCGTCTTTGGTAACCTGCCGGCGATCCGCGCCGCGCGTCGCTATCTGCACAACGACCTCAATCGCCTGTTCGGCGGTCGCCATCTGGCGGTCTCCCCGGGCAATGAGTCGCGGCGGGCTTTTGCCCTCGAGCAGGCGGTGCAAGCCTTCTATCGCGCCGCCGACGCGGCGGGGCCGGTCAGCCGCAGTCATCTCGATATGCATACCGCCATTCGCGGGTCGCTGTATCGCCAGTTTGCGCTGCTCCCGGCCCACGCGGAGGATTTTTCGCCCGACTTCTACCAGCTGCTGCAGACCAGCGGGATGGACGCCATCGTGCGCCATACCGAAGCGGGCGGCACCTTCACTCATTTCACCTGCGAAAAGTTCGCCGCGCAAAGCGCCACCCTTGAGCTGGGAAAAGTGATGCCGTTCGGCGCCAACGATCTCAGCCTGTTCGCCGCCGCCGACGCGGCGATCCGGGCCTGGATTTCTGACGCGCCGCTGCCCCCGCGCGACAAAGCGCCGGTGGATTACTTCCTGGTCGAGGAGAGCATCATCAAGCGCGAAGGGGAATTTACGCTCAATCTGGCGGCCAACGTCGAGAACTTCACCGCGCTCCCGGCAGGGTATGAGATCGCCCGCCAGGCAGAGAAACGGTGGGTGGTGCAGGCCCGGGCCCCCTATATCCTCTTTCCCAATGCCGGGGTCGCCACCGGCCAGCGCGCCGGGCTGCTGCTCCGCGCCGCGGCGCTTCGCCTCCCGCAACCAGCCTGAGGAAACACCATGACTGAACATCAACATCAGGCGCCATCTGCCGCCGGAGGTGAAGGCGCGTCACAGCTTAAGCGCGGACTTGGCGCCCGCCATATCCAGATGATCGCCCTCGGCGGCGCCATCGGCACCGGGCTGTTTATGGGGGCGGGGCGCAACATCGCCGTCGCCGGCACCTCGATTCTGGTTATCTATGTGCTGGTCGGGTTCTTTACCTATATGGTGATGCGGGCGATGGGGGAGCTGCTGCTCACCCGCCATGACTACCGCTCGTTTGCCGACTTTGTCGGCGAGTATCTCGGACCGCAGGCCAGCTTTTATCTCGGCTGGACCTACTGGCTGAGCTGGGTGGTGACCTGTATCGCCGACGTGGTGGTGTGCGGGAGCTATATGCAGTACTGGTTCCCCGAGCTGTCGGCGTGGATGCCGGCCCTCAGCATGCTGGCTATCCTGTTCCTGCTCAACCTGCTGTCGGTGAAGATGTTTGGCGAGGCGGAGTTCTGGTTCGCCCTGATCAAGGTGATCACCATTATCGCCCTGATCGCCACCGGCGGCTGGATGATTGCCACCGGCTGGACCTCTCCGGACGGCGTGACGGCTTCTCTGAGCCATCTCACCGACCCGACGGCCTTTATGCCTCACGGTATCACCGGCTTTTTCGCCGGCTTCCAGATAGCGATCTTCTCCTTTACCGGCATCGAACTGCTGGGGACGATGACGGCGGAGACCCGCGATCCACAGCGCATTTTGCCCAAGGCGATCAATGCCCTGCCGCTGCGGATTATCATCTTCTATCTGCTGTCGATGGTGGTGATCATCGCTGTCGCCTCCTGGCCGGGAGTGTCGGCGGAGACCAGCCCCTTCGTAACGCTGTTTGCCAAAGCCGGGCTGCCCGCGGCGGCGGCGGTGATTAACTTCGTGGCGCTGACCTCGGCGATGTCCTCGGCCAACAGCGGGGTCTTCTCCAGCACCCGCATGCTGTACGGCCTGTCGGTGGAGAAGCATGCGCACTGGCAGTTCCGTATTCTGTCGCGCAGCACCCGTATCCCGGTGCGCAGCCTGCTGTTTTCCTGCTTCTGTATGCTGATCGGTACGCTGCTGCTGTTCCTGGTGCCGAATGTGATGACCCTGTTTACCATCGTCTCGACCCTGGCGGCGATTATGGTGGTGTTCAGCTGGGGGATGATCCTCGTGGCGTATCTGGTTTATCGCCGTCAGCGTCCGGACCTGCACGCCGGTTCGATCTTTAAGATGCCCTTTGGCGTGGCGATGAGCTGGGTGAGCCTGCTGTTCTTCGCGTTCGCCATCTTCATCATGATCTTTGACCCGGACACGCTGCTGGCGCTGCTGGCTTCTCCGCTGTGGTTTATCGCGCTGTGGGCCTTCTGGAAGCTGAAGCAGCGGCGCGAGGGGCAGCTTCAGCTGGACAATCAGAGCGCCTGACACCCGCCGGCCCTGGCGGCCGGCTACAACTCGTCTTAACCGTTGTTCTCGTTTGTCTGCCCGGTGGCGGCTGGCGCCTTACCGGGCCTGGATGCTTACCGGGCCCGGAAGGTTGCAGTTTCCCCCGCGGTATGATCCCCCCGTAGGCCCGCGCAAGCGCAGCGCCGCCGGGCGGGATAGTCGGCTTCGCAGCAGCTTTACTGCCCGGTGGCGGCTGGCGCCTTACCGGGCCTACTGTCTTACTGAGCCTGGGATGAGCGGTTTCCCACGTGGCGCGATCTCCCTGTAGGCCCGCGCAAGCGCAGCGCCGCCGGGCAGGATGGTCGACCCGGACCGGCTGCGGTTAGGCGCTTTCCGCCCGGGGGCGCGCCGCGCCAGGGACGGATTTCATCCGGCTGGCGCAGAATATCGCCAGCAGCGAAATCGCCACCGTAACGCCCAGGTAGATGGCCACCGGTCGCCAGTCACCATCGTATTTCGCCAGCAGACCGGTGGCGATAAGCGGCGCGGTGCCCCCGGCCAGCGCGGCGCCCAGCTGGTAACCCAGGGTGATCCCGGTGTAGCGCACATTGGCGCTGAAAATCTCTGAGCACAGGGTACCCAGCACCGCGGTCACCGGCGCCCACAGGATGCCGAAGGCAACGATCGTCGCCAGCATAATGCCCCAGCTGGTGCCGGTGTCGAGCAGCAGGAACCACGGAACGATAAACAGCCCCAGCAGCACCACGCTCAGGGTGTACATCTTTTGCCGGCCCACCTTGTCGGACAGCAGCCCCATCAGCGGGATCATCACGGTGGCCACCAGCGCGCCGAGGGTGACGGATTCCAGCGCCTGCGACTTCTGATAGCTCAGGGTGGTAGTGGCGTAGCTGACCACAAAGGTAGAGAAGATATAGAAGGGGGCGGTCTCCACCACTTTCAGACCCGCGGCGATCAGCACCTCCCGCCAGTGGTGTTTGAGCGTCACGCGCAGCGGAGCCTTCGCCACCTGGCCAGACTGTTTCACCTGCTTAAAGGCGGGCGTTTCGTCGATATCTTTGCGGATCCACAGGCCGAGGAAAACGAGGACGGAGCTGAGCAGGAACGGAATGCGCCAGCCCCAGGCAAGAAACTGCGCCTCATCGAACAGGGTCATCAGCGAGACGATAAAGGTCGCCATCAGCATGCCGATGGTCACGCCGGCCTGAGGAATACTGCCGAAAAAGCCTTTCCGCTTTTCCGGGGCGTATTCGTAGGCCAGCAGCAGCGCGCCGCCCCATTCGCCGCCGATACCCATGCCCTGAATAATGCGCAGGGTAATCAGCAGGGCGGGCGCCCACAGGCCCACCATTTCGTAGGTGGGCAGCAGGCCAATGGCCACCGTGGCGCTGCCCATCAGCGACAGGGTCAGCACCAGCGTCTTCTTGCGACCGATGCGATCGCCGATGTGGGCGAAAATGACCCCGCCGATGGGGCGGATAAAAAAGGTGAGCGAAAAGGAGAGCCAGGAGAGGATCAGACCGATGACCGGGTCGACCATCGGAAAGAAGATTTTGTTGAACACCAGCGCGGCGGCGGTGCCATAGAGAAAATAATCGAACCATTCGATGGCGCTGCCGGTCAGGCTCGCGATCAGGACCTTCTTGTTTTTCTGCAGAATGGATGCAGTGTTGCTTTCTGGATTGCTCATTACGAAACGTTCTCCCGCCACGGTAAAAGGTCAGGTGTCACTCTGTGCGTGCAGGGTGCAACCTGATGTGAAAAAGGTTGTGTAATTGTTAAGCAACTTAGAGTTGATGGTTACAATTGGCAAGTTATCCCTTGGCAACGCGGGCGAGAAAACGCGCTTTTGTCTGGTGTAACTGCGAGGTAAATTTTTATTTTCCACCTGTTTTTGCTGTTTTTTGTTATTTTCATGGTCAGTTATTCAGGTGCAACCCGAGTGTTTTTAGATGTTTCTTGTTATTTCAAAATGGTTACAAATCGACGTCGCTTTGCGCCCCGGCAGGCGGCGTTTATGATGGCCGGACTATCCTCTCTGCGCGGCTGAGAGGTGATTAAGGAGATCAGAATGGCAGAACAATTTCCCCCGCTGTCGGCGACGACGCTGGCGGCGGCTAACCTGACTGGCGGCTGGCTGGCGCAGAACGATTTGGCGACGCTGACCGCGCCGCCGGCAGTGGATGTGGTGGTGCTGGCTGGCAATGCCGTGATCCCCACCATCGACGCCGCCTGCCGGCTGGCGAAGGAGCAGGAGGTTCCGCTGCTGATCAGCGGCGGCATAGGACACTCCACCGGTTTTCTGTATGAGGCGGTGCGCGAGGATCCCCGCTACCGTTCGCTCGCGGTGGAGGGCCGCCCGGAAGCGCATATTCTGGCGGATATTGCGCATGACTTCTGGCACATTCCTCGCCTGCGGCTGGTGGTGGAGGATCGGTCGACCAACTGCGGGGAAAACGCGCGCTTTACCCGCACAATGCTGGAGAGCCGGGGGATCCCCCATCGTCGCGGGATCGTCATTCAGGACCCCACCATGCAGCGGCGGACGATGGCCACCTTCGCCCGCGTCTGGCAGGGGGCGACGACGCCGCCGCAGTGGCTGAGCTTTCCCGGCTGCTCGCCGGTGCTGGAGCAGACCGACGGCCAGCTGGGGTTCGCGGGCGGCGGGGCGGGGCTGTGGCCGGTGACCCGCTACCTCGCGCTGCTGCTGGGCGAGCTGCCGCGCCTGCAGGATTCCCCTGAAGGGTACGGTCCGCGGGGGAAAGACTTTATCAGCCACGTGACCTTCCCGCCGGCGATCCTCGACGCCTGGCAACAGCTGCGGGAGGATGACCGGCTTGCCGGGGCGCTGCAGGCCCGCCTCCTCGGCTGAAAAATGCCCGTTTGCGGCAGATTTATCGCAAACGGGCAATTTGTGTTATTGAAATGTAACCTCAACCGGCCATTTTTGGTCCGGTTTTATGAATCAGCTCACAGAAATGCGCCAACGTGCTGCGAAGCCACGGCTTATCCGCCCGATATTTAACAAAAAAATCACTTGTTAAATACAAATGCACCACAGGAGCAGCCATGACAGCACCCGTTCAACACCCAATGTATATTGATGGCCAGTTCGTTACCGGTCGCGGCGACGGCTGGATCGACGTGCTTAACCCGGCGACTGAAGCGCTGCTGTCGCGGATCCCGGACGGGACCGCGGAAGAGGCGCGGCTGGCGATTGACGCCGCAGAGCGCGCCCAGCCGGCCTGGGAGGCGCTGCCGGCCATTGAGCGCGCGGGTTGGCTGCGCAAAATTGCCGCCGGCATTCGTCAGCGTGCCGACGACATCGCCGGGCTGATCGTCGCTGAAGGGGGCAAGATCCAGCAGCTGGCGGCGGTGGAGGTTGCGTTTACCGCCGACTATCTCGACTACATGGCCGAATGGGCGCGGCGGTATGAAGGGGAGATCGTGCAGAGCGACCGTCCCGGGGAGAATATCCTCGTCTTCAAACGCGCGCTGGGGGTGACCACCGGGATCCTGCCGTGGAACTTCCCGTTCTTTCTTATCGCCCGCAAGCTGGCGCCGGCGCTGATCACCGGCAACACTATCGTCATTAAGCCCAGCGAATTCACGCCCAACAACGCCATCGCTTTCGCCGAGATCGTCCACCAGGTTGGGCTGCCGAAAGGGGTCTTTAACCTGGTGCTCGGCCGTGGGGAAACCGTCGGCCAGGAGCTGGCCGGCAATCCGAAGGTGGCGATGGTCAGCATGACCGGCAGCGTAGCGGCGGGGGAGAAAATCATGGCCGCCGCGGCGAAAAATATCACCAAAGTGTGCCTCGAGCTCGGCGGCAAAGCGCCGGCCATCGTCATGGACGATGCGGATCTGGAGCTGGCGGTGAAGGCGGTGGTGGACTCGCGGGTGATCAATACCGGGCAGGTGTGCAACTGCGTCGAGCGGGTCTATGTTCAGCAGGGGATTTACGATCGCTTCGTCAACCGCCTCGGCGAGGCGATGAAGGCTGTGCAGTTTGGCGACCCGGCGGCGCGCGATGACATCGCCATGGGGCCGCTGATTAACGCCGCCGCGCGGGATCAGGTGGCGCGGAAAGTGGCAAAGGCGGTGACGCAGGGGGCACGTGTCGCGCTGGGCGGTCAGCCGCAGGAGGGGAAAGGCTATTTTTATCCGCCGACCCTGCTGCTGGATGTGCGTCAGGAGATGGATATTATCCATGAGGAAACCTTCGGGCCGGTGCTGCCGGTGGTGGCGTTTTCGACGCTCGATGAAGCGCTGGCGATGGCCAATGACAGCGATTATGGCCTGACCTCCTCGATCTATACCCGCGATCTTAATGTGGCGATGAAGGCGATTAAGGGGCTGAAATTCGGCGAAACCTATATCAACCGCGAGAACTTTGAGGCGATGCAGGGATTCCACGCCGGCTGGCGTAAATCGGGGATCGGCGGCGCAGATGGCCGCCATGGCCTGAATGAGTACCTGCAGACTCAGGTGGTCTATCTGCAGGCCTGAGGCGCTCAATGCAGAATCGGCGGGCAGCGCAGGCTGTCCGCCGTTCACTTAGCGGGCAAATTTCTCCAGCACGCGGATCAACTGGGTGACAAAGCCGTATTCGTTATCGTACCAGGCGACGGTTTTCACCAGCTGTACGCCGCCGGCCTCCACAATCTCCAGCTGGGTGGCATCGTAGATTGAACCGAAATGGCTGCCGATGATATCGGAAGAGACAATCTCTTCTTCGG
This sequence comes from Klebsiella sp. JB_Kp042, assembly GCF_040065275.1. Lineage (NCBI taxonomy): Bacteria > Pseudomonadati > Pseudomonadota > Gammaproteobacteria > Enterobacterales > Enterobacteriaceae > Klebsiella > Klebsiella sp. JB_Kp042. Next base: position 46,981 of record NZ_JBEAJL010000006.1, read on the forward strand.
TGTAGCCAAAGGATTCATTGCCCTCTGCCGCCTGCTTCATCGCCTGATTGACCTCATCCGCAGTCACTTTTTTCTCCAGCACCGACACCAGCTCCGTCACTGAGCCGGTTTTGGTCGGTACGCGCTGGGCATGGCCTTTCAGCTTCCCGCTCAGGGCGGGGATCACCAGGCCGATAGCTTTGGCCGCGCCGGTAGTGTGCGGGATGACGTTTTCCGCCGCCGCCCTGGAGGCGCGCAGATCTTTACCGCGCGGCCCGTCCACCAGCGACTGGGTGCCGGTATAGGCGTGGATAGTGGTCATGGTGCCAACGGTGATGCCGAAGGCATCCTGCAGGACTTTGGCCATCGGCGCCAGGCAGTTGGTGGTGCAGGAGGCGACGGAGATAATGGTGTCATCCGGCGTCAGGGTGTCATCGTTGACGTTATAGACGATAGTTTTCATCTCGCCGGCGGGGGCGGAAATCAGCACCTTGCGCGCGCCGGCCTGGAGATGGGCCTGCGATTTCTCTGCCGAGGTGTAGAACCCGGTACACTCCACAATCACTTCCGCGCCCGCCGCCTGCCACGGAATATGCTGCGCCTCTTTTTCGGCATACACGGTGATGGTCTTACCGTTGACGATCAGCGCATCTTCCGTGAAGTCGACGCTCCACGGGAAGGGGCCGTAGTTTGAATCATGCTTTAGCAGGTAGGCCAGTACTTTTGGCGAGGTGAGGTCGTTGATAGCCACCACCTCGAGGCTGCTGTCGACTTCTAATAAACGGCGTAACACCAGACGTCCGATACGACCAAATCCATTAATCCCAAGTTTACTCATGGATATTCTCCGGTTGGTAAAACGACTCGATGTGATAAAACTCCTCCAGGCTTAGTCCTGACTCGCAGCCAGGTCAACTGACAATCTGTGCGGTTCGCTGCCGGGCCCGCAGCATGAGCCAGAAAAGTGGATGTTTTGGCGGGCTTTTTTATCCGTGACGGCAGGGAATAATTTTTGTTACCGGAGATGAGGGGGCCGCCTGCTGGCGAAGCGGTGAAAAGCGTCTATGCTTAACTATTGAATAACTTAGTAAAATGTTGCCGTTAGATGAAGGGAGAGCTTATGGGATTCTGGAGAATCGTTTTTACTATCATTCTGCCGCCGCTGGGAGTACTGCTGGGGAAAGGTTTCGGCTGGGCGTTTATTCTCAACATTATTCTGACCCTGCTGGGCTATATTCCAGGCCTGATCCACGCCTTCTGGGTGCAGACCCGCGATTAAGGGCTGGCCCCTCAGGCCAGGCTTCCCCCTGGGACCCGCTCAGGGGGGAATCAGGCTCTCTTTATACAGCAGCCTGTTTTCCTTCGACCAGTAGTGGCGAGTCTCCTCGTCCAGGTCGACGCTCCACTTAAACACCCCGGCGCTGGCGAGATCCCTGCAGTACTGTTCAAAGTTGATGGCGCCGGCAAAATGGCGGATGACAGCGGCCGAGGTCAGCCGATGGCTGGGGGCGCTGCGCACGCGCAGCAGGCCGCGGGCGCTTTTTATCGTGATCACCTCGTCGTTGGCCATCACAAAATTCATATTGCCGGTAGAGACAAAGTAGATATAACACGAGACCTGATGCCGACGCAGTTCACTGGCGAAGGTGGCAAAATCGGCATCTGAACGCACTTGCTCAAAAAAATGACTCAGCCTGGCCAGCAGTTCCATTTCTATCCTTATTGTGTTGCGGTGTGCGGCTTTGGCCGGTAGCGGCAGAAACCATTCATGAAGTTACTTATTCGTATTTTAATAATATAGGCGCGTTATATTAATGGTTATTGGATAACTGGAACATCGTTTCAAGTGTTACAATGTATTGCAATCGTTTGCCTGCGCGGCCTCTCTGGTGATGAGGAAATGGCGTGACGGGAGACGGGGAAACCCATGCCGGCGATGAAGGTCGCCGGCGGGGAAACGGGGTTACTTCTGGATCAGATAGCGAATGGTCGGGCCATCCTGCTGAATATCCAGCACCGTATAGCCATGGTTCCGGGCATCAAGCGGAATGTTATTGATCGACTGCGGACAGTCGCTAATCACTTCGAGGATCTCGCCTTTTTGCAGGGAGGGCATCGCCTCCAGGGTAGCGACCGCCGGATAGGGGCAGGGCTCGCCGACCATGTCCAGGCGATAATCAGGGATGATGTTTTTCATGCGCTCTCCTTCGCGGTCCGGACCGCTGCCGACTGGCGGCGGAAAAAATGTCTCTCCCAGGCGATCACCAGCAGCAGGGCGACCAGCAGCAGCAGATAGGTCGCCAGCAGTCCGCCGAAGGGACCAAAAGCGTTCAGCAGGTTGACCTTTTGCCAGTGGGTGGCGAGCGGGGCGGCGATATCGTCCCAGCACCAGGCGAGCAGCGTGGAGCCGATAACGTTGCCCAGCCCCACCCACCAGTAGTGAACCTGGCCTTCCACCGCCCGGTACATCCAGCCGGTTTCACAGCCGCCGGCCAGCACGATGCCAAAGCCAAACAGCAGCCCGCCAATCGCCGCGTTGGGACCGGCCCACATGATTTTCGGCGCCATCCCCAGTTGCACATAGCTGAAGATGCCGATGGCGCTCGCCGCCATGCCGAAGATTATCGCCTTCGCCATCACCGTCCGGCCGGTGATCCACATATCGCGAAAGGCGGAGGTGAAGCAGATCTGCGCGCGCTCGATAAGCAGACCGAAGCCGATGCCGAACAGCATCGCCAGGCCGAGCGCAGGGTGGTCTGCGGCGGTGAGCAGGCCCCAGCCGATCATGGCGAAAAAGATCACCATGCCCAGGCGGAAACGGCGGCGCGCCTGCTGCGGTTTTTGGGTTAACGGCGAAGCAGCGGATACCTTTTGCATTTTTACCGGTATGCGAAAAAGAGGCAGCAGGGTGAAGCGAGCGCCAAACCAGGAGCCGATGGCGGTGGCGATGGCAAACAGCCAGGCGTGCAGGGAGAACTGCGGAATGCCGGTGAAAAAGGCCGCCAGGTTGCAGCCCATCGCCAGCCGCGCGCCGAACCCGGCGATGATACCCCCGGCTACGGCCTGCACAATGCGGATCCGGCTGCGTGGCAAGCGCAATTTGACGTTATTGGCCCACAGCGCCGCCGCCAGGCAGCCGCCGAACATGCCGATGATCATCCTGCCGTCGATGCGGGTCAGCGGCGTCCCGTCGAGATGGATCAGCTGATAATAGCCCCACTGTTCGCTGTGGACCCCCAGCAGCTGCAGCAGCTGGCCACCCCAGCGGGTAAATTCGCCGGTCACCGCCCAGAAGGTGCCGGTGATGCCAAAATAGTAGGTTGAGAGAATGCCCGCGGCGATGACCGCCGGGACGGGGGACCAGAACCGGATAAGCCAGGCCTGTTTGAAGGATTGCCATGTCATAAAAATGCCTCTGAACTCAGAAGGTATTAAAGGTCGATGACCGACCGAAGGGGGCACATAGTATCCGCCTTACCGCCAGCTTTCTCTGTTTTAGATCAAGGCCCTACCCCTGCGTCAGCACCGCCAGCAGCGCCAGCAGCGCGGGCAGCGCCTGAATATAGAGAATTTTGCGGCTGGCGGTCAGCGCGCCGAATATCCCGGCGGCCAGCACGCAGGCGAGGAAAAAGATCACCACCGGCTCGCCGGACTCCCCCAGCCACAGCCCCCACGCCAGGCCGGCGGCCAGGAAACCGTTATACAACCCCTGGTTGGCCGCCAGCACCCGGGTTTCCCGGGCGAAATCGGCGCTGAGGTTAAAGGCCCGGCGCCCGGCGGGCGCTTCCCAGAAAAACATCTCCAGCACCAGGATGGCGAGATGAATAATAGCGACCAGCGCAACGAGGAGAGTGGCTAACACAGCAGTCCTTAATCGATGAGATGAATGTGTCTGCAGTATAGCCGCTGGCGCTCACCAGGCGAGAGGGCGACTGCTATAGTGCATATAGCGTCATTTTTGCCTGCCGCGACGAGCGCCGGTTTATCTGATTGCCCTTTGGTTTAGCTTAGCGGTGATAGTATGCCGGGTTCTTTTTTTACGGGTGTGGCGTAGGTTACTGAATGTTGAATAAATTATGGGTTGTGTTATCCGGGCTGCTGTTGGTTGCCATGCCGTCGGCGCAGGCCGGGGAATTAAATCTCTATTCGATGAATACCGGCTCCTATGTTTATCACATGACCGGCAACCACGGACAATATAACGAGCATTTCAACAACAACTTTTTCTCGGTGGAGCGCAAGTTTTCAGCGGATTCAAAATACAGCGCGCAGATCGGCACCATGAAAAACAGCTTCGACGATCGCTGTCTGACCCTCGGCGTGCGCCGCGACTGGCTGAAAAACGACACCGGCTGGCTGCTGAAAGGGGTGTATGCCTATACCGGGGAATTTTTCTTTGACGCTTTCAGCCACTGCGGCGACTCAGGCACCTACCGCACCGCCAAAAAAATCACCGGCGTCGGTTTTTCGCCCTATATCTATCATGGTCTGCAGTATAACTTTACCGATTATTTCGGCGTCGAGGGCGGGATTATTCTCCCGGCGATCTTTGTGATGAGTATTCAGTGGAGCTTTCGCTAAGCGCCTGTATCAGGCCGGTAAAGGAGAGGCCACCCTGGGTGGCCTGCTCATGTTGCCCTGGCGGCAGGGATTAATGGAAACCGAGACGGATCAGATCTAACGGACAGAAGCGGCCCTCGCAGCCGTCGATTTCCACGCAGTCCGCCCGACGCAGCTGCTCGGCGGTTTTCCCCTCGCCATGGATCGCTTTAATCACGCCCGTCGTACCGTTACCGGCGATCATGACCATACTGCCGGTGGCAATAGCGTTACGATTACGGTCATAGGTTTTCATGCTCTCCTCCTCAATAAACCAGTGTAAGCAATGATTAAGCGGCCAAATTAATACCGCTTCCCGCCTAAAAAAGTTTTGAGGAATATCAAAATTATTTTAATAATGCCGACATCAGCCGGGCGCGAGAGTCATTCATGGCCGCTACAGGGTTTGCCTGCGCCAGGGGGAAAGCCTCGATCATCCTGCCAGCCATCTGGCAGGCAGGATAGGGTTTGACAACCAGATAATTCACTTTGCCGGCGCATCAGATAAGGCTGCGCAGGGCGGCTATCAGCCCTGCGACACCGCGCTCCAGCTTCTCGCGTGGACAGCCGACATTGAGGCGCAGAAAGCCGTTGCCTTCGGGACCATAGGTATATCCCGGCATAATCGCCACCTTCTGCCCGGCGATCAGCGCCTGCTGCAGCGCGCGGTCGTCAATGTTGAGGGGGCGGAGGTCGATCCACGCCAGGTAGGTGGCCTCCGGCGGCTGCCAGCGCAGCGCGGGAAAGGCGCGATTGAGCGTATCAGCCACATAGCGCAGGTTCTCCTGCAGGTAGTCGCGCAGAGCGTCGAGCCAGGGCGCCCCGTCGCGGTAGGCGGCGACATGAGCCACCAGCGCCGGGACCGAGGGCGACGAGAGCCCGTCGCGCGCTTTCAGCGCCTGCAGATAGCTGTCGCGGCAGTTTGCCTCCGGGATAAAGCCATAGGCTCCGGTAAAGGCCGGGATATTGAAGCTCTTCGACCCGGAGGTGAACAGCGCCCACGGCCCCTGAGCCACCTCGCTCCACGGGATATGACGGTGGTCGCCCCAGGTCATGTCCATATGAATTTCATCGCTAATTACCCTCACGCCATGCTTTTGGCACAGGGCCGCCATGGTCTCAAGCTCCTCGCGGCGCCACACTTTCCCCGTTGGATTGTGCGGGCTGCACAGCAGCAGCAGGGTATTCTTCGGCTCCGCCAGCGCCGCTTCCAGGCGCGCCATATCGCAGTGCCACTGATTGTTCGTCAGGGTCAATGGCACCGGGGCAATCTGTCGGCGGTTAGCGGTGATGGTGTTATAGAACGCATCGTAGGCGGGAGTATGGACGACGACGCCGTCGCCTTCTTGCGACCACTGACGGATGGTTTCCGCCACCATATAGATAACCGACGGTCCGTAGACCACCGTTTGCGGATCGATGACGCTGTGAAAGCGGCTGGCGTACCAGTGGGCAATCGCCCCGAGAAACGCCTCGTTCTGCCAGCGGCTGTAGCCGAACACGCCGTGGGCCAGCCGCCGGCTGACGGCGTCGAGAATGCAGGGCGCGGTGGCGAAATCCATATCGGAGATGGTGAACGGCAACAGGTCGGGGACGCCAAACCGGTCAGCGACATAGTCCCACTGCGTGCACCAGGTGCCGTGGCGGTCGATGGGGGTGGAAAAATCAAACATCGGAACTTCCTTAGCGAGGGTCCCCCTCCGTGCCGGAAGGGGACCAGTGGGATCAGGCCTGAACGGTATTCATCAGCATGGCCATCTCATCTTTTACCGACTGCACCTGCGGGCCAATAACCACCTGCAGATTATGCTGGTTGAGCTGAACCACCCCAATGGCGCGATGGGCTTTCAGCGCGGCGGCGTCCACTTTGCTCATATCGTGTACCGACAGTCGCAGACGGGTAATGCAGTTATCCAGCGAGACAATGTTGTCGGCGCCGCCGAGGGCCGCCAGAATCGCCGGCACGTTATACCCGGATTTACCAATGGTGCCAGCGACCGCTTTCTCCACGCTGGCGGCGGTGTCGATATCGCGGCCCGGCGTTTTCAGATTGAAGCGGGTGATGGCGAAGCGGAAGATGGCATAGTAGGCCGCAAACCAGATTGCCGCCACCACCGGCACCAGGTACCACTTGGTCGCCAGACCATGCAGGATGCCAAACACCACGAAGTCGATGATATTGCCGTCGGTGTTGCCGATGGTGACGCCGAGCACCGCCATGAGGGTAAAGCCGAGACCGGTCAGCAGGGCGTGGATGACATACAGCACCGGCGCCACGAACAGGAACAGGAACTCCAGCGGCTCGGTGGTGCCGCCCACCACGCAGGCGATCACTCCGGAGATCAGCAGACCTTTAATTTTATGCCGGTTTTCCGGGCGGGCGCAGTGGTACATCGCCAGCGCGGCGCCCGGCAGGCCGCCGAGGAAGGCCGGCATCTTACCCTGCGACAGGAAGCGGGTGGCGCTTTCGGCGAAGCCGTGGGTGGTCGGGCAGCTTAGCTGCGCCTGGAAGATGGTCAGTGCGCCGCTGACGCTGTGGCCGCAGACGTCAAGGGTACCGCCGGCTTCCGTGAAGCGGATCAGCGCCACCAGGATGTGGTGCAGGCCAAACGGCAGCAGCAGTCGCTCGCCGGTGCCGAAGATCATCGGCCCAAAATCGCCGGCGCTGTTGATCATCTTTCCGAGTGCATTGATCCCCATAGCGAAGACCGGCCACACCAGCGGGATCGCCAGCCCGACCAGACCCAGCACCACGGTGGTGACGATCGGCACAAAGCGGGTGCCGCCGAAGAAGGCCAGGGCGTCCGGCAGGCGAATGTTGTGGAAGCGCTCATGCAGCAGCCAGACGATAATCCCGGCGATAACCGCCCCGAGGATCCCGGTATCGATCGACGGAATACCGATGATGTTCTGGATATTGTTGGCCTTGAGAATAGCGGCGTCGGTGGTGGGCAGAATGCCTTTCGCCGTCAGCCAGAAGTTGACCGCCAGGTTCATGACCGCGTAGCCGACAAAACCGGCGAAGGCGGCGACGCCTTTGTTCTCCCGCGCCAGCCCCAACGGGATGGCGATACAGAACATCACCGGCAGGAAGCTGAAGGCAAAGGAGCCGACTTTGCTCATCCAGATAAAGATGGCCTGCAGCAGCGGTATATCCAGCCACGGCAGCAGGGTCAAAACATCGTGACTGCTTAACGAGCTGCCGATCCCCAGCATGATCCCGCAAAACGAGAGCAACGCCACGGGCAGCATAAAGGTTTTTCCCAGCTGCTGGAAAAATTCCCACAAGGTGATTTTTGGTGCGGTTTTCGCCGTCATAACACGGTTCCTGATTCTCAAGTGGTCGGGAAGAACTAACGCCACGGCAAGATAAAACGTTTTACCACTTTTTAGTGCGATAAAAATCACATATTCAAGCGATAATAAGGTTTATAAAGATCGCACAATGATAAAACGTTTTATCGACAGGCAAGGGAGTCAGCCGGCACGCTATGGCTATCGCAAAAAAGATCACCATCAATGATGTGGCGCTGGCCGCCGGCGTCTCCGTGAGCACCGTTTCGCTGGTGCTGAGCGGGAAAGGGCGTATCTCCAGCGCCACCGGCGAGCGGGTTAATCAGGCCATCGAGCAGCTGGGATTTGTGCGCAACCGTCAGGCCGCCTCGCTGCGCGGCGGACAGAGCGGGGTGATTGGCCTTATCGTCAGCGATCTCTCTAAACCGTTCTATGCCGAGTTAACCGCCGGCCTCACCGATGCCCTGGAGAGGCAGGGGAAAATGGTGTTTCTCACCCAGGGAGGGCGCAGCGGCGAGAAGATGGCGCAGCGGTTTGACACGCTGGCGGCGCAGGGGGTGGATGGGGTGATCATCGCCGGGGCCATCGACCGCGGGAGCGAGCTGCGCGAGCGGGCGGCGGAGGCGGGTGTGCCGCTGGTGTTCGCTTCCCGCGCCAGCTATCTCGACGATGTCGACCTGATCCGTCCGGACAACATGCAGGCGGCGCAGCTGGTGACCGAGCATCTGATCCGCCGCGGCCATCAGCGGATCGCCTGGCTTGGCGGCCAGAGCTCGTCGCTGACCCGCGCCGAGCGAGTCGGCGGCTATTGCGCCACCTTGCTGAAATACGGTCTGCCGTTTCATAGCGAATGGGTACTGGAGTGCGAATCGAGCCAGAAGCAGGCGGCGGAGGCGATGACCGCGCTGCTGGGGCAAAACCCGACCATCACCGCAGTGCTGTGCTACAACAACGTGGTGGCGACCGGCGCGTGGTTCGGTCTGCTGCGCGCCGGAAGGCAGAGCGGGGAAGATGGCGTCGACAGCTACTTCGAGCAGCGGGTGGCGCTGGCGGCGTTCGCCGATGTGCCTGAGGCCGCGCTTGACGACCTGCCGCTCACCTGGGTCACCACCCCGGCGCGCGAGATGGGAAAAACGCTGGCGGAGTCGATGCTGCGGCGGCTGGAGGAGGGCGCGGGCGAGACGCGAAATCAGATCATGCCCCCGCGGCTGGTGACGAGAAAATGACGGAGACGGCGCGCGGTGGCCGTCTCCTGAGCCGATAAATTACGGCTGCGGGGCGGCGTCGTCCTGCTGAGGCGCGGCGTCATCCTGCTGCGGCTGGCCCTCCTGCGGCGCGCTGTCCGGTAACGAAGGCGCTTCGAGACCAAACATCGCGGCAAAATCCTCCAGCGGCATTTTCTGGCCGTTCAGCGTCACCTGGCCGTTCGCGTACTGCAGGCTGCTGCTGATGGCGTTATCTTCCATGGTGGTGATGCGGAACATCTGGCCCATCGCCGCCAGGCCTTTGACCTGCTGATCGGCGAGTTTGGCGGCGTCGGCTGGCTGGTAGCCTTCCAGACCGGCGATCTTAGTCATAAACTCCGTCGCCATATCCACCGGGATCACCACTTTGCCGTCAAGGGACTGCACCACGCGATCCAGGCTGTCCGCCAGGGTCTGCGGCGGGGCGGTCACCAGGGCCGGATCTTTCAGCAGCACCGATAGGTTGAGGCTGCTTTCGCCTTTGGCATTGCGCCAGCTCAGCGGTGAGATAGTCACCGACGGATTGCCCTTAAGCAGGATCGGCAGCGCATTGAACAGGGTTTCGGTAAGCGCCTGCTGGTACAGCTCCGGGTTCTGCGCCAGCTCTGGTTTCGCCAGCAGCGCCTGAGACTGCGCGCTGTACTGCTGGCTGAACTGGTGCCACGCCTGACCGTCGACGTTATCCACTTTCAGCGTCAGTTTGCCGCTACCCATATCCTGACCCTGCAGCTTAAGGCTGTTGACGGTGTAGTTCACCTGGCTGTTCACGCCTTTGCCGTCCTTGGTCAGCGTGGAGCCGCCGTCCAGCGCCATGCCGTCAACCAGCGCCAGCTCTTTGCCTTCGACGCTGATGGCCAGTTTATCGAGGGTCATTTTTTGCTGGCCGATACGCTCGTTGAAGCTGGCCAGCTCGGTGGCGCCGTCGGTGGTCAGGTTGACGAAGCGCAGCTGCACCTTCTGATTATATTCGTTGAGAGCATCGATCTGGCCGCTGCCGGCCTGGCCCTTCAGGCTGATGTTTTTGCCGTCACGGTCGGCGTCGAGCTGGAACTCGCCGCCGCTGAAGGTGACTTTCTCATCCCCTTTGGCGTAGTCGAGGGCATTGAGGACGATCGCCGACTGGCTGTCGCCGCTGTAGGCGATGCGCGTATCGACGGTAAAGGGGGTATTGCCTTTGGCTATTTCGAACAGCGCCTGGCTGGCGTCGTTTTTCACCAGCGTGGTGTGGACCGAGGCCATCGCCGGGGCCAGATTAAAGGTTTTTAACGAGGCCAGCGGGAAGGGGCCGTGATCGACCACCTCGTCAAGCACCACGCTCTGCCCGGCGGCCAGCCAGCCGTTAGCCTGACCGGCGATCGGCTTCACCACCAGCTGCAGATGGCTGCTGAACAGCCCGCGCTGGTAGTCCTGATAGCTCAGCTCCAGACCTGACTCCGGCGCGCTGCTGCGTAACTGCGCGTTAGCCTGCTGCACCATATCGGCAATCCGGCCTTCCAGCTGTTTGCCGGTGTACCAGGCGCCGCCTGTCCATACCACGCCCAGCGCCACGATGATTCCTGCTGCGACCAGCGATTTTTTCATAGCATTTGTCCATAAATGAAGCCAGGCGGAGAGACCGCCTGGCTGAGTTGTCATAATCAGTAAGCGCGACCTGAAAGGTCTGTCGTTTACTGGAGCTTATTGAACACGCGCGCCACGCGGCCATGGCCGCTGACCTGCACCGGCGACTCATTGGCGGCCACAAAGGCCGATTCGCCCGGCTTGAGGGTCAGGCTCTGATCGCCTTTGCGCAGCAGGGCTTCGCCTTCGACGCAGAAAACGATCGCCGCGCTCGTCTGGGCCAGATCGCTGGCTTCGGCGGAGAGATCGTGCAGCGAGAAGGCAAAATCTTCCACCGGGATCGGGAAGTCCAGCTCCGCGCCGTGCCGCTGCGGCTGGGTCAGCAGCTCACCCGCCGGTTTGGCCTCGAACTTGACATTGGCCACCAGCTCAGGGATATCAATGTACTTCGGCGTCAGGCCGGCGCGCAGCACGTTATCCGAGTTGGCCATCACCTCCAGCGCCACCCCCTGCAGATACGCGTGCGGCGTTTCGGCAAACAGGAACATCGCTTCGCCCGGATTCAGCTTCACCACGTTCAGCAGCAGCGGGGAGAAAAGGCCGCTGTCGTCGGGATAAAATTCGGCGATCAGGCGGATGGTCTGCCACGGTTCGCCCTGTTCGCGGTCCAGCACCTCGCGCAGCGCCTGCAACGCCTGCGCTTTTTCCTCGCCCTGCATATTCAGCAGGCTGGCAAACAGCTGGCTCAGGCGAGCCGCGTCCGGCTGCTGCAGGAAGGCGCCGATCGCCGGGTGCGCGTTAGCCACCGGCTGCAGCAGGCTGACAATCTCGCTGAACTCGCGAAACGCGTTCATCGCCAGGAACGGGGTCAGGGCGAAGACCAGCTCCGGCTTGTGGTTCGGATCTTTGTAGTTACGTTCGGCGGCGGAGAGGGGGATGCCGGCGGCGTTCTCGCGGGCGAAACCCTCTTCGGAGGCCTGCTTGTTAGGATGGACCTGAATGGAGAGGGGCTGCGCGGCGCACAGCACTTTAAACAGGAACGGCAGTTCACCGAAGCGTTGCGCCACTTTGTCGCCGAGCAGGGCGGCTTTGTCCGCATCAATCACTTCGCGCAGCGAACGCGGCTGGCCGTCTGCCGCCAGGATCTGCGAGCTGCTCTTCGGATGCGCCCCCATCCACAGCTCTGCCATCGGCAGGTTGTCCGGGTTGGCGATGCCATACAGTTCAGTTAAGGCGGTGTGGCTTCCCCATGCATAGTTCTGCACGGCGTTAATCAGCTTTTGCATTCTCAATCCCTGTTTCAATCAAAGTAAAATTTATCGCCCTATTAAACCAGCAAACGCTGGAGAAGCAACTGCTGAAAGAAAAAGTCGTCCCTGTCTCAGTTTTTGTTAAAAATTTGTGTAAAATTGATCGACTCGCTTTTCTACAGGCACATGGAGTCCCTGCCTGAAACATAATCAGCCAAAGCAGTAAGTGAGAGTACAATGTCGAATAAACCGTTTGTTTACCAGGATCCTTTTCCCCTCAAAAAGGATGACACCGAGTATTATCTCCTCAGCAGTGATTACGTCTCCGTCGCCGAATTTGCCGGCCAGGAAGTGCTAAAAGTTGACCCTCAGGCGCTGACCCTTCTGGCGCAACATGCCTTCCACGACGCCTCCTTTATGCTTCGCCCGGCCCATCAGCAGCAGGTAGCGGATATCCTTAACGACCCGGAAGCCAGCGAAAACGACAAATACGTCGCCCTGCAGTTCCTGCGCAACTCCGATATCGCCGCCAAAGGCATTCTGCCCACCTGCCAGGACACCGGCACCGCCATCATCATGGGTAAAAAAGGCCAGCGCGTCTGGACCGGCGGCGGCGACGAAGCCGCGCTGGCGCAGGGGGTATACAACACCTACATCCAGGATAACCTGCGCTATTCGCAGAACGCCCCGCTGGATATGTATAAAGAGGTCAACACCGGCACCAACCTGCCGGCGCAGATCGACCTCTATGCTACCGATGGCGATGAGTACAAATTCCTCTGTATCGCCAAAGGCGGCGGCTCGGCGAACAAAACCTATCTCTACCAGGAAACCAAAGCGCTGATCACCCCGGCGAAGCTGAAAAACTATCTGGTGGAGAAGATGCGTACCCTTGGTACCGCTGCCTGCCCGCCGTACCACATCGCCTTTGTCATCGGCGGTACCTCGGCGGAAGCGACGCTGAAGACCGTCAAGCTGGCGTCCACCAAATACTACGATGGTCTGCCGACCGAAGGTAATGAGCATGGCCAGGCGTTCCGCGACATTCAGCTGGAGCAGGAGCTGCTGGTGGAGGCGCAAAATCTCGGCCTCGGCGCGCAGTTCGGCGGCAAATACTTCGCCCACGATATCCGGGTGATCCGCCTGCCGCGCCACGGCGCCTCCTGTCCGGTAGGGATGGGCGTCTCCTGTTCCGCCGACCGCAACATCAAAGCCAAAATCAACCGCGACGGCATCTGGATCGAGAAGCTGGAGAGCAATCCGGGGAAATATATCCCTGAGCATTTGCGCCAGGCCGGCGAAGGCGAAGCGGTGAAGGTGAACCTTAACCAGCCGATGAGCGAGATCCTGGCGCTGCTGTCGCAGTACCCGGTCTCCACCCGTCTGTCGCTGAGCGGCACCATTATCGTCGCCCGCGACATCGCCCACGCCAAGCTGAAAGAGCTTATCGATAACGGCGAGGAACTGCCGCAGTACGTGAAAGATCACCCGATCTACTACGCTGGCCCGGCCAAGACGCCGGACGGTTACGCCTCCGGCTCCCTCGGCCCGACTACCGCAGGCCGCATGGACTCTTACGTCGATCTGCTGCAGTCTCACGGCGCGAGTAAGATCATGCTGGCGAAAGGCAACCGCAGCCAGCAGGTCACCGACGCCTGCCACAAGCACGGCGGTTTCTACCTCGGCAGCATCGGCGGCCCGGCGGCGGTACTGGCTCAGCAGAGCATCCGCAGCCTGGAGTGCGTGGCGTATCCGGAGCTGGGGATGGAGGCGATCTGGAAAATCGAAGTGGAAGACTTCCCGGCGTTTATCCTCGTCGATGATAAAGGCAACGACTTCTTCCAGCAGATCCAGACGTCGCAGTGCGCCCGCTGCGTGAAATAAACCTGGCCGCCCTTCGGGGCGGCTCTGGCCGATGACAAACCTGTTTTCGTTATCGTGCGCGCCTTCTGCCGGGTGGCGGCTTTCGCCTTCCCCGGCCTACGAAAACAGCAATATCAACCGGGTATGCCATTCCCTGTCGGCCCGCGCAACCGCAGCGCCGCCGGGCAATTCCTGAAGATGGCACGTTGTCAGCCGTCCGGGCCGTCCTTCGGGGCGGCTTTTTTATGCCGCTTTGCGGCACGAACCACCAAAACAACTTATCAATCTGGCCAATACTTACTCTTTTAAGCAGGTGAGCTTTGTCGCTATGACGCACTTTTCATCCAAGGAGAAAGTAATGACAACGCATCGCAGTGAAAAAGACTCGATGGGCGCCATCGACGTCCCGGCCGATAAACTCTGGGGCGCCCAGACCCAGCGTTCGCTGGAGCATTTCCGCATCTCGACCGAAAAAATGCCCGGGGAACTGATATATGCCCTCGCGCTGACCAAGCGGGCGGCGGCGAAGGTCAATCAGGATCTTGGCCTGCTGACGGCGGAGAAAGCCGGGGCGATCGTCGCCGCCGCTGACGAAGTACTGGCCGGAAAACACCCCCAGGAGTTCCCGCTGGCTATCTGGCAGACCGGTTCCGGCACCCAGAGCAATATGAATATGAACGAGGTGCTGGCTAACCGCGCCAGTGAACTGCTCGGCGGTGAGCGGGGGATGGCGCGAAAAATCCACCCCAATGACGATGTCAATAAAAGCCAGAGCTCGAACGATGTGTTTCCCACCGCCATGTACGTCGCGGCGCTGGTCGCCCTGCGGGAAAAATTGCTCCCGTCGCTGCAGGCGTTGCGGGCCACGCTCAACGAAAAAGCGGTGGCCTTCAGGAATATCGTGAAGATCGGTCGCACCCATCTGCAGGACGCCACGCCGCTCACCTTAGGCCAGGAAATCTCCGGCTGGGTGGCGATGCTGGACCATAGCCTGAAGCATCTTGAAGCCAGCCAGCCGCACCTTGCCGAGCTGGCGCTGGGTGGGACGGCGGTGGGGACCGGGCTCAATACGCATCCGGAATATGCCGTGCGGGTGGCGGCCGAGCTGGCCTCGCTCAGCGGACAGCCGTTTGTCACCGCGCCGAATAAATTCGAAGCGCTGGCCACTGTCGATGCCCTGGTCCATGCCCACGGCGCGCTGAAAGGTCTGGCGGCCTCGCTGATGAAAATCGCTAACGATGTCCGCTGGCTGGCCTCCGGGCCGCGCTGCGGGATTGGCGAAATCGCCATCCCGGAAAACGAGCCTGGGTCATCGATTATGCCCGGTAAGGTCAACCCGACGCAGTGCGAGGCCCTGACCATGGTCTGCTGCCAGGTGATGGGTAACGACGTGGCGGTGAATATCGGCGGCGCCTCGGGTAACTTTGAGCTCAACGTCTATCGGCCGATGGTCATTCACAACTTCCTGCAGTCGGTGCGTCTGCTGGCGGACGGCATGACGAGCTTTAACGAGCACTGTGCGGTGGGGATTGAGCCGAATCGTGAGCGGATCACCCAGCTGCTCAACGAGTCGCTGATGCTGGTGACCGCGCTGAATACCCATATCGGCTATGATAAAGCGGCGGAGATCGCCAAAAAAGCGCACCATGAGGGGCTGACCCTGAAGGCTTCGGCGCTGGCGCTGGGCTACCTGACGGAAGCCGAATTCGATAGCTGGGTGCGCCCGGAACAGATGGTCGGCAGCCTGGCTACTCGCTAGCCAGCCAGAGGTGCAGACGAGGGATCAGTAATCTCAGCGCCTGCGCCTCCGGTTTGTAGCGGTATTGCACATTGTCGGCATCGTAGTTGAGCAATTCCCCAATATCCGGCACGCTGACCCCCTGGCTACCGGACATCAGGGCGATCAGCGGGCTGGGGCAGGCGTACTGCACCTGTTTCTGCTCGCTGGCATACCAGACGCGGGCAATCGGCTGCACTTTCACCGGCCGTTTGATTTTTAGCCGCGCCCGCTGCGGCAGGGCGGCGATATCCTGATACTCCCTTTCCAGTTTGCTCTGCCACTGCTCGCGGGTCCAGGGCGGCACCGCCCGCGGCGATTGCAGGCTTTTTTCCAGCATCATCAACACCTGGTCGCGGGTCAGATTTTTGATCACGTGCTTATTGGCCCAGCCGAAGCGGATAGTGCTCGGGTCGAGGAGGGGCGTTAGCGTGCGATAGGCGCTGAGGGTGATTAACCCAGGCAGATGGCGATGCACCCACTCAAAGCGGGCGGTGGGGGGCAGGCCAGCGTCGACAGTGACGATTTTCTCGAAGGTGGCCTTCAGGGCGTTAATCTGCTGAATGCGCGCCAGCAGCGCCTGCTGTTCCGCGGCGGAGACCTGGAGACAGATAGCGCCCGGCAGGCGGACGGCGGCTTTGCTGCTGCGGGTTTCCGACTGCTGCTGGATAAACAGATGGCCGTAGTGGCGCAGGGCGAGATCCAGCGCCGCCTCGCCGGTGCGCTGGACGACCGTAATGTTCGCCAGCGGGTCGTGCTCGGCATCCTTACTGATCGCCGGCAGCTCAAACACCCGGCCCGCCAGCAGCCGGCAGGTCGCTAACGCCTGGCGCAGCGCCTGCAGCTCCAGCTCGATCTGGCGAAAGGTATCATTCAGACGTTCAACGAGGTCGTAGCTGGCCATCGCCTTCACCTTAGTTACA
This sequence comes from Klebsiella sp. JB_Kp042, assembly GCF_040065275.1. Lineage (NCBI taxonomy): Bacteria > Pseudomonadati > Pseudomonadota > Gammaproteobacteria > Enterobacterales > Enterobacteriaceae > Klebsiella > Klebsiella sp. JB_Kp042. The sequence continues at coordinate 63,470 of NZ_JBEAJL010000006.1, forward strand.
ACATACTATTCGATTTTTGCAGCATACCCAGCCCGCGGCCTCTGCGCAAGTTTTATTCAGGCAGAGGTAAAATCGGGCAACTGATGATAGACCGGCCAGCTAAAGCAGAAGCGGGCGCCGCCGAGTGGACTGGCCTCGCAGCGAACGTCGCCCCCCATCGCCTGGGCGATACTGTGGACAATGGCCAGGCCGAGGCCGCAGCCTCCGGTCGCCCGATCGCGGCTGGGGTCAAGACGAACAAAAGGTTCGAACACCCGCTCGCGCTCCTCGGGGGCAATGCCCGGGCCGTCATCGTCGACCTGCAACGACGCGCGGGAACCCTGCAGGGTCAGGCTGACCGCCACCCGCTGACCGCTGTAGCGCAGGGCGTTGTTCACCAGATTATCCAGCACCCGCTCCATCAACCGCATATCCAGCGCGCCATAGTTGCCGCGGGTCAGCGTCGCCAGGCCGACTTCGCGCTGCGGGTTGACCATCTGGATATCCTCGACGTGGTCGCTGATCCAGGCGGGGAAATCGGGGGTGGTCAGGCTGAGCTCCGTCTGCGGGCGGTCGAGACGGGCGTAGGTCAGGAGCTCTTCTATGAGCGCCTCCAGCTGGCCGATATCGCGGTTCAGCGCCTGCGATTCCGCCTCGGTGAGGTTTTCGCTCATCTCCAGACGGTAGCGCAGGCGCACCAGCGGCGTCCTGAGCTCATGGGCGATGCCGTCAATCAGCTGCTTTTTACTGGCAATGAGGGCGTTAATGTTGTCGGCCATCTGGTTGAAGGCCACCCCGAGCCGCTCAAAGCTGGACATGCTGTCAAAATGAATACGCTCGCTGAGGTGGCCTTCGCCAAAGCGCTGGGCGGCGGTCTCAATGCGCAGCATGTCCTGCCAGTGCGGACGCATCCAGATAAACACCGGGAAGGCCAGCGAGATAGCGATAAACGCCATCAGCGCTACGTCCAGGAGACGCATTTCATGCAGAAAATAGAGATAGGGCACCGGGCCCACGGATAACACATAGTGGCTGCGGGGGATGCGCTGGATAAAGGTGTACTGGTCGTCGAGCGCGACGATATCCCCGGCGCGCAGGTGCTGCATCGAGCTTTCCGACAATTTGAATTTGCTCATCGGCTCGATGTGCAGGTCGAACGACAGATTAAGATCCAGTTCTTTCAGCGTCTTGCTCCAGTCGCGAGGCGGAATTTCCCGCAACTCGCTGCGCATCAGATACAGTGAGCTTTTCATCAGATCGTCAAGCGACTGCCGGCCGGCGCGTTCAGCGGTAAATTTATAGACCAGGCCCACCAGCATGGTCATCACCAGAAAGCAGACGAAGAGCAGAAGGTAGAACTGCACGAACAGCTTTTTCATTACATTACCGCATAGTCAAAAAGAGAAACCTGCCGGCGCCTCGGGACCATCTGCCCGGCGAGGCGGAAACGTCTCGGGTTAACCGGGGCGAGCCGAGGCCCGCGCGGGAGTAACCGATACGCTATCAAAGCAGGGTTTATGCCCCCTGACAATAGCCAGCCGGGGGGAGCGACGTCGTTGAAAATGTGACAGTGTCACTTATTGCGAGCTTACCTCTGCATTAGGCAAGGATTATGTCCAGTGTCATCTGCGCGCCGCTGGGCGCTACTCGCGATAGTAGGGGATATCCACCGGATAGAGGGTGGCCAGGCTCAGCAGTCGACAGCGCACCAGCTGTTTTGCTTCGGCATACCAGTAAGCAAATTCGCCGGTGGTCTGGTGGTAAATCATCTGATCAAGGTTAGCAAACGGGATCACCAGCAGCGGCCCCTGGCGCACGTATCCGCCGCCGGTTTCGAAATGGTGATCTCCCCAGGATTGCTGGGTATGTTGATAGCGGTGGAGGAGCACCTTAATTTGCCCGCGCTGTGGACAGAGGAGCCGGATATCGGCATTGTCGAGGGAAAAAGCCCAGCCAGAGAGTGACGTGAAGAGGGTAAGTGCCAAAAGTACAACGTATTTCATCATGCAAAAGTCCTGTGTTTTCAGGCTTTATGCCATTCTGATAACGGTAAGTCCTTGAGCACAATCATATTGAGGGGTTATGTGATGGGCTTCTGTACGGCGAAACATATTGATTTACTCAATATGACAAACTGGCGGCGGCCCGCCAGCGCGAAGGCGGCGAAAAACGCGATGCGCATGCCGCCGGGGTCAGGCGGTGAAACGGGCCCCTTTCAGGGCCGCAGAAGGACCGCTCAGTTGTCCCAAGCGTGGGGGGCGAAGAGGTAGCCTTTATTGCGTACCGTCTTAATCCGGTAGGGTTCTGTGGCGTTATCGAGCAGTTTTTTGCGCAGGCGCGAGATGGCGACGTCGACGCTGCGATCCATCCCGTCGTAGGTGACGCCGCGTAAATTTTTCAGCAGGGCGTCGCGGTCCATAATCTGCCCGGCGTGGGTAGCCAGCTCCCACAGCAGGTCGAAATCGGCGGTAGACAGGGCGACGCTTTCTCCGCCGAGCAGCACCTGGCGGTTGACCGGGTCAATGGTCAGTGAGCCAAAGGAGATGGTCTTGTGCGGGGTGAGCGTCGCAGGCGCGCCTGCTCCCGCCGGGGCGATATGCTGGCGCAAATGCAGACGCAGTCGCGCCAGCAGCACCGCCGGCGGGGTGGTTTTCAGGATATAATCGCTGGCGCCCATCTCCAGGGAGAGGATATGGTTCATATCGCTGTCGAGCGAGGTCAGCAGGACAATCGGCCCTTGCCATTGCCCACGCAGATCGCGACAGAGCGTCATTCCGTCCTTGCCGGGCAGCATAATGTCCAGGAGCACAAGGTCCGGTTTCTCCCGCGCGATCACTTCCTCTGCGCGGTCGCCGCGAGGCTCGACCACCACATCCATATCATGCTTGCCGAGATAGGCGGCGATCAGCGCCCCTACCTCAGGGTCATCCTCAACAAAAACGATTTTATTCATGTCTATTGCACATCAGTAAAAGAAGTAACATACACCGCGCCTATTTTACCCGCCATTCCTCTTTTATAAACAGCGCTAATTCCGCTATGCTGCGCTAACTTGTTGATTCATTGTTAAGGCATAAGGACATGGGGCTGTTAATCAAAGGGCTGCTGGGCGCGCTGGTGGTGGTGCTGATTGGCGTGCTGGCGAAAACCAAAAACTACGCCATCGCCGGACTTGTTCCGCTGTTTCCCACCTTTGCGCTCATCGCCCACTATATTGTCGCCAGCGAGCGCGGTATTGAAGCCCTGCGCACCACTATCGTGTTCGGTATGTGGTCGATCGTTCCCTATTTTATCTATCTGCTGTCGCTGTGGTACTTCACCGGGATCATGCGCCTGCCGTTGGCGCTGGCAGGCGCAGTGGGGTGCTGGGGGCTGTGCGCGTGGCTGTTGATTGTTGGCTGGAGCCGCTTCCACTAACGCAGAGGGCGACCGCCGTCGACGGCGAATGACCGGCCGGTCACGTAGCGGCTGGTAAACAGATAGTCGATAAGGTCGCTGATCTCTTTCTCGCCCGGGGCGATTTTCATCAGCGACTTATCCAGCGCCTGCTGACGATAAGCCTCGTCGTCACCTTCATTGAAGATGATCAGCGACGGCGCAATGGCGTTGACTTTGATCTCCGGGGCCAGCTTGCGGGCAAAGGAGCGGGTCATGTTGTCCAGCGCGGCCTTGCTGGCGGCGTAGGCGATATGTTTATCGCTCCCGCGCTCCACCACGTAATCGGTGATATGGATAATGTCGCTGGCGGCGTGGCCGTGGCCGCGCAGGAGCTCCTCCAGCGCGTGGTTGAGCAGATAGGGGGCATGGACGTGGATCTGCATCATGCGGTTGATCACCGTGCTGAGCGGTACGCCCGGCTTCTCCGCCATCCAGTCACTGGCGTTGTGGATGATGGCCCGCAGGCCGCTGGTATGCGATTTAACCGCTTCGGCAAAGGTCAGAATGCCGTCATCGCTGCTGAAGTCGGCCTGCAGACAGAGGGCGCCCGCTTCGCGCAGGTCTTCGATCGCCGGATAGGGCGTGCGATAGCTGACGATCACCGGCTGGTGTTGCTGCAGAAAATGGTGCGCCAGCGCGAGGCCGATGCGGCGGCCTCCTCCTGTGATCAGAACCGGGCGGGGCTGTTGTTCAGCCATGGGTATCTCCTTTGATTTCTGCGGCAGGGCGACCGCTTACCCCACCAGCATCCACGTTGCCGGCACAGCGGCAACCAGCAATAAACCAATTAGCGCCAATTCGCGGCGTTTGAGCGAACGATCGTGCTGGTGCGTACGTCGGGCGTACAAAAAGACCAGAAGACCCGGAGCGTAAAGTACCACCGACAACAGCAAATGCACAGGTCCCGACGCGTATAATAACCATAAGCCATAAATGCAGGCGCCGATACCCACCGCTTTATGCAGCGGACGGGTGGCGATTTTGAGCAAAAAGGCGCCGACCAGCAGATAGGGCACGAGGATCATCTCTGAGGCGATGGTCAGCAGGGTGCCGTAGTCCGAACCGGTCAGCCAGATGAGGACCAGCGACGCCTGAACGCTGATATTGGTCAGCCACAGCGAAGCGGAGGGGGCGTTGTTGCGGTTCTGGCGGGCGAACAGGCGCGGGAAGGCTTTGTGAGTGGCGGCGAGGTAAGGCACTTCGGCAGCCATGATCGTCCAGCTGAGATAGGCGCCACACACCGACACGATTAGCCCGGCGGCAATCACAATTTCACCCCACGAGCCCATCAGTCTGACCATCAGTCCCGCCATCGACGGGTTGCGCATTTCGGCCAGTTCGCTACGCGGCACCACGCCCAGCGACAGCAGGGTGACCAGCAGATACACCGCGAGGGCCGAAAGCACCGCCAGCAGCGTCGCGCGGCCAACGTCCCGCTTGTGTCGCGCGCGGGCGGAGACCACCACCGCGCCCTCGACGCCGATAAACACCCACAGAGTGATCAGCATCGTGTTTTTAACCTGCTCCCACACCGGTACGCCCAGCGCCAGGCCGCTGAAATCGAGGCGGAACGTATCCAGCTGAAAGGCCAGGGCGGCGAGGGCGACAAACGCCCCCAGCGGCAACAGCTTGGCGAGGGTGGCGACCAGGTTAATTCCCGCCGCCGTCTGCACGCCACGCAGGACCAGGAAGTGGACCACCCACAGCAGAACTGAAGCGCCAACGATAGACTGCCAGGTGTTGCCATCGCCAAACAGGCGCAGCTCAGGGGTATCGGTGAAGAAACTGAGCGCCGAAAAGACGATCACCAGATAGGAGACATTGGCGATCACCGCGCACAGCCAGTAGCCCCAGGCGGAACAGAAGCCGATCAGCTCGCCGAACCCTTCGCGGGCGTAGGTGAAGATCCCGCCGTCGAGGTCGGGACGAATACGGGTCAACAGCAGCATCGCGAAGGCGAGGAACAGGATCCCGACGCCGGTAATCGCCCAGCCGATGAGCAGAGCGGAAGGGCTGGCCACGGCCGCCATATTTTGCGGCAAACTGAATACGCCAGCGCCGAGCATTGAGCTGAGGACCAGGGCGGTCAGGGCGCTCAGGCCCAGTTTCTTTTCCATTGCATTCCCGAGGTGAAAATGGCTGTTCCAGAATATTTATTTTGCGAAATCGCATAAAAATGGAGGATTGCGCTAAGGCGCGGGATTTTACGGAGTGTCCGGGGGCCATGCAATGGCGGGGGATGAAAAAAAATGAAAAGGCGGCAATGCGCCGCCTTTTTAGCCAGTCAGCAGCGATTATTTGTACAAATCGGCGCTGATGGTGATGTTGCCGCCGCGTTCCTGCCACTGGCGGGTAATGTGATAGTACTTCGCCCCTTTCTTCGCCGCTCGTTTTGCCGTCTGATAGGAGATCTCGGTCATGTTGCCGTAGTTGCCGGTGAACTTGATGTTATCGAACGGCACCATTTGCGCCGCAGTCACTTTGTTCACTTCTTCAACTTTGGTGCCGTCCGGCAGCGTGACAGTGTAACGTCCGCCTTTTGACGACTGGGTCTCGAAGAAACGACCTACGCCGGTGCCGGAGCCAACCGCCGCGGTGGTGGCGACGCCCGGGATTTCGACGTTTTTCGCCGCTTCGCCGCCTTTGGCCAGCGCCGCGCGGCCGGCTTCAGAATCAGCCGGGATAGCGTCCGGGCTCTGCAGAACGCGTTTTTCCGCATCTTTTTTGTAGATATAGGCGGTAATGCGCTGATTGCCGCCCTGGTTGGCGTCGACCTGGCGGACGATGAAGAACGCATAGGCGCCTTTCGCTTTCGCCGCTTTGGTGATGGCGTCGTTCACTTCCGGCTGGCTGCGATAGAAGCCCTGGACGGTGACGGTGTCGTAAGGCATCAGCTCAACGGCCTGATCTTTCGGCAGCTCCATCACGCCATTGATGATGCGATTTTTCGGCGCATCCGCTTTCGGCGCGTCGTCTTTATAGAGGTCAGCCGTGACGCGCCAGTTGCCGCCATTGCCGTAATCCGACGTGTCGACAACATAGAATGAGGCCGCGCCGTCTTTGTCAGCTTTGCGCGATACCGCTTGCACCGCGTCGCCAATGGCATTAAAGCGGCCGGTGACGACAACGCGATCGTAGGGCTTCAGCGCAGCCGCCTGCTCCGGGGTCAACTCGGTCGCTGCGTGGGCAGACAACGTGGCGGTTGTCAGGAGAGCAGACGCCAGGAGGGTGTTTTTAAGCTTCATAAAAATAATCCTTTGCCTTGCGCAAACCATATACTGGTGTTGTTGTTGACTGAAAACGTTTGATTATTGCATTTAATCGCCGTGACTGTCTGCGTCATTTTTTGCGTGCCGCCCGAATCGTATACTACGGAAAGATAACATTTTTCGATATGTTGAAAAAACAGCCGCTTGACCAGCAAAAACGATAATCGATACCACTTTTATTAGTTAATGTAATGTTAATACAATGATCTCAATGGCGATAAATGGCGTTTTATACCACTGGATAAGCGGATTATCAGGCCTGAGAGGCAAATTCAGGTAAATATTGCTGCCCGGAACCATCTGTGCTGACAATAAGCAATAAAATCAAAATTTCTGTTTTATCGCTGTAGATCACAATCGCTATTTTCAGTAGGTTATAAAAAGTTTGTTACTGTTTCATTTTGCAGACAGCGAAAGATGGCGAGGATGATTTTGCCGTCCTGTCGCTGTTGGTCAGAAAAGTAAACCATCATCAAAAACCGATGGAAGGGAAAACTATGCGTATTGGTGTACCACAAGAAAGGCTAGCCCAGGAGACCCGGGCCGCCGCCACGCCGAAGACCGTTGAGCAGTTGCTCAAACTCGGCTTTAGCGTCGCGGTAGAAAGCGGCGCCGGGAAGCTGGCCAGCTTTGACGATGAGGCCTTTGCCCAGGCAGGGGCTGAAATCGTGACCGGCGACGAGGTGTGGCAGTCTGATGTCATCCTCAAGGTCAATGCCCCGAATGACGATGAAATTGCCCTGTTAAACCCAGGAACCACGCTGATTAGCTTTATCTGGCCGGCGCAAAACCCGCAGCTGATGGAAAAACTGGCGGCCCGTAATATCAACGTGATGGCGATGGATTCGGTGCCGCGTATCTCACGCGCCCAATCGCTGGATGCGCTCAGCTCAATGGCCAATATCGCCGGGTACCGCGCTATCGTTGAAGCGGCCCATGAATTCGGTCGTTTCTTTACCGGGCAGATCACGGCGGCAGGCAAAGTTCCGCCCGCCAAGGTGATGGTTATCGGCGCCGGGGTAGCTGGACTGGCGGCGATTGGCGCCGCCAACAGCCTGGGCGCGATTGTCCGCGCCTTCGATACCCGCCCGGAAGTGAAGGAGCAGGTGCAGAGTATGGGCGCCGAGTTCCTCGAGCTGGATTTTAAAGAGGAAGCGGGCAGCGGCGACGGCTATGCCAAGGTGATGTCCGAAGCCTTTATCAAAGCCGAAATGGCGCTGTTCGCCGCCCAGGCGAAAGAGGTCGATATTATCGTCACCACGGCGTTAATACCGGGCAAACCGGCGCCGAAGCTGATCACCCGGGAAATGGTTGACTCAATGAAGTCGGGCAGCGTGGTGGTCGATCTCGCCTCGCAAAACGGCGGCAACTGCGAGTACACCGTGCCGGGCGAAGTGGTGACCACCGCCAACGGCGTGAAAATTATCGGTTATACCGACCTCCCAGGCCGTCTGCCGACCCAGTCCTCCCAGCTCTACGGCACTAATCTGGTGAACCTGCTGAAGCTGCTGTGCAAAGAGAAAGACGGCAATATCGTTATCGATTTCGATGACGTGGTGGTGCGCGGCGTGACCGTGGTGCGCGAAGGCGAAATCACCTGGCCGGCGCCGCCGATTCAGGTCTCCGCTCAGCCGCAGGCCGCGGCGAAAAAAGTGGAAGCGCCGAAAGAAGAGGTCAAACCGGCGTCGCCGTGGCGCAAATATGCGCTGATCGCGCTGGCGATTATCCTCTTCGGCTGGCTGGCCAACGTGGCGCCAAAAGAGTTCCTCGGCCATTTCACCGTCTTCGCGCTGGCCTGCGTGGTGGGTTACTACGTGGTATGGAATGTCTCCCATGCCCTGCATACGCCGCTGATGTCGGTGACGAACGCCATTTCGGGCATTATCGTGGTTGGCGCATTGTTGCAGATAGGCCACGGCGGCTGGGTCAGCTTCCTGAGCTTTATCGCGGTACTGATCGCCAGCATTAATATTTTCGGTGGTTTTACCGTGACTCAGCGCATGCTGAAAATGTTTCGCAAAGGATAAGGGGTAGCACATGTCTGGTGGATTAGTTACAGCTGCATACATTGTTGCTGCAATCCTGTTTATTTTCAGCCTGGCGGGTCTGTCGAAACACGAAACCTCGCAGCAGGGCAACTATTTCGGCATCGCCGGGATGGCCATCGCTCTGATCGCCACCATTCTGGGGCCGGACGCCGGCAACGTCGGCTGGATTATCCTCGCGATGGTGATCGGCGGGGCCATCGGTATTCGTCTGGCGAAGAAGGTCGAAATGACCGAGATGCCGGAGCTGGTGGCCATCCTGCACAGCTTCGTGGGCCTGGCGGCGGTGCTGGTAGGGTTTAACAGCTACCTGCAGCATGAAACCGGTATGGAGCAGATTCTGGTCAATATCCATTTGACCGAAGTGTTCCTCGGCATCTTCATCGGCGCGGTGACCTTCACCGGTTCGGTGGTGGCGTTTGGTAAACTGCGCGGCAAGATCTCCTCCAAACCGCTGATGCTGCCTAATCGCCATAAGCTGAACCTGGCGGCGCTGGTGGTCTCCTTCGTACTGATGGTGATTTTCGTGCGCTCCGACAGCACCGGCACCCAGGTCCTGTGCCTGCTGGTGATGACCGCGATCGCGCTGGCCTTCGGCTGGCATCTGGTGGCCTCTATCGGCGGCGCGGACATGCCGGTGGTAGTCTCTATGCTCAACTCCTACTCGGGCTGGGCGGCGGCGGCGGCGGGCTTTATGCTGAGCAATGACCTGCTAATCGTCACCGGCGCGCTGGTGGGCTCTTCCGGCGCCATCCTCTCTTACATTATGTGTAAGGCGATGAACCGCTCCTTTATCAGCGTGATTGCCGGCGGCTTCGGCACCGATGGTTCCTCCAGCGGCGGCGATGAAGAAGTGGGCGAGCACCGCGAAATTAGCGCCGAAGAGACGGCGGAGATGCTGAAAAATTCGCACTCGGTCATCATCACCCCGGGCTATGGTATGGCGGTGGCCCAGGCGCAGTATCCGGTAGCCGAGATCACCGAGAAGCTGCGGGCGCGCGGCATTAAGGTGCGCTTTGGCATTCACCCGGTCGCCGGCCGTCTGCCGGGGCATATGAACGTCCTGCTGGCGGAGGCCAAGGTGCCTTACGACATCGTGCTGGAGATGGATGAGATCAACGATGATTTCAGCGACACCGACACCGTGCTGGTCATTGGCGCTAACGATACCGTCAACCCGGCGGCGCAGGACGATCCGAAGAGCCCGATTGCTGGTATGCCGGTGCTTGAGGTGTGGAAAGCGCAGAACGTGGTGGTCTTTAAGCGTTCGATGAACACCGGTTACGCCGGCGTACAGAACCCGCTGTTCTTTAAAGAGAACACCCATATGCTGTTTGGCGATGCCAAAGCCAGCGTCGATGCGATCCTGAAAGCGCTGTAATGTAACATTATTGTTTTACAACGTTTGTTTATAAGCCGTCTCCTGTGAGACGGCTTTTTTATATGCAGAAGGATGCCAGGAATTGTTCATAAAATAAGCGGAGAGAGGTGATATAATGTTCCGGTTCTTACATCAGACAGAGGATATTATGGATACCGAGTTAACCCCAACGCAGATGGCCATCGAATTCTTACGCCGCGACACTACCGTCATGACCCCAGCGCAGTATCTGAAAAAACTTAAACTGCTGGAGCTGGAGTTTGCTGACCTGATGGCGCTCTCCTCGCTGGAGCTGAAAGAAGAGATCGATCTGGCCTGGCGTCTGGGTATCCACTGAGTCGTTCATGATCGCCATGTAATGACGGGGCCGCAAGCGGCCCTTTTTTGTGCCTGAGGGAAAGCGGGCAAAAAAATCCCCCGCGAGGCGGGGGAAGGTGAACGTTCCGGGAGGGAAGGTTAATCGTCGTCGTCGTCGTCCAGTTCCACCGGCGTCTGATAGGCCTCTGGTTTAAGCACCAGCAGATCGCAGCGCAGGTGGTCGACGACCTGCTCCGCGGTATTGCCAAGGAACGCCGCGGAGAGGCCGGTGCGTCCGACTGTACCCAGCACCACGATCCCCGCCTGCAGATGCTCGGCGAGATCCGGGATCACCTCCTCAGGCAACCCTTTTTCCACATGGGTGAATTTCTCGTCAATGCCAAACTTCTGCCGCAGCGCTTTCATCGCCAGCAGATGCTGACCGCGAATGGCGTCGTTGTAGACGCTGGGATCGAAATCCGGCAGCTCAATCGCGATATTGATCGGGGTGACCGGATAGGCGCCGATAAGGTGTACTTCAGTGTGGTTGACTTCTTCCGCCAGCGACAGCGTCTCGCGAACCAGCTTCTCGTTGAGGGTGTTGTGATAATTCTCTTCACTGGCCAGATTGACGGCGACCAGCGCTTTACCGCCTTCCGGCCACGGCTGATCTTTCACCATCCAGACCGGGCAGGGGCACTTACGCAGCAGATGCCAGTCGGTCGGGGTGAAGATCACCGCTTCCAGCTTGTCGTGCTGGTGGGCCATCTTCAGCAGCAGGTCGTGTTTCTCACTGATCACTTCCTGAATAATGGCTTCGAAGGGGCGGTTGTGCCACACCACTTTCACGTCAATCGGCACACCGGATTCAAGATAGAATTTCGCCTGCTCGCGGATCCAGGCCGTTCGTTGGGCAATGACGCCCTGACGCATCGCCGTCCGTTCGTCCGGCGACAGCAGGGTGGTCATTTCATAAGAAAAATCATAGATCGGCAAAAAGGCTTTGATGCGTCCACCAATCCGTTGGTGCAGGTACACCGCTCGCCTTAGCGCCGGCTGGTCGTCCTGGTTAGGATCGATTACTACCAGCATGCTCTGATACTTCGCCATACAGGGTCTCCTTACAACTGCAGCTACCGTCAGTTATTAAAAAGATAACCTATATGGATGAATTGAAACAGGGGAGGAGCCTGGTCAGATCAACAAATCTGAAAAAAATGCCGATCCTGACCAGGTGTTGCGCGGAGATTAAGCGACGTTGCGCGCCTGACCGGCCAGCTGGGCCAGCAGGTCGCCGTTTTCAATGGTGATGTATTTGCCTTTCACCGCCAGCATGCCGCTCTTCTGGAAACGCCCCAGCAGACGGCTGATGGTTTCGACGGTGAGGCCGAGATAGTTGCCAATGTCGCCGCGGGTCATGGTCAGTCGGAACTCGCGGGGAGAGAAACCGCGCTGCGCGAAACGGCGGGACAGGTTATAGATAAACGCGGCCAGGCGCTCTTCGGCGTTCTTTTTGGAAAGCAGCAGGATCATATCCTGGTCGCCTTTGATCTCACCGCTCATCAGGCGCATCATCTGCTGACGCAGATTCGGCATTTTTCCGGAAAGATCGTCGAGGGTTTCAAAGGGGATCTCGCACACCATCGAGGTTTCCAGCGCCTGGGCGAAGCTCGGGTGCAGGCCGGTGCCGATGGCGTCGAAGCCCACCAGATCGCCCGCCAGATGGAAGCCGGTAATCTGCTCATCGCCTTGCTCGGTGATGGTGTAGCTTTTGATGGTCCCGGAGCGAATGGCGTACAACGATTTCAGCTCATCACCCGCTTTGAACAAGGTTTGACCTTTCTGGATGGGCTTTTTCCGCTCGATAATATTATCCAGCTGATCAAGCTCATGCTCGTTCAGAGTAAAGGGGATGCAGAGCTGGCTGATACTGCAATCCTGACAATGGATAGCACAACCGCCAGACTGAATGCGTCGAATAATTCGCTTCTCAGGGATCATATGTCTGCTCAGGCCTTAATTGATATTGGTCAATTTTAACATCTTTTTGATGAGCAGGTAAGTCTTCAGGCTCTGAAACACGTAATATCAGCAGGGTAAATCAACACAGGCTGATATCTGCTTGATTAAAAATAGATTATTCAGCCACATTGGATTGTAAAATTACCTGAAAATTCCGAAAACGCATTTTCAGTCAAAGCAACAGATAGCCCTCGTGGCGCAGAAGCCACTCTTTACGCTGCACGCCGCCGGCATAGCCGGTCATCGTGCCGTTACGCCCGATGACCCGATGGCAGGGCACCACAATACTCACCGGGTTGGCGCCATTGGCGGCCCCCACGGCGCGCGCCGCGCCGGGACGACCGAGCGCCTCGGCCAGCTGACCATAGTGCATCACCTGGCCGCAGGGGATTTCGCGTAACGCCCGCCAGACCTGGCGCTGGAAAGGGGTGCCGGCGGTGGCGGTAGGCAGGGTCTCGATGACGGCCAGATCGCCGGCAAAATAGTCGTTCAGCTTACTGCTGAGACCGCCTGGATTGCGGCAGTCGACGCGCTGATAGCCTTCCCGGCGATAGTGTACATCGAGAAGGGTTTCCATCCGATCGCGGTGCTCGTCCCACTCGACGGCGCGCAAATTAAACTGTTCGTCGCAGAGCACCCACAGCGCCCCCAGCGGGGTATCCATTTTATCCTGCAGCAAGGTCAACATCGTTTCGGTCATCCACCATCGTACACGAGGGCCACACGATACCACGCGCCGGCGGCGGTCAACTATACTCCCAAAAGATAAACCCGCATCATCGACCGGCAGCCACTGGCCGTTACGTTGATTTATTTTTGGATCGATCCTGGAGGGTTATCGGGCATGGTTTTTGCTACTTTTAAGCTGACGACGCCGGTCCTCCGCGCAGCTTTGCGCGCCCGGGAAGGTGCCGCCGCGTCGGCGCGGCGCGGTTAATAACTCAGAGGTGGGGCTATGCAATATATACTGACTGGCGTAATCGTATTGATCTTCAGCGGCCTGGTTATCCACGGCCTCACGCTGTTGCTCGAACGCGGGTATCGCGCGCTTTTCGGCATCTTCGCCGGAGCCGCGGATCTCCCCCGCAAGGTCAAAGTGAAGGTGCCGCGTTAAGCGTAAGCCGCCGTCCCTGGCGCTTCAACGGCTTAAGGAAGCCGCGGATAGATGCCAGGGCCGATGGGCAGTCCTGCCAGATACCAGCCCACCAGCAACAGCAGCCAGACGGCGAGAAAAATCAACGGGTAAGGGAGCACCAGCGAATAGTATGTCCCGAGGCGGGCGTCCGGTCGGTAGCGCTGTAAAAAACCGAGAAACAGCGGCACAAACGGTGAAACCGGCGCCAGCGGCAGCACCGATGAATCGGCGATGCGAAACAGGATCTGCGCAAACGCCGGGTGGAAGCCCAGCAGCATAAACATCGGCACGAAGATCGGCGCCAGAATCGACCAGATGGCCGAGCCGCTGGCGATAAACATACACAGAAAAGCCGACAGCAGCGCCAGACCGACAAACGCCGGGACACCGTTCATGCCGGCGCTCTCCAGCAGGTCCGTCAGGCCAACGGCCATAAACTTACCCATATTGCTCCAGTTGAACATCGCCACGAACTGCGCCAGCGGGAAGACCATCACGATAAAACCGGCCATCTCTTTCATCGGCTCAATCATCAGCTGTGGCAGGTCAGCCTGGCGGCGAATTTTGCCGGTCGCGATGCCGTATGCCAGCGACACGACAAAGAAGAAAAAGATAATCAGCGGCACGATGCCTTTGATAAACGGCGAGGGCATGACCGTGTGCTGAACCGGATCGCGAAGAATGCCGTTTTCCGGAACCACCATCAGGGCGATGACCGCCACGAACGCCAGCGTCGCCACGCCGGCGATGCGCAGGCCGAAACGCTCCTCGGCGGTCAGCGTCTGCAGCTTGTCATCACGACTGCCTTGCCATTGGCCCAGCCGCGGCTCCACCAGCTTGTCAGTGATCAAACCGCCGACGAGGGTCAGGAGGATCACTGAGGTCGCCATAAAGTACCAGTTGTCGATCACGCTGACGTGCAGAGAGGCATCGATGGATTTGGCCGCCTCGGTGCTGATCCCGGAGAGCAGCACGTCGGTGGTGACGATCAGTAAATTGGCGGTAAAGCCGCAGCCCACGCCGGCAATGGCCGCCAGCAGGCCGGCGACCGGATGCCGACCGACGGCGAGAAACATCAGCGCCCCCAGCGGCGGCATGATCACCAGCGCGGCGTCGGAAGAGATATGGCTGAAAAAGGCGATAAACAGCACCATATAGCTGGCATAACGGGCGCTAACGTGGGAGGCCATCTTCACCATCAGCGCGGGCAACAGGCCTACCCGCTCGGCAAAGCCGGCGCCCAGCACCAGGGCGAGGATCGCCCCCAGCGGCGCGAATCCGCTGAAGTTTTTAATCACGTTCGGTAGAAACCAGTGCAACCCTTCCACGCTGAGCAGGTTTTTGACCACCACCCGCGACCCGTCCGCAGGGTTTTGGACCCCGACGTTGAAGGCGGAGAGTATCGCCGTGGCGGCGATCAGCGCCACGATGAGATAGATAAACAGCAAAAACGGGTGCGGGACCTTATTACCGATCTTCTCTACCCAGCCATAGCGCTTTCCGGCGGGGGAAGGCGACGGTATGGATGACATACTCATGGGCGTTCCTCTGTTGTCGTTGTTGTGTTAGGCAGGCCTGCTCCCGTACTGCCGGCGGTTATTATGGTCGGTGCGTGCCGCGATGCCGGTCAGCGTCTGTCAGGAGCGGTCTGGTCTGTATGGTTAGCGTAAAACCGACGGTCTCACCTCCGCCGGGATCGGGCAGCGGTAGGGATGTTCGGCCAGCGCTTGCCTGAGCTCTCGCTGGCTGGCCTCCAGCAGCGCGCGGTCGCTGAATAAGCGGATCGCCGTCGCCGCGAGGACTTTCCCCGCCAGCAGCATCCCTTTATGGGCGATGGCGGTGCGTCCCTGGCTCACCAGCTGCCAGCTGTGCAGCGGGGTACCCACCGCGAAGCAGGGGCTGAAGCACTGGGCCACCGGCGCTTTCCAGCTGACATCGCCGACGTCGGTGGAGCCGGCGAGGAGCGTATCCGTGGCCGCCCACGGCGCCACCTCCTCAATCAACAGCGTGTCGCGGTGGCGACGAGCGAAGGTTTTCCCCGCCTCGCCGCCGGTGCCGGCGATATTGTTCAGGCTGTTGTTGATATCGTTGTCGCTGAGCGTGGCGCGGATCGCCGCGGCAAAGGCGCGCTCGTCGTCGCTCCATGCCGGCGTGCCGTAACGGCATACCGCCTGGTACATCGCCGCTTCGAGCGTGCGGTTAGGCAGATAGCCCGAGCAGGCTTTTTCAAAGCGGCAGCTGACGTGGGTCTCGGTCATCAGCGCGGCCCCCTGGGCAATCTTCTCAATGCGGGCGAAAATCTGTTCCACGTCGGCCATCTCCGGCGCGCGGATCAGATACAGCACTTCCGCCTGGGCCTGGACGACGTTGGGCGAGACGCCGCCGGTATCGGTAATGGCGTAATGAACCCGCGCCTTCTCGATAATATGTTCATTCAGGAAGTTGCTGCCGGTGGTCATCAGGGTGACCGCGTCCAGGGCGCTTCGCCCCAGGTGCGGCGAATTGGCGGCGTGGGCGGCGGTGCCGGTAAAGCGCCACGCCGCCTGAATGTTGGCGAGGGTGCGGGTGCTGAACATCCCGGCCCAGGCCTCTGGATGCCAGGTGAGGGCCGCATCGACGTCATCAAACAGCCCTTCGCGCACCATAAAGGTTTTGCCCGAGCCGCCTTCTTCTCCCGGGCAACCGTAGAAGCGCAGGGTGCCTGCGCCGCCGTGCTGCTGCAGCCATTTTTTAGCGGCCACCGCCGCGGCGAAAGCCGCCGTCCCGAGCAGATTGTGCCCGCAGCCGTGACCGTTGCCCCCCGGCGTCGACGATGTCGGCTCCGCGCAGTGGGCCTGCTGGCTAAGACCCGCCAGGGCGTCAAACTCGCCCAGCAGGGCAATAACCGGTTGGCCCTCGCCGACGCTGGCGATAAAAGCATTGGGGATCCCGCCGGCATCCCGGGTAAGCTGAAAACCTTCCGCTTCCAGGGCGTCCGCCAGCCGGCGGGCGGACCAGAACTCCTCAAAGCGCGTCTCCGGGTGATCCCAGATGTCATCGGCGATAGCGCAATACGTCTCGCGGCTTGCCTCAATCACCTCGTCCACAAACTGAAAGATGGGTTCCATCACACCCCCCGCTGCCAGGGAAAGTTAAGCGCGACGCGCGCCAGGGTGTCGACCGCGACCGTCATTACGCTCTCGTCGAAGTCAAACTTCTCGTTGTGGTGACCGGCGCTCAGTTCGGTGCCGAATATCATGTACGAGGCGAGGCCGCCGCGCGCCTGGACCCGGGCCATCATCAGGGTGGCGTCTTCCGATCCCGCCGGGGCGGCGATGCGATCCACCGCCTGCTGCACGCCGGGCACAAGGGCGGCCTGTTCGCGCAGGTACGCCACCCACGCCGGCGACGGGGCGCTGGCGGTGGCCGCGCCCATCATGCGTAACTCGTACCCGGCTTGATGCATTGCCGCGGCCCCGGCGATGACGTGCTGCGCCCGGTCAAAAACATACTGATTGATGGCTTCGCTTTCGCCGCGGGTTTCCACTTTTAACAGGGCCGAAGAGGGCACCACGTTGCGTCCGGTGCCGGCCTGCATCACCCCAACGTTGACCCGCGACGCGCCGGCGCTGTGCGGTGGGATGGCGTGCAGAGCAAGGGCGGCCTGGGCGGCGGCGAGCAGCGCGTTGCGCCCATCTTCAGGCTTACCGCCGGCATGGGCGGCCACGCCGCTAAACTGCACATCGAATTTGGTGGTGGCCATAAAGTTGTCCCCCCCGCACACCACGGTGCCGACCGGAACGCCGGTGCCGATATGGATGGCGGTGAAATAGTCCACCTCGTCCACCACGCCGGCGGCCACCATCGCGCGGGCGCCGCGGGTACCCTCTTCAGCAGGCTGGAAAATCAGTTTAATGACCCCGTTGAGCTGGGCGGCATACTGCTTCAGCACATGCGCCAGACCCAGCCCGATGGCGGTATGTCCATCGTGGCCGCAGGCGTGCATCATGCCGGCGTTGCAGGAGGCGAAATGGTCGCGATGGGGGCGGTGGCTGTCATCGTGCTGCTCATTGAGGTCGAGGGCGTCCATGTCGACGCGAAAGGCCAGGGTTGGGCCGGGACGTCCGGTGTCGAGCGTCGCCACCACGCCGGCGAACCCGCCTTCAAACGCCGGCAACCAGCGTTCCGGCGCCCCTTGCTCGCGGGCGCGCTCGAAAGCCTGGGTCAGGGTCTCCTCATCCGGCAGCCCCATCCGGCTGTCGGCATCGATGACGTCACGCCCCAGCGCCAGCTGGTAGCCGAGCCCGTCGAGGATCTCCGCCACCTTGCTGGCGGTGCGAAACTCCAGCCAGCCGGATTCAGCGTGCAGGTGAAAATCGCGGCGCCATTGGGTCATGGCTGGCGCCAGCTGGCGCAGGTATTCATCAAGTTGCGGCATAGCTTATCCTGTCATAAGTAAAAAATGTGACGGCGTTCACGATGTGATAGCTTTTGTTTATCACTGACGCGCTACAGGCCTTAACGCTCTTAACCTGCCACAGCCTGATGGATTACAGTAGATGTCATTTTCTTCCGTCTGATAAACAACGGTTATCACCAAAAACATGGCATTTCAGATTAAATTTCATCAAATTCGCGCCTTCGTCGAGGTGGCCCGGGAAGGGAGTATTCGCGGCGCCAGCCGCTCGCTGGCGGTCTCGCAGCCGGCCCTGACCAAAGCGATTAAAGAGCTGGAGGAGGGGCTTTCCGCTCAGCTGTTCGTCCGCCGCCGCCAGGGGGTGGCGCTGACTGACGATGGCGAAAGTTTTTATCAACATGCGAGCCTGATCCTCGAGGAGCTGCGGGCGGCGCAGGATGAACTGCTGCAGCGCCAGGGAGAGCAGGCCGGGCAGATCAATATTGGCCTTGGCGCCAGCGTCGCCCGGTCGTTGATGCCGTCGGTGATCTGCCGCTTTCATCAGCAGCATCCGCAGGTGAAGGTGCGGATCATGGAGGGCCAGCTGCTGGCGATGATCAATGAGCTGCGCCAGGGGGAGCTGGATTTCACCATCAACACCTACTATCCGGGGCCGTACGACCATGAGTTCAGCTTTGAAAAACTGTTTGAGAAACCGTTCGCGGTCTTCGCCCGCGCGGGGCATCCGGCGGCGCAGGCCACCTCGCTGGTGGAGCTGATGGATCACCACTGGACCATGCCGACGCCGCGTGGCAGCTACTTTAAACAGCTGCAGGACCGGTTTAATCAGGCCGGGCTGGCGCCAAAGGTGGATATTGTGTGCGAGACCTTCTCGTCGTGCATCAGCCTGGTGGTGAAAAGCGATTTTCTCAGTATCCTGCCGGTGGAGCTCGGCAACGATCCGATGATGGCGGACAAGCTGATGATGATCCCCGTCCGCGAAGCGTTGCCGACGGCGGCCTATTTTCTGATCCAGCGGCGCGACACCCGGCAGACGCCGCTAACGGCGTCATTAATCACCCTGTTTCGCCGCCAGAGTCGACAATTGTTTCCTTAACCGCCCGTCGCGCTCACTTTGCCAGCAGACGGGGCTAAACGCGTTGAGGGGGGAGCGCGAGGCGGCTATAGTAGCTGGCGACAGCCGCTGGAGGAGAGCCCATGAACCTTGATGACAAATCCCTGTTTCTTGACGCCATGGAAGATGTCCAGCCCCTGAAACGTAACAATGACGTGCACTGGCATCCCGGGCGCAACAGTCGCGCCCCGCAGCGCGTCGACACCCTGCAACTGGATAATTTTCTCACTACCGGCTATCTCGATATCGTACCGCTCGCCACGCCGCTGGAGTTTAAGCGCGAAGGGCTGCAGAGCGGTGTGCTGGATAAGCTACGGCGGGGGAAATACAGCCAGCAGGCGAGCCTCTCCCTGCTGCGCCAGCCGGTGGAACAGTGCCGGCAGATGCTCTTCGCCTTTATGGTGCAGGCGCAGAAAGAGGGGTTACGCAATGTGCTGATCGTTCACGGCAAAGGCCGCGACGACCAGTCCCATGCCAATATCATCCGCAGCTATCTGGCGCGTTGGCTGGAAGAGCTGCCGGAGGTGCAGGCCTTCTGCGCCGCGCTACCACATCATGGCGGTAGCGGCGCCTGCTATGTCGCGCTGCGTAAATCGGCCGAAGCGAAGCAGGAGACCTGGGAGCGGCACGCCAAGCGCAGCCGTTAGCGCAGCAGCAGCGTCAGCTCGCGGGCGGCTTTTTGCAGCTCCGGCAGCACGCGGTCGATCATCTCGCGGGCCGACATCTGGCCCGCATGCACCCCGACGTTCAGCGCCGCCTGCGCCTGCCCCTGGGCGTTAAACAGCGGTACCGCGAGGGAGCGCAGGCCCATCTCCAGCTCCTGATCGTTGAGGGCATACCCCTGCTGATGCACCCGTTTCAGCTCGGCGCGCAGCTTCGCCACCGAATCCACCGTCTGCGGGGTATAGCGGATCATGGTTACCCGGGCCAGCATGTCGTTGAGCTTCTCCTCCGGCTGATGGCTGAGCAGCACCCGACCCATCGAGGTCGCCCACGCCGGAAGGCGGCTGCCGATATCGAGGTCGATGGTCATGATCCGCGAACTGGAAGCGCGGGCGATATACAGGATATCGTCCCCGTCGAGGGTGGCGATGGAGCAGGACTCATTGAGCATTTCGCTCAGATGCCGCAGCACCGGCTGCGCCGAACGCGCCAGCGGCGTCGAGGCCAGCCAGGCGTGCCCCAGGGCCAGGATCCGCGGCCGCAGCTGAAAATGCTTACCGTCTTCGGCATAAACGAACCCCAGCTTGCTCAGGGTATACAGGCAGCGGCGCACCGCTGCGCGCGGAATGCCGGTCTTTTGACTGATCTGTGAGATAGACAGCAGGGGCCGCTGCGGCGTGAATGCCTGAATCACCTCCAGGCCGCGCGCCAGCGAGGCCATGAAGTTAGGATCGCCCTTAAACGGATCGCCGTCGCCGGTCAGTAAATCGTCTGGATGCTTGTCCATTTCTGTTCCCCATATTTGCCATCGATCACATTCTTTCGCTAAAGATAACCGATGTTCGATTATCGCACCATATTTCGATTATCGCCCTTGACCGACATCGTTAAGCGGGTCACATTTTGTGCGAACAACGATTAAAAGTGCGATTACCGCACATCAATGGAGCGACCTGATGATTGATAAAAGCGTATCGACGCTGAGCGAGGCCATCGCCGGGATCCACGACGGGGCGACTATTATGATCGGCGGCTTTGGTCCCGCCGGCCAGCCGACCTTTCTGATTGACGCCCTGATTGACCAGGGCGCCCGCGACCTGACCATCATTAACAACAACGCCGGCAACGGCGAAGTGGGGCTCGCGGCGCTGCTTAAGGCTGGCCGGGTGCGCAAAATGATCTGCTCCTTCCCGCGCCAGGTCGATTCCCAGATTTTCGATGACCTCTATCGCCGCGGCAAAGTGGAGCTGGAGCTGGTACCGCAGGGCAACCTCGCGGCGCGGATCCAGGCCGCCGGCGCCGGGCTGGGCGCGGTGTTTACCCCCACCGGCTACGGCACGCCGCTGGCGGAAGGCAAGGAGACACGGGAAATCGACGGCCGCCACTATGTGCTGGAGTATCCGATCAAAGCCGATTTCGCGCTGATTAAAGCCCACCAGGGCGACCGCTGGGGCAACCTGGTGTATCGCAAGGCAGCGCGCAACTTTGGCCCGATTATGGCGACGGCGGCGAAAACCACCATCGTTGAAGTCTCGCAGCTGGTGTCGCTGGGCGACCTCGACCCGGAACACATCATCACCCCCGGCATTTTCGTCCAGCGCGTGTTCTCGCTGGAAAACCTGACTGCCGCACAACGCGCCTGAGGAGCCCGAGATGCAAAAACTGACCCGTGACGAAATGGCCCAGCGCGTGGCCCGCGATATCCCCGAAGGCGCTTACGTTAACCTCGGCATTGGCCTGCCGACCCGGATTGCCAACTACCTGCCTGCCGACAAAGAGGTGTTCCTGCATAGCGAGAACGGCCTGCTGGGCATGGGGCCGAAGCCGCAGCCCGGAGAAGAAGATCCCGAGCTGATCAATGCCGGTAAAGAGTACGTCACCCTCCTGCAGGGCGGCTGCTATTTCCACCATGGCGACTCCTTCGCCATGATGCGCGGCGGCCATCTCGATATCTGCGTGCTGGGGGCCTATCAGGTCTCCGCCAGCGGCGATCTCGCCAACTGGAGCACCGGCGCGCCGGACGCCATCCCGGCGGTCGGCGGGGCGATGGATCTGGCCATCGGCGCTCGCCAGGTGTTTGTGATGATGGACCATCTGACCCGCGACGGCGAGTGCAAGCTGGTGGAACAGTGCAGCTACCCGCTGACCGGCGTCGGCTGCGTGAGCCGGATCTATACCGACCTGGCGGTGATCGACATTACCGACCGCGGCCCGGTGGTGCGGGAAATCTTTAACGGTCTCTCTTTTGAAGAGCTGCAGCGCATCACTCCGGTGACGCTGACCTTTGAACAACTGGCGGAAAGCGCGTAAGGAACCTATGATGAATCAGGCATTTATCTGTGATGCGGTGCGTACACCCTTTGGCCGTTTTGGTGGTACCCTGGCGACGATGCGCGCTGACGACCTGGCGGCGCTGCCGCTGAAAGCGCTGCTGGAGCGTAACCCAGGACTGGATCCTTCGCGCATTGACGATGTGATCTTTGGCTGCGCCAACCAGGCCGGGGAAGACAACCGCAACGTGGCGCGGATGGCGCTGCTGCTGGCCGGGCTGCCGGAGAGCGTGCCCGGCAGCACCATCAACCGCCTGTGCGGCTCCAGCCTCGATGCGATCGGCGTCGCGGCGCGAGCGATAAAAAGCGGGGAGACGCAGCTGATGATCGCCGGCGGCGTGGAGAGCATGTCCCGGGCGCCGTTTGTGATGGGTAAAGCGGAGAGCGCCTTTAGCCGCAGCATGCAGATGGAGGATACCACCATCGGCTGGCGCTTTATTAACCCGCAGATGAAAGCCCTGTACGGCGTGCATTCCATGCCGGAGACGGCGGAAAATGTCGCCGATAAGTTTGCCATTTCCCGCGCCGATCAGGATGCGTTCGCCTTACGCAGTCAACTGCGCACCGCCGCGGCCCAGGAGGCTGGGCGTTTTGCCGATGAGCTGATCGCCGTCCAGGTGCCGCAGCGTAAAGGCGAGCCGCTGCGGTTTAGCCGCGATGAACACCCGCGCAGCACCTCGCTGGAGGCGCTGGCGAAACTGCGCGGCGTGGTGCGCGCCGACGGCAGCGTCACCGCCGGCAACGCCTCAGGCGTTAACGATGGCGCCTGCGCGCTGCTGCTGGCCAGCGAAACCGCGCTGGCGGCCAACGATCTTCAGCCGCTGGCCCGGGTGGTCGGCGTGGCGACGGCCGGGGTGGCGCCGCGCATTATGGGCTTTGGCCCGGCGCCGGCGGTGCGGAAGGTGCTGGCGCAGACCGGTCTGACGTTAGCCCAGATGGACGTGATCGAGCTGAATGAAGCCTTCGCCGCCCAGGCGCTGGCGGTGACCCGCGATTTGGGCTTACCGGACGATGCCGCCCATGTGAACCCCAACGGCGGGGCGATCGCCCTGGGGCATCCGCTCGGCGCCTCCGGCGGCCGCCTGGCGATGACCGCAGCTTACCAGCTAAAACGGACCGGCGGCCGCTACGCGCTGTGCACCATGTGTATCGGCGTCGGGCAGGGGATCGCCCTGATTATTGAACGTGTTTAAGGAGCCAGAATGAGTTTGTTGACCCCGATGCTGCGCAGCAGTCCGCTCACCGACTGGTTCAGCGACGCGCAGCGGGTGCAGGGCATGCTGGATTTTGAAGCGGCGCTGGCCCAGGCGCAGGCCGCCTGCGGGATGGTGCCGGCGGCGGCGGTCGGGCCGATTGTCGCGGCCTGCCGCCACGAGGCGATCGATTTTACCGCCCTGGGCGAGGCGGCTGTGGGGGCGGGTAATCTGGCGATCCCGCTGGTGAAACAGCTGACGGCCCAGGTAAAAGCGCGGGATCCAAACGCCGCGCGCTACGTTCACTGGGGCGCCACCAGTCAGGATGCTATCGACACCGGGCTGGTGCTCCAGCTGCGCGGGGCGCTGGATGCCGCCGAGCAACTGCTTGAGCGACTGTTGGCGGCCCTCGCCGGGCAGGCCGACCGTCATTGCCACAGCGTGATGCCGGGCCGGACCTGGATGCAGCATGCGCTGCCGGTGACCTTTGGTCTGAAGCTGGCGGGCACTCTCGACGCGCTGCTGCGCTGGCAGCAGCGGCTGCGGGAGATGCGTCCGCGTCTGCTGGTGCTGCAGTTCGGCGGCGCCGCGGGGACCCTGGACGCGCTGAAAGCGCAAGGACCGGCGGTTGGCCAGGCGCTGGCGCAGAACCTCGGTCTGTCGCTGCCGGATACCCCGTGGCACAGCCAGCGCGATCGGCTGCTGGAGGCAGGCGCCTGGTTCGCTGGCGTCTGCGGCACCCTGGGGAAATTCGCTAACGACTTCTCCCTGCTGATGCAGACCGAAGTGGCTGAGGTGGGCGAGCCGGTAGCGGAAGGGCGCGGCGGCTCGTCGACGATGCCGCATAAGCGCAATCCGGTGGCCTGCGCGGCGATCCTGACCGCCGCCCAGCGCACCCCGGGTCTGATGGCCACCCTCTACGCCTGCCAGATTCAGCAGCACGAGCGGGCGCTGGGCGGCTGGCAGGCGGAGTGGGAGACCCTGCCGGAGCTGATTACCCTGGTGGGCGGGGCGCTGGCGCAAAGCGAGGCGCTGGTGCGCGACATGCAGGTCTTCCCGCAAAAGATGCGCGCCGACCTCGATATCACCCACGGGCTGATCATGGCTGAGGCGGTGACCCTGGCGCTGGCGGAAGGCATCGGCAAAGCTGAGGCGCACCATCATATTGAGGCGCTGTGCCGTCAGGCGCTGGACCGCCACTGCCCGCTGGTCGATCTGCTCGCGGCGGACCCGCGGGTTAGTCAGTATCTCTCCCGCGAACGCTTAACCACGCTGCTGGACCCGGCAACGGCGACCGGCAGCGCCGAACGCTTTGTGCGCCAGGTGCTGGCGCGTTATCAGGAGCAACATGATGAATCTTGACTATCAACTCGACGGACCGGAAGGTGCGCCGGTTATCGTTCTCTCCAACTCGCTGGGCACCACCCGGGCGATGTGGCAGCCGCAGACAGAGGCGTTAACCGCCCATTTCCGGGTGCTGCGCTACGACACCCACGGCCACGGTAAAACGACGAAAAATGGCAAAGTGACCCTTGCCCAGCTGGGAGAAGATGTGATTGCGCTGCTCGATCATCTGAATATCGACCGCGCCTGGTTCTGCGGGATCTCGATGGGCGGTCTGACCGGTCTGTGGCTGGGCCGCTTTGCGCCAGAGCGTTTTTATGGTCTGGCCGTCGCGAACACCGCGGCGCGCATCGGCGATCAGGCCAGCTGGCTGTCGCGGGCGCGGGCGGTACGCCAGGAGGGAATGGCGGTGGTGGCCGCCGGGGCGGCGGATCGCTGGTTCACCCACGCGTTTCGCCAGAAGGCGCCGGAGGTGGTGGAGGCCCTGTGTCACCAGCTGACCCATACCGACGCCGAAGGCTATGCCGCCTGCTGTGAGGCGCTGGCCGCCGCCGACCTGCGGGGTGAAGTAGGGCAGATCCCGCTGCCGACGTTAATCATTGCCGGGGAAAGTGATCCTGTCACCACGGTCGGTGACGCTAATTTCCTGCAGCAGCAGATCCCCGCCTCCCAGGTGGTAGTTCTGCCGGCATCGCATCTGTCAAACATTGAGGCGGCGAAAAGCTTTACTTCAGCGCTGCTGAGCTTTTTCCAGGGAGAACGCCATGGAGGATAAACAGCGCTATCAGGACGGGTTGGCGGTGCGGCGCAAAGTACTGGGCGACGCCCACGTCGACCGTACGCTGCAGCATCTGACGCCGTTGAACGAAGAGTTTCAGGACTTTATCACCCGCTACGCCTGGGGTGAGACCTGGACCCGTCCGGGGCTCGACCACCACACCCGCAGTATGATCACCATTGCCATGCTGATTGCTCTCAATCGCGAGGCGGAACTGAAGATGCATCTGCGCGCGTCGTTTAACAACGGGGTGACCCGCGATGAGCTGAAAGAGTTGATCATGCACTCTGCGCTGTACTGCGGACTGCCGGCGGCCAATGCCACGATGCATCTGGCGCAGCAGGTGTTTGACGACATTGACGCCGCGCAGGGTTGAGTCGTCGTCCAGGTCGGATTGCCCGGCAGTCGTTGTAGGCCGGGTAAGGAACAGACGCCACCTGGGGAAATAACGGCACAACCGGAAGTGTTCCTGTTCGCACTATGTTGGCAGGGTTACAACGTCTATGTTAACTCCGGGCAGATTGCGCTCCCGGTTGATCTTCAGCGTTATGTCACTCATGGCGCAGGCAGCGCACAGGGGGCGGCCAGTCGCCGCCGCCCCCTGTACCCCCGGCCTTCCGGGAACGTCTCAGCGATGTTGAGGCCGCCAGCACCGGCAGTTTCAGTCGCGCAAGTGGGTTAATTAACGGCTGGCTGCACGGCCCCTGTAGGCCGGGTAAGGTGTACGCCGCCACCCGGCGGAAATGCCGCTACGTTATCCCTTATTTCTCACCCTCCTGCGGCGCGACGGCATGGGGCATCGTCCCGGTCGACCCGAGGGTCAGCATCAACCCGGGAAAGGGAATTATTGTTATTTTTCAGCATCCAAGGGACGACTTGTCGTTGAGCATAGCCGGGCAGGAAGTGAATTCAAGCTGGCGCGGCGCGGGCATAAAAAAAGCCGTCACCTGAACGGCGACGGCCTGCTGTTAGCGCCAGAGGGGGGCGTTAGCCGTGCTGTTTACAGCCGGCGCACTGCTTGTTCTGGATCTGCTGGAAGAAATCGTTGCCTTTATCATCGACGAGAATAAACGCCGGGAAATCTTCCACTTCGATTTTCCAGATCGCCTCCATCCCCAGTTCCGGATACGCCACGCACTCAAGGCTCTTGATGCTCTGTTGCGCCAGCACCGCCGCCGGGCCGCCGATGCTGCCGAGGTAGAAGCCGCCGTGTTTGTGGCAGGCGTCGGTGACCTGCTGGCTGCGGTTGCCTTTCGCCAGCATCACCATGCTCGCGCCATGGGACTGCAGCAGATCGACGTAAGAGTCCATGCGGCCTGCGGTGGTCGGGCCGAGGGAGCCGGAGGCGTAACCGGCAGGCGTTTTGGCCGGGCCGGCGTAGTAGATCGGGTGATCTTTCACGTACTGCGGCAGTTCCTCGCCATTATCGATAAGCTCTTTCAGCTTGGCGTGGGCGATATCGCGGGCGACGATAATAGTGCCGTTGAGACTCAGGCGGGTGGAAACCGGATGGGCGGACAGTTGCGCCAGGATCTCGCTCATCGGCTGATTCAGGTTGATGCTGACCACCTTGCCTTCGCCCTGCTGACGCAGATGTTCAGGGATATATTTTCCTGGATTGCTCTCCAGTTTCTCAATCCAGATACCGTCGCGGTTGATTTTGGCTTTGATGTTGCGGTCGGCGGAGCAGGAGACGCCCATGCCGATCGGACAGGAGGCGCCGTGGCGCGGCAGGCGGATCACCCGGATATCGTGGGCGAAGTATTTGCCGCCGAACTGCGCGCCGAGGCCGAGGTTTTGCGCTTCCTGCAGCAGTTCCTGCTCAAGCTGCACATCGCGGAACGCCTGACCGTGCTCGTTGCCTTCGGTTGGCAGACCGTCGTAGTAGCGGGTGGAGGCCAGCTTGACGGTTTTCAGCGTCGCTTCCGCCGAGGTACCGCCGATGACAAAGGCGATATGGTACGGCGGGCAGGCCGCGGTACCGAGGGTACGCATCTTCTCCACCAGATAGTTTTTCAGCTTCGCCGGGGTGATCAGCGCTTTGGTTTCCTGGTAGAGATAGGTTTTGTTCGCCGAGCCGCCGCCTTTGGCGATACAGAGGAATTTGTACTCATCGCCATCGGTAGCATAGAGGTCGATCTGCGCCGGCAGGTTGGTGCCGGTGTTGACCTCTTTATACATATCCAGCGGGGCGTTCTGCGAATAGCGCAGGTTGTCCTGGATGTAGGTGTTGTATACCCCCTGCGCCAGCGCGGCTTCGTCGCCGCCGCCGGTCCAGACGCGCTGGCCTTTTTTACCCATGATGATGGCGGTGCCGGTGTCCTGGCAGGTGGGCAGAATGCCTTTGGCGGCGATATCGGAGTTGCGCAGGAACTGCAGGGCGACGTATTTGTCGTTTTCGCTGGCTTCCGGGTCGTTAAGGATATCCGCTACCTGCTGCTGATGGGCCGGGCGAAGCATAAAGGAGGCGTCGTGGAAGGCATGTTGCGCCAGAAGGGTCAGCGCCTGAGGGTCAACTTTTAGCACTTCCTGGCCGGCAAATTCGGCGACGGAGACGTGCGCTTTGCTGAGCAGATAGTATTCGGTATCGTCGTGCGCCAGCGGGAACGGATCCTGATAAACAAACGGTTTAGTCGACATAATCACTTACTCCATAAAGATAAAACCGCCGGGGTGGTCCCGGCGGTTATGAATCAGAACATCATGGACATCCACGGATAGCCAATCAGCAGCAGGGCGGCCAGGAAGATGGCGCCAAAGATGGTGCCGAGGCGCCAGTAATCTTTGGTCGGCAGATAGCCGCTGCCGTAGTAGATCGGGCTTGGGCCGGTACCGTACGGGGTGATGATCCCCATCACGCCCAGCGAGGTCACCATCAGCAGAACGAACACTTCCATATTCATCCCCGGAATGGTGGCGGCGATAGTCAGCATGGCCGGCAGCAGCGCGGTAGTGTGCGCGGTGGTGCTGGCAAACAGATAGTGCAGCAGGTAGAACGCCAGCAGCAGGACGATGGTCGCCATCCCCGGGGAGATACCGCTCATCAGCGCGCCGCCCTCTTTACCCAGCCAGGCGATAAAGCCGGTAGAGGAGAGGCCGTCGGCCAGCGCCACCAGGGTGGCGAACCAGACAAAGGTGTTCCACGCCGCTTTGTTGTTGGTGATATCGCTCCAGGAGAGCACGCCGGTCCACAGCATCAGCACGATAACCAGCAGGGCGGCCAGAGCCGGTTCAATCCAGTCGGCTGCGAAGATCCACATCATCAGCGCGAAGCAGACGAACACCAGCAGCAGGATCTCATTGCGCGACAGTTTGCCCAGTTTTTCCAGTTCACGAGCGGCCCACAGCGGCACTTCGTTATTGACTTTCACTTCCGGCGGGTAGAACCAGTAGGCCAGCAGCGGCATGGTCAGGATCAGCAGTACGCCAAGCGGCAGGAAGGCGATGAACCAGGTGCCCCAGGAGATGTTGATACCGACGATGCTTTTTACCAGCGCCAGCGCCAGCAGGTTCGGCGCCAGTGCTGACAGGAACATCGAGCTGGTGATACAGGCGGCAGTGATCGCTACCCACATCAGATAGGAACCGATTTTACGCGCGCTCGGATCGTTTGGTTTTGAACCGTACAGCGGCGGCAGGTTGGCGATAATCGGGTAGATGGTGCCCCCGCTGCGCGCGGTATTCGACGGCGTAAACGGCGCCAGCAGCAGATCCGCGAAGGTGATGGCGTAGCCCAGCGTCAGGCTGCGACGGCCGAGATATTTCACCAGAATCAGCGCCAGGCGGCGGCCGAACTGGGTTTTATCGTAGCCGGCGGCGAACATAAAGGCGCCGAAGATAAGCCACACGGTGGAGTTGCCGAAGCCGCTCACCGCCCACTTAAAGGAGGCGCCGGCCATTTTGAAGCCAGGTGCGGCCATCTGTTCCGGGCTGAACAGCAGCCACTGACTGCACAGGGCGATGACCACCACGCCGGTGATGCCGATAACGGCGCCAGGCAGTGGTTCAAAAATCAACCCGACGATCACCCCGACGAAGATAGCGAAGTAGTGCCAGGCGTACGGCGGCAGGCCGTCCGGGACCGGGACGAAGAGTAACAGCACGGCAACGATAATCGGCAGCGCCATCATCAGGAGACGTTTTTTATTCGCAGTCGTTGGATTGACTGCACCGGCAGGCGGTATGGTTGTCTTTTTCTCTTTCATAATGAGTATCTGCAAGTTGTTGAAAATAACGTTTACGCCAGCGATGCGCTCAGTGGTTTCTTTAATTACAAAAGTTTCTTTAGTTTTTATTTTGCGTTTCTGAGTATCGTTGGGGCGATTATTTAACGCGATTTGATGGGCGTTAAATTAAATTTATTGGTTATTTATATATTGCGCTTTCAATGGCCGTTGCAATTGATCAAGATCAAGAAAAGCAGGTGATTTCACTATTTTTTTATTATCAGTATAACCCTATGTGATGAGGTGTTATTTTGGCGAAAATATCGGTAAATGTTAAAATAAAAATAAGCAATTAATGCTAATTTTTTCCATGAGTTTCGTAAGTTGCTGAATAATAACTGTAATGTGCGCGAGTTTGGTCGTTGTGAATGTTAACGTAAGTATCTGAAATGTTATCGTTCATTTGTATTATGTAAATGCTATTTATTATTTTAATAATACAATAGAGGTAGCGATGTTATTGCTGGGGTTAAATAGTTTTATAACTAACGTAATTGATTTAGTAACTAAAAAACCCGTTATATTATTGGCATGACAACAGGAATTAAAAAACCACAACCATTAATGATTCCGTCACCCCATTCTGAATTTTTAATATTTTAAAATCTGGAGCGTAACTTATGACCAGTAACGAACGAATTCTGCAGCCATTTACTTTACCAAATGGTACGGAGCTGAAAAACCGTTTGCTCATGGCGCCGATGACCACTTGCACCGGTTATTTCGATGGGACTGTCACCAGCGAGCTGGTGGAGTACTATCGCGCTCGCGCCGGCAGCATCGGCACCATTATTGTCGAGTGCTGCTTTATTGATGACTACGGCCTGGCCTTCCCGGGTGCTATCGGTATCGATAACGATGAAAAAATCGCCGGCCTGGCGAAAATCGCCGAAGCGATTAAAGCGGAAGGTTCGAAAGCGATTCTGCAGATCTATCACGGCGGCCGCATGGTCGACCCGCAGCTGATCGGCGGTCGCCAGCCGGTGGCGCCGAGCGCTATCGCCGCCCCGCGTGAGGGCGCCGCGATGCCGCGGGCGCTGAGCGGAGACGAAGTGGAAGGCATGATCGCCAAGTTTGGCGATGGGGTCCGTCGCGCTATCCTCGCCGGTTTCGACGGAGTCGAAATTCACGGGGCTAACACCTATCTCATTCAGCAGTTCTATTCGCCGAACTCCAACCAGCGCGACGATGAGTGGGGCGGTAGCCGCGACAATCGCGCTCGTTTCCCGCTGGCGGTGCTCGACATCACCCATAAAATGGCCCGCCAGTACGCTGACGATGCCTTTATCATCGGTTACCGCTTCTCGCCGGAAGAGATGGAGGTCCCGGGGATCCGCTTCGACGACACCATGTATCTGCTGGAAAAACTGGCCGCTCGCGGCGTCGATTATCTGCACTTCTCGGTGGGCGCGACTCTGCGTCCCTCTATCGTTGATACCTGCGACCCAACGCCGCTGATTGAGAAATACTGCGCCATGCGCTCTGACACTCTGGCTCAGGTGCCGGTGATGGGCGTCGGCGGGGTGGTTAACGTCGCCGATGCCGAGCTGGGCCTCGATCACGGCTATGATCTGATCGCCGTGGGCCGCGCCTGCATCGCCTATCCGGACTGGGCGGCTCGTATCGCCGCGGGTGAAGAGCTGGAGCTGTTTATCGACAGCACCCAGCGCGAGGCGCTGCATATTCCGGAACCGCTGTGGCGCTTCTCGCTGGTGGAAGCGATGATCCGCGACATGAGCATGGGCGACGCCAAATTTAAGCCGGGGATGTTTGTTGAAACCGTTCAGGATGACGCCAATGAGCTGGTGATCAACGTCAGCCTCGAAAATGACCATATCGCCGATATCGAACTGGCGGCGAGCCCGGTGCAGACCGTGGAGTTCACCACCAGCTTCGAAGAGATCCGCGAACGTATTCTGACCGCCAATACCCCGCACGTGGACGCTATTTCCGGGGCCACCAGCCAGAGCGAGGCGGTGAAAAAAGCGGTCGCCAAAGCGATGCTGAAATCGAGCAAAGCGCTGGCGGCGGAAGAGGGCGGCAATGACGCCGCGCCGAAAAGCTATGATGTGGTGGTGGTCGGCAGCGGCGGCGCCGGTCTGGCGGCCGCCATTCAGGCTCACGACGAAGGCGCCAGCGTGCTGATCGTCGAGAAAATGCCGACCATTGGAGGGAACACCATCAAGGCTTCCGCCGGGATGAACGCCGCGGAGACCCGCTTCCAGCGCGTGAAAGGCATTCAGGACAGCAAAGAGCTGTTCTATCAGGAAACCCTGAAAGGTGGGCACAATAAAAACAACCCGCAGCTGCTGCGCCGCTTCGTGGAGAATGCCCCGCAAGCCATTGAATGGCTGGCTGACCGCGGCATTATGCTCAACGATATCACCACCACCGGCGGGATGAGCATTGACCGCACCCACCGTCCGCGCGACGGGTCAGCGGTCGGCGGCTATCTGATTAGCGGCCTGGTGCGCAACATCACCAAACGCGGCATCGACGTCCTGCTGGATACCTCGGTGGAAGAGATCCTGATGAGCGGCGATGAAGTCAGCGGCGTGCGTCTGATCAACGACGAAAACGAGATCATTGAAGTCCAGAGCAAAAGCATTGTGGTGGCCACCGGCGGCTTCAGCGCCAACAGCGCGATGGTGGTGAAGTATCGTCCTGACCTCGAAGGGTTCGTCACCACCAACCACAAAGGGGCCACCGGGAGCGGTATCGCGCTGCTGGAGCGTATCGGCGCCGACACGGTGGATATGGGCGAAATTCAAATTCACCCGACCGTTGAACAGCAGACCTCTTATCTGATTTCCGAGTCGATTCGCGGCGGTGGGGCGATCCTCGTCAACCAGCAGGGTAACCGCTTCTTCAACGAAATGGAGACCCGCGATAAAGTCTCCGCGGCGATTATCGCCCTGCCGGAACACTATGCGTACATCGTCTTTGACGAACATGTACGGGCGAAAAACAAAGCCGCCGATGAGTACATCGCCAAAGGCTTCGTCACCAGCGCCAGCTCGCCGCGTGAACTGGCGGAGAAACTGGGGATGGATTACCATGCCTTCCTCGCCACCCTCGAGTGCTACAACGGGGCGGTGGAAAAACAGCATGATGAACAGTTTGGCCGTACCACCGCGCTGCGCGCGCCGATTAACGAAGGTCCGTTCCACGCCATTCGTATCGCCCCGGGGGTGCACCACACCATGGGCGGCGTGACCATTAACACCGATGGCGAAGTGCTGAACGTTGCCCGTCAGCCGATCCGCGGCGCCTACGCCGCCGGTGAGGTGGTTGGCGGGATCCACGGCGGCAACCGTATCGGGGGTAACGCGGTGGCGGATATCATCATCTTCGGCACCCTCGCGGGCCACCAGGCGGCGAAACGCGCCAGAGGATAACACGCCATTGTTGATGCCGGGCCGGCGCTGTCGCCGCCCGGCTTACCCCTACTAAGGAGAGCCCGATGTCTGATAACCGCGTCTATAGCTACTCCGCCGTTCTGATGGGTTCTCCCATCCTGCTCAAACTCTGCTCCCATGATGAGGCGCTGGCCTCCCGCGTATTTCAGTTAATCAAGCGCTACGAAGATCTGCTTACCGTTAACCGCGCCGAGTCCCAGGTGATGGATATCAACCACGCCGCCGGACGTCACCCGGTGACCGTCAGCCGCCCGGTCTTTCAGCTCATTCAGTGCGCCAAAGCCGCCAGCATGGTGCGCGACAGCGCCTTTAACCTCGCGATTGGGCCGCTGGTGAAGCTGTGGCGGATTGGCTTTCAGGGACACAGCGTGCCTGACGCCGGCGAAATCAGGGCCCGGCTGGCGCTGACCCGCCCGCAGGAGGTGATCCTTGATGAGGCAACCTGCAGCGTGTTTCTTCAGCAGCCGGGGATGGAGCTGGATCTTGGGGCGATCGCCAAAGGCTATATCGCTGACCGGGTGCGTGATTATCTGCGTCAGCAGCAGGTGGAAAGGGCGCTGATCAACCTCGGCGGCAATGTGCATACCCTCGGCGAATGGGCTATTGGCCTGAAAAAACCGTTTGCCGATGCGCAGGCGCTGATCGGCTCCCTGACGGTCAACGGACAGTCGGTAGTCACCTCGGGCACCTACGAACGTTATTTCGAGCAGGACGGCAAGCGCTGGCACCATATTCTCGACCCGCGCAGCGGTTACCCGCTGGACAACGAACTCGACAGCGTCACGGTGATTTCCAGCGATTCTTTAGACGGCGATATCTGGACCACGCTGCTGTTCGGCCTCGGCGTCGAGAAAGGCTGCGCAGCGTTGCGTCAGCGGCAGGATATCGACGCGATTTTCGTCACCAAAAATCGCGACATTATACTGTCAGCGCCGCAGCGCTTGCGCTTTGCGTCGCTGGACAGCGGCTACCGCGTTACTGACTGTACTGCTTAAGCAAGCTGTACTGTTCGGCCACCAGGCGGTAGCGATAGACTGGCCGCCCGGTGGCGCCGTAGTGGATAGTGGTATAGAGAATATTGATCTGCGCCAGCCAGATCAGATACTTGCGGCAGGAAACACGGGAGATATTCACCGCCGCCGCCAGCTCATCGGTAGAGAATTCAACGTCCGGGTGAGCGTCAATCCACTGGCACAGGGTGCGCAGGGTTTGCGCGGTGAGCCCCTTGGGCAGCTTGCGCGCGTCGCTGGCCTCCGGCGCGCCGCCGTGCAGCAGGCGGTCAACGTCGGCCTGCTCGTAATAGGGTTGACCGGTTATCAGCTTGCGCTTCTCCCGCCAGGTGGTGAGCGCCTCTTCAAAACGGGGAAACTGGAAAGGTTTGATCAGGTAATCGACCACTCCGTAATGCATGGCGGTCTGCACCGTGGCGGCATCCGCCGCCGAGGTGATCATGATGACGTCGATGGCGCGCCCCGATTTACGGATAGTCGGCAGCAGATCGAGCCCGCTGTCCTGCTGCATATAGACATCCAGCAGCACCAGATCGATCTCCAGCTGCGGATCGTTAATCATCTCCCGGGCTTGACTGAGCGTCGAGGCGCTCCCGCTGCAACGAAAGCCGGGAACCCTTGCCACGTACAGGCGATTCAGTTCGGCCACCATGGCATCATCGTCAACAATCAACACATTTATCACGCACGTTTCCTTTTACTATCCCAGGGGAGATGAACAAAAAATTGGGTAAATACGCCGGGTTCCGACTCGACGGCGAGGGTGCCGCCCAGCTCGCGTAATTGCTGGTTGGCGAGAAACAGCCCGACGCCGCGATTCTCGCCTTTGGTGGAGAAGCCTTTGTTAAAGATAGCGTCGATGTTGTTTTCCGGGATCCCCGGCCCGTCGTCGCTCACTTCACCGCTTAGCCAGCCGTCCTGATAGTGCAGCAGCAGGCCGATTTCGCCCTCCGCCTGACCGCTCATGGCGTCCAGCGCGTTCTCGATAAGGTTGCCCAGCACCGTCACCAGCACGGTGACCTGCTTCTCATTCGGGCAATCCGGCACCAGGCTCTCTTCCGCCAGCTTAAGGGTAAAGCCGCACTCGGTGGCGCGCTGCATTTTACTTATCAGAAAGCCGGCCACCACCGGGGATTTAATGCGGTGCTGAATATCGCCGATGTCCGCCTGGTAGCGGTGGGCGGTCTGCAGCACGTACTCCTCGAGTTTGCCATAGCTTTTCATATTCAGCAGGCCGAGGATCACGTGCAGTTTGTTCATAAACTCATGTGAGGTGGTGCGCAGGGCATCCACATAGCTCATCATGCCGTCCAGCCGCTGCAGCAGCTGGCTGACTTCGGTCTTATCGCGGAAGGTACAGATGGCGCCGACCACCGCCTCCTGGCTGCGGATAGGCACCGTGTTGCTGATGAGCAACAGGCCATTGCACCCCAGCTCGCGGTCGTACATCGGCTCGCCGCTGTGCAAAACCGTCTGCAGGTCGGCGAGCAGCGGGGTATGCGCGAGGGTCTTGTCCGGCCCGGAAAAGAGAATCTCGCGCGCCGCCGGGTTGATCAGGTTAACCTCACCATGGGCATCGACCGCCACCACCCCCTCCTTGAGGGCGTGAAGCATGGCCTGACGCTGCTGAAACTGAGTGGATATTTCGTGCGGCTCCAGCCCCAGCAGGACGCGCTTCAGGCCGCGCACCAGGCTCCAGGTGCCGATGGCGCAGACCAGCGCGCTGAACAGGATGGTCAGCAGCACGTCCCAGCGGCTGTTGGCGATCTGCTCGTCCACTTTACTCAGCGAAATGCCGACCACCACCACGCCAATCTGCTGATGCTGGTCGTTGAACACCGGGGTAAACACCCGCAGCGCCGGGGCCAGCACCCCGTGGTTAATGGCCACGTTCTCTTTTCCCTGCAGCGTCGGCTGGATATCGTGGCCGATGAAGGGTTTGCCAATAATTGAGCTGTCCGGATGCGAATAGCGAATACCGTGCATATCGGTGACGATAGCGTACAGCAGGTCGTTGCGCCGGGTGATGGCCTGCGCCAGCGGCTGAATAATCTGCTGCTGCGGCGGCGCCGCCAGTCCGCGCTTCACCTGCGGCATATCAGCCATGGTACGCGCCACCGCCAGCGCGGTCTCTTTCAGGCCGTCGCGGGTGGCATTGCTGATCTGCATATACCACAGGGCATAGACCAGCAGCAGCACGGCGCCGATCACGCTGCCAATCATCAAGGAGACGGCGGTGCTCAGCTTTAGCGGTAAGGCGCGTTGACGAACGCGAGGCGGGTGCTCTGATGCCTTCATGACGATCCCGGATAGATTCAGTGAACGATTATTATCGCTGATAGCGCGGCATTCATAAAGCCGTGTAATCAAAGCAAAAGGCCGCTTTTGCTACGGTAGCCTCGGCCCGTCCACGATAAACTGTCGCTTTTCGCCACAGGCTTAAGGCA
The DNA here is from genome assembly GCF_040065275.1 of Klebsiella sp. JB_Kp042. Lineage (NCBI taxonomy): Bacteria > Pseudomonadati > Pseudomonadota > Gammaproteobacteria > Enterobacterales > Enterobacteriaceae > Klebsiella > Klebsiella sp. JB_Kp042. The sequence goes on from NZ_JBEAJL010000006.1 coordinate 99,956, forward strand.
GACATGATGGAACTGGCATCTCTGGTCCGGGATATCCTCCGGCAACAGCACGTTGAACGACTGGCGCAGCATCGTCAACAGGACCGTGAAGCGGAAGCAGAGTGGGAGATCGCGCGCTGGCGGCATCGCAGCGGGGTGGTGATCCAGCACCGCTACGAGCTCGAGCTTCCGCAACAGGATGCCGCCTCGTGCCCGGAGTGCTGGATCGACTGGCTGGTTATCGATAGCGCCGGCCTGGAGGTGAAGCCAATGCGCAAACAATTTTATAACCTTTGTCAGCAATCCTTCTGGCTGGCCATGCAGGCGGAAGGCGAAGATAAGACCTGAGACAGGATTGCTCAGATAATCGGCAATTGCCCGTGAACGGGCGATCGGGACGGTAAACTGTGACCCCGACGGCGGTAAAGCGCGGAAGATTCCCCTTATAGTGGCGACAGAGGTTAAATAGTCCTGATGAATATAAGGATATGCATCAGGCCGCTGATTTCGCCGAGATGCGCTTTTTCTGTCGTAAATGGAGGTTGTTATGAGCAGTTCGCTAACCGCGTCAATGCAGGCACGTCGTCACCCGGATACCACCCACATCGATCGCCTCGCCACCGCCGACATGCTGGCGATGCTGCATCAGGATGATAAGCAGATATCGGAGGCGGTCGGCGCCTGTCTGCCGGATATCGCCCGGTTGATTGATATCGCCACCGCGACAATGAGCCGGGGAGGGCGTCTGGTCATTATCGGCGCCGGGGAATCAGGCCGCACGGCAGTCCAGGCGGTCAGCGACTACTCTCCGGAAGGCAAACATGCGCTTGTGGGGCTAATTGCCGGTGGCCAGACGGCGGCGATGGCCGAGAGGGAGACGGCAGCGAATAATTACGATCTTGGCGCCTTCGAGCTGCAGTCGCTGGACTTTTCCAGCCACGATATGCTGCTGGCGCTGACCGTTAGCGGCAAGACCCCGTGGGTCTGGGGGGCGATGCGCCACGCCTGGTCGCTGGGGGCCCCGATCGCGGTGGTGACCCAGCAGGCGGCCAGCGAGGCGGCGCAGCTGGCGGATATTGTTATTGCTCCGCAGACCGGGCCGGAAGCGGTGGCGGGCTTGACCAATCCGAAGGCCCGGCTGGCCCAGCGGCAGATCCTTAACATGGTGTCGACGGGCCTTGCTATCCGTGACGGCCGGGTGTACAGCAACCTGCGGGTGGATCTGCAGGCTGACACTCCGCACTGGGCGGAGCGGCAGGTGGCGATTGTTATGGCGGCCACCGACTGCACGCGCAGCGAAGCAAAAGCCGCGCTGACCAGCTGCCACCACCATTGCCGCACCGCGATCCTGATGCTGCTCAGCGGGCTGGACGCCTGGCACGCGCGGGAGCTGCTGACCAAACATCACGATCATCTGCGTCTTGCCCTGCGCGAAGCCCAGCGCAGCGCTGTCACTCCCGCCCATTAAGCCTGTCGCCAGGCGCGCACCAACGGTGTGCGCGTCTGGACTTTATTAACTAAAGAAATCCCTCTTTTCTATTTTCCCCGGCAATCGCGCTGAATTTTCAGCCATAATTTTACGGCGACTTTTATTTTTTGCGTCGTTCTGATTTTTTAAGTTAAATAATTATTTGATTAAAATGCGAGAGTGTAAATGATATTTTAAAATAAAGTAAAAGTGCGTTAATATGCTGCCTCTTATTACCGTGTGCTACGTGATAATTCTATTATGCCTGCAATGAAAAAAACGATTATTTCCTTTACCGCATTAGCGATGTTCGTCAGCGCGGCGACGCATGCTGAAGCGGATACCTCTAAAAAAACTGACTTCCTGCTGATTGGCGGCGGGATCATGAGCGCCTCGCTTGGCACCTGGCTGCAGGCGCTGCAGCCGGACTGGGACCTGACGATGGTGGAGAAACTGGACGGCGTGGCCCTGGAATCTTCCAACGGCTGGAATAACGCCGGTACCGGTCACTCGGCGAATATGGAGTTGAACTATACGCCGGAGCGGGCCGACGGATCGATTGACGTCAGCAAAGCGCTGGATATTAACGAACAGTTTATGATCTCCCGTCAGTTCTGGTCGGCACAGGTGAAGCGCGGTATTTTGCACGATCCGCACTCCTTTATTAATTCCACGCCGCATATGAGTTTCGTCTGGGGCGATAATGTCGACTATCTACATAAGCGTTATACCGCGCTGCAGCAGACCACCTTATTCCAGGGGATGAAATTCTCCACCGACCACGCGCAAATTAAACAGTGGGCGCCGCTGGTGATGGAAGGCCGCGATCCGCAGCAGAAAGTCGCTGCCACCTGGACGCCGGTAGGTACCGACGTTAACTATGGCGAAATCACCCGGCAGCTGATCGGCAGCCTGAAGAAAAACAGCCATTTCACCCTGCAAACCTCCTCTGAGGTCACCGATTTCAAACGCAATGCCGATAACTCCTGGCACGTGACCATTAAGAACGTGCAGAGCGGGGAAGCGCAGACTATTGACGCGAAATACGTCTTTATCGGCGCCGGCGGCGGCGCGCTGAAGCTGCTGCAGAAAACCGGTATTCCGGAAGCGGACAACTATGCTGGCTTCCCGGTGGGCGGTTCGTTCCTGATGACCGAGAACCCGGCGGTCACCGCGCAGCACCTCGAGAAAGTGTATGGCCAGGCTTCGGTCGGCGCGCCGCCGATGTCGGTACCGCACCTTGACGCCCGCTACCTGGATGGCAAGCGCGTGGTGCTGTTTGGGCCGTTCGCCACCTTCTCGACCAAGTTCCTGAAAAACGGTTCCTTCTTCGACCTGTTGAGCACCACCACCACTGATAACGTGCTGCCGATGACCCACGTCGGACTCGATAACTTCGACCTGGTGAAATATCTCGTCAGCCAGGTGATGCTCAGCGATGATGACCGCTTCGCCGCGCTGAAAGAGTACTACCCGGACGCGCGTAAAGAGGACTGGAAGCTGATCCAGGCCGGCCAGCGCGTGCAGATCATTAAGAAAGACGCAGAGAAGGGCGGCGTGCTGAAACTGGGTACCGAAGTGGTGGTCGATCAGCAGAAAACCATTTCCGCGCTGCTCGGCGCGTCGCCGGGGGCTTCCACCGCCGCGCCGATCACCCTCAATGTGCTCAAGCAGATGTTCCCGACGCAGTTTAACTCGCCGGAGTGGCAGACCCGTATCCACCAGATCGTGCCGAGCTACGGCCAGAAGCTGAACGGTAACGTGGCGCTGACCCAGCAGGTTTGGGATGATACCGCCGCGACCCTGCAGCTGACGAAACCGCCGGTGATCCAGATGCCAGCGGCTGCGCCCACCGCGACCGCGAAGCCGGCGGAGCCGCAGCGCGACGCCTCGCCGCAGCATGATATGGCGCTGTAAAAGCAAACTCGATAGAGAACAAAAGGGAAGACCACGGTCTTCCCTTTTTTGCGTTCCTTGCCGGCCTAAGCCGCTCTCTGCCTGCAACTTTGCCGTCATAAACGATATACTGATTTGAATTGAAAAAAGAAAAGCAAATCAGGAGTGTGGAAGGGCTATGCAAGACGATATCAACCAGGAGATCACCTTCCGCAAGCTGTCGGTCTTTATGATGTTTATGGCGAAGGGCAATATCGCCAGAACCGCCGAAGCGATGAAGCTTAGCAGCGTCAGCGTTCATCGCGCGCTGCATACCCTGGAAGAGGGGGTGGGCTGCCCGCTGTTTGTCCATAAAGGGCGCAATCTGCTGCCGCTGCAGGCGGCGTGGACGCTGCTGGAATATTGTCAGGATGTGATGAGTCTGATGAGCCGCGGCCTTGAGGCGACGCGCAAAGTCGCCGGCGTCGGCCAGGGGCGGCTGCGCATCGGCACCCTCTATTCCCTGACCCTGGAAACCGTCCCGCGCATTATCATGGGTATGAAGCTGCGTCGTCCGGAGCTGGAGCTGGATCTCACCATGGGCTCTAACCAGATGCTGCTGGATATGCTGGAAGACGACGCTCTCGACGCTATCCTGATCGCCACCAATGAAGGGGAGTTCAACAATACCGCTTTCGACGTGGTGCCGCTGTTTGAGGACGATATCTTTCTCGCCGCCCCGGCGACAGCGCAGCTGGATAGCACACAGCTTGCTGACCTGCGCGATTACGCCGACCGGAAATTCGTCTCGCTGGCGGAGGGGTTCGCCACCTATGCCGGGTTCCGGGAAGCGTTTCATATCGCTGGCTTCGAGCCGACGATCGTCACCCGGGTGAATGACATCTTTTCGATGATTAGCCTGGTGCAGGCGGGCGTCGGGTTTGCGCTGCTGCCGGGGCGGATGAAAAAAGTCTATGAAAAAGATGTACAGCTGTTAAAGCTGGCGGAACCGTACCAGCTGCGCCAGCTGATCTCGATTGTCTATTCACACCATCGCGAACGCGATGCCGACCTGCTGGCGCTGGCGGCGGAAGGGAGAATGTACGCCCGGAGCCTTAATCGTTAAGCCGCTGCGCCAGATGGCGGGCGACGTCCGCGCCGCTGCGTTCCAGCGAGAGGGTCTCCCCGCGCCAGCCCGCCTGGCGGGTCAGGCAGGTCAATACCCCGCCGGGGGGCATCTCAATGGCTAAGCGCGCGTCGCGCTCATCGGCGGCGATCATCGCCTCCTGCCAGTGGACGGTGCGCGCCATGTTCATCGCCAGATCGTCGGCGATCCGCTGCGGATCCCACAGCACGCGCGCCGTCGAGCCGCTTAAATAGGCGCACTGCGGGCGCGTTAAGGTCACGTCGGCAAAGGCTTTTGCCAGCGCGGCGGCGGGTTTATCCAGCAGCACGCAGTGCGACGGGACGCTGACCGCCAGCCGCTGCGCCTTACTGGCGCCCGCCTGCAGCGCCAGCTGCGCTACCTCGGCCATGGCTTCATCGCGTCCGGCGATCACGATCTGCGTTTCGGCGTTCAGGTTGGCAAGATAGACCTCGTGGCCCTGCATCAGCGCCTCAACCCGCGGGCGGGTCAGGCCCATGATCGCCGTCAGCCCGTAACCTTCGGGATAGGCCTGCTCCATAAGATCGCCGCGCAGGGCCACCAGGCGCAGCGCGCTGGCGAAATCGAGCGCGCCGGCAATCACCGCTGCGGGAAAGGCGCCGATGGACAGGCCGCTGACAATCTGCGGATTGACGCCCTGGCGCTGTAGCTCGCGCGCCCAGGCTACCCCGGCGATCAGCAGGCAGAGCTGGACCGCACGGGTATGTTTTAGCGATCCGGCGCTATCGAGGGCCTCGACTTCATCCCCTACCACGGCGCGCGCCTGGCTGAGGATCGCTTCGCGGTCGGGGATAGCCGCCAGCATGCCGGGACGCTGGGCACCCTGTCCGGGAAAAGTAAACAAAATCTTCATCATTCCTCCCTGCGCCACGGCGCAGCGGTTAAGCGCGCGCCGCGGGACGTTTTCAGCAGCGCTCGCCCATCGCGTAGCCACTCATTGAGGGCGAAGGCGCCGTATTGCGTTTCGACCTGGGTATCGGCGCGGCACGGGAGCTGGGCCACCCGGGACTGCCATTCCAGCAGCGCCTCGCGGGCCAGCGGCTGCGGGGCGCGGATCAGGAGATCCAGATCGCTTGCCGCATGGAGTACCGGGATTTCGGTCGCCAGCGCGTAGCCGGTGCTGCCGGTGACGCCCCAGCGCCAGGGCCAGTCGCCCAGCGTCAGGGCGATGGCCGCCTGGACCGGCGGCTGCGAAACAAAAGGGGAGCCCAGCAGGCGCTCGCGCTCCACCAGCATCTCCGGGGTGACGCTGCGCACGATATTGTGCGCCTGTACCCAGCCGGCGGCGCGCTGTTCGCGTTTCATGCCCCGCACCCCAACCGGGATGCGGGCCTGACCGTCAACATCGCGCCTCACCACCACCGGCAGCGCGGCTCGCCACTGCTGAGCCACCCACGGCTCGACAACATCTTCCAGGGCGCTGGCGTGGTTTAACCACACTAAATCGTGGGGACGCGGTGTTGATGACATGGTTTACAGTCCTGAAGTCAAAGAGATAAATAGCGGTAGCGACAGGATACACAGAACCGAGCTCAACAGCAGCACGGCTTCAGCATCCGGGGACTGCACGCCGAAGCGGTTGCCGAAGACCACGCCGAAGAAGCCGGCGGCCAGGGCAATCATCAGGATCGCGGTAATGGCGATAGAGCCGTGCAGACCCAGCAGCATCACCAGACCCCAGGCAATAAACGGCTGCACCAGCAGTTTCACGATGGTGGAGGTGGCGATCAGCGCATTGAGCTGCAGTTTACGCGCCGAGAGGATCACCCCGGTGAGGAACAGCGCCGCGGCGGTGGCGGCCAGGCCCAACGGTTTGATGGCGGCCAGCAGCAGGTCCGGCATTTTAATGCCGATAGCGGAAAGCACCACCCCGAGCAGCGGGCCCCAGACGATCGGCTTTTTCACCGAACGCCACATCAGCACCGGCAGCATCGCCAGCGTAGAACCGGTGGTTTCCCCCGCGGCGCGGGCTTTTTCACGTTCCAGAATCAGCAGGCAGAAGGGGGTCATCAGTACCGAACCGCAGGCGATAGAGACCGCCACCGACAGCGAAGTCGATGCGCCTTCACCCAGCACGCTGCCGAGGATCGGCAGGCCCAGCGCGGCATAGTTCGGCAGGGCGACGGTGAGGGTCAGCACCGCGGCATCCTGCGGGGTGCGTTTGAAGATGCTGGTGGCGAGGAAGTAAATCCCGGCGTAGGTGATCCACATCGCGCCAGTGAGCACCAGCACCAGCGGTGACTGGGCGACGATACCGGCCCACGGCGTTTGCACCGTGGCGCTGAACAGCGTAGCGGGTAAGGCAAAGTCCATTACAAAGATATTGAGCAGGGAGACATTTTTGTTATCTACCATCCCGGCCTTACCGGCCCAGAAGCATAATGACGAAAATCGGGGCAAGAGCATGAATAATCACATAAGTCATAAATCACCTGTAAATAAAATAGAGTACTGGCGCGATTGTTATTTTTTCTAAAAGCCGTCCCTACCCGGCGCGGTTATGACGCGCTCCGGGGGACGGCTTCCGGCAGGTTTTCTTCTACTACTTACGTACGAACGTGCTACCAGCTGGCGCGCATCAGGTCGCGGACCCGCTGCGAGCTGCGGCGGTTTTCCGCACCCAGGCGGCACTTCAGCGAGGGATCCTGGCGCGCGTCAGCGATGGCGTCGCGCAGGGTGTGGCTGACCAGCGCCAGATCGTGGTCGTCAGGGGCGTCCGGATGGCTGATGTCAAGCAGAGCGGAGAGCAGGCCGAGCGTGGCGTAGTTGCTGACGTCATAGGCCATCGGCGGGATGGTCGCCGCCAGTTTCTCCAGCGCCTCCACGCTGCGCAGGGTAATGCGCGCGGCCGACGCTTTACCCATCGCGTGGACCAGTACGCCGCTGTCGTTAAAGGCGATCAGACGGTTGGCCTGGTAGCCGTGGGCCAGAAACGCGCCGGACATCGCTTTGCCGACGATCAGGCCAATCACCGGGTGGCCGGCCAGACGGGCTTTGGCGTAGGCGCCTGCCGCTCCGGCCAGCGCCTGGTGAATACCAAAGGCTTCTTCGCGACGGCCATAGGCCTGGCTCGGCACATCGATCACGGCGACGATCGGCCGTTTGCGGGCCTGGTCGGCGTCGGCGGCGATGGTTTCATTGACCACTTTCGCCAGCGTCCAGCCTTCCAGCAGGCCGACTTCACCGCCGGCGGCGCGCGGGTAGTGGTTGTTGGCGTCAGGCACCACGGCGATAAAGCGGACGCTTTCGCCATCAATCTGGCCATCTGCGACCTGCACGGAAGGGCACAGGCCGCTCATCAGCGGCGCCTCGGGCGCCAGTTTGTTCAGCCATAGCGCGGCGCGGTTTGGGAACTGACTCATTATTTTTCCTCCCGGGCAAAAAGCTGTTTAATCTGCGCGGTATCCGCCTGCTGGCGGGTGTCGAACTGGCTTAAACGGCGCAGATAGTCGTCATAATTGTCGCTGCGGTGTTGCGCCGGTACGCCTTTGGCGATCGCCGCGTTCATCGCGGTTTTGACGGCCTTGACGCCATCGTTAACCAGCGTGTCGACCAGGCCACTGGCGGCGCGAATTTCACCCCCGGTCATGCTCCAGATAAACGGCCGGTTACGCGAGTCGTACTCTTCAATGCCGGCTTCCTGCTCGATAACCTGCGGGCCGTTGAGGCCGAGACGGGCTTCTCGGGTGACGATGAGATAGCTGCACAGCGCGGCGGCGATGGACATGCCGCCGAAGCAGCCGACGGTGCCAGCGATGATGCCGACTACCGGGGTGTAGCGGCGCAGATCGACAATCGCGGCGTGAATATCGGCGATGGCGGCCAGGCCAAGGTTGGCCTCCTGCAGCCGGACGCCGCCGGTTTCCAGGCACAGGACCGCCTGCGTCGGAATACCGTTGCGGTTATCCTCCGCCGCCAGCTCCAGCGCGGCGGCCATTTTGGCGCCGGAGACTTCGCCCATACTGCCGCCCTGGAAGGTGCCTTCGATGGCAATCACCACCGCCGGCTGGCGGTTGATAGTGCCTTTGGCGACCACCATACCGTCGTCGGACTGTGGGACAATGCCCTGCGCGCCGAGCCACGGCGACATAATGCCGTCAAACGGATCCAGTAGTTCGCGGTAGCTGCCGTCGTCCAGCAGTGCGTGGGCGCGTTCGCGAGCGCGCAGTTCGATAAAGCTGCGATCGTTACGCATGAGCGGCCTCCTCAAAGACTTGTTCGATACGAATACGGGCGACGCCCGGCGTGGCGCCGAAGTCGTGAATAACCAACTGCCCGGCGGGTAGGCCGTTGATCAGGCTCAGCCGGTCGAACAGCGCCTGCCAGCGCGCCTGACTGTTATCCACCGAGGTGGTAATTTGCACGCTGAGCGTATCGCTTCCGGCGGCGGTATAGAGCACTTCCATATCGCCTGAACCTACAACCCCTGCCAGCGCTCGGCCGCGGAGGGCGCGGCTGGCAGGAAATGACAATGTAATCTGTTCCATAACATCCTCTGAATGCGTTAGCCGGCAACCCGGTCGAGAAACAGGGTGGCGGCAAGGAGATCGGCGGCGCCGCCCGGCGAGGCGTTGTGCGCCAGCATCTGCGCGTCAAGCCGCGCCAGGGCGGCGCGTCCGGCGACGCTGGCGCACCCGCCGGCCGCCAGCACCGCGCGGGCGCCCTGCTGCATGGTCTGCAGGCCGGTCATGCCGGCGCGCGACAGCACGCAGGTATCGCTCAGCGAGGTCATGATGGCCATCAGCGCGTCAAGTCGCGCCTGCGGCTCGCTGGCGCCCCGGGCGCGGCTTTGCTGTAACTGCGGCAGCGCCAGGGCGGTGATATGCGGGAAACCGCGCTGCGCCTCTTCGCGCGCGCCCGGCACCTGCCAGCGGCGGCTGGCGCGTAGCCCTTTACTGAAGCTTTTCGGCGCCAGGCCGTCGGGCAGACGGGCGAGGGCGGCGGCGGTGTCGGCGATCGCCTGTGAATGACCCACTCCCCCCAACATCGCTACCGCGCTGACCAGCAGCCCCAGCGCCCAGATGGCGCCGCGGTGGGTGTTGACCCCGCCAGTGGCCTGCATCATCTGCGCTTCGCCTTCCCGGCCGAGGCGGCCGACGGTTTCGCGCAGCGCGATATCCGCCGGGCGGCGCCAGCTTTGCTGGGCCAGCGCGTGGAAGGTCGGCTGCAGGCTGCGGGCGGAGCGTTCCATCAGCGCCAGCGTGAGGTCCTGATGCGCGCCGCTGCCGCGGCTGTCGACCAGACCCGGTTTCGGGCTCAGACGGGCTTCGTCAATCAGACAGGCGCTGGCGGTATCCGCCAGCCAGCTGACGCGGCTTTCTGCGTGCAGGGGGGAGAGAATTTTCATTACCAGCTCCGGAATTTTGCCGGTGGGTTGTACAGTCCGTCGGACCATTCCACCAGGTCGGCGACGCTGCCGGCGGCCAGCAGCGAACGGGTGGCCTCGCTGCGGCGAATGCCGAGATCTTCCGGGTAAACCACTTTGCCGCTCTGACGCAGGGCAGCCACACGTTTCGCGTCCACTCCGAGACCGATGTCGGTGATCCCGGCCACGGCGGCGACCATCGCCCGGCGCTCTTCCAGGCTTTCCGCACGATACAGGTAGGCGATACCCTCTTCGGTCAGCACGTGGGTGACGTCATCGCCGTAAATCATCACCGGCGCCAGCGGCATGCCGGAGGTTTTGGCGACGTCGACCGCGTCGAGAGTCTCAACAAAGGTCGGCTTCACCCCGGCCTGAAAGGTTTCGACCATCTGCACTACCAGTTTTTTACCGCGCTGCATGGGGTCTGGCTCGGTGATCATATTGAGCCAGGCAGGGGTGGCATGGCGGCGGCCGTGCGGATCGTGGCCCATGTTCGGCGCGCCGCCGAAGCCGGAAAGGCGGCCGCGGGTGACGGTCGAGGAGTTAGCCAGACCATCAACCTGCAGGGTCGAACCGATAAACATATCCACCGCGTACTGCCCCGCCAGCTGGCAGAAGGCGCGGTTGGAGCGCATGGAGCCGTCCGGGCCGGTAAAGAAGATATCCGGACGGGCGCGGATGTACTCTTCCATCCCCAGCTCGCCGCCGAAGCAGTGCACGCTCTCCACCCAGCCGCTCTCAATCGCCGGGATCAGCGTCGGATGCGGGTTCAGGGTCCAGTGTTTACAGATTTTGCCTTTCAGACCGAGCTGTTCGCCGTAAGTCGGCAGCAGCAGTTCGATGGCGGCGGTGTTGAAGCCGATCCCGTGGTTGAGGGACTGCACCTGATGCTCGGCGTAGATGCCCTTGATCGCCATCATCGCCATCAGAATGTGTTCTTGCTTAATCAGGCGCGGGTCGCGGGTGAACAGCGGTTCAATAAAGAACGGCTTGTCGGCGACCACCACGTAATCAATCCACGAGCCGGGAATATCGACGCGGGGCAGATCGCACTCGTCGTCCACCAGTTCGTTAACCTGGGCGATAACAATACCGTCGTGGAAGGCGGCGGCTTCCACCAGTGCCGGGGTATCTTCGGTACTCGGCCCGGTATACAGGTTGCCTTTACGGTCGGCTTTGTAGCCGGCGATCAGCGCGACGTTGGGCGACAGATCGACGTACAGGCGGGAGTAGAGTTCGATATAGGTATGAATGGCGCCGATTTCCAGCAGGCCATCTTCCAGCAGCTGCGAAATGCGCAGGCTTTGGGTACCGGAGAAGGAGAAATCAAGTTTGCGGGCGATACCTTTTTCAAACAGGTCCAGATGCTCGCTGCGCCCGACGCTCGGCATGATCATATGCAGATCGTGGATTTTCTGCGGATTGACTTCCGCCAGCATGCGGGAGAGGAAATCGGCCTGCTTCTGGTTGTTGCCTTCCAGCACCACCCGGTCGCCGGGGGCGATCAGGTTTTCCAGTACGCTGACCAGCTGGTCAGTGGGGATGACTTTGCCCGGGATGTTGGCCTCGGCCAGCCGCCGCTGCTTTTCCGTCCGGCGACGGTTCCAGACCCGCCCCGTCGTTTGTTCGGCATTCATTATTAACCTCCTGATTCGACAAATCGTTTTGTTTGTCCTGGTGGAGGTTAGTGTGCGATGCGAGGCGCGGAGCATCAATTAAGCACGGCGGCCAATCGTTAGCCTGAGAGTAACAATTGTGATTGGCCCTTTGTGATGAGGATCAATAATACGAAAGGCGTAGTGGTCTACCACAGGTGTCAGGGAGAGGGGGGGGCCGCCC
>NZ_JBEAJL010000007.1:0-104715 GCF_040065275.1 Klebsiella sp. JB_Kp042
GCACGACCTTGCCAAGGTCGGGGTCGCGAGTTCGAGTCTCGTTTCCCGCTCCAAATTTTCTTCCATCTCTTATTTATCCACAGTGCAATCCAGCGCCGGGGATGATTTTCGTTTGGTCTGCAGAAATACTGTAAACAGAGTTATCCACAGGTTGTCGTTTCGCTTCTGACGGCGTAAATGCTTCGCTTTGTAAATAATATCTTTATATCTAATTGAAATTTAACAATTAAATTTCATTTCGAAATGTTAATCCGATCACTTGACCTCGGTCTGCGCCTTGAAACTCAATGTGTTTTAGATTTTATTCACAGCCTGTGAATGAATCAGGCGTCGCGCGGCAGGCCTTTCTCTACCACCCTGACCAGACGTAATTTTTTCGGCAGCTGTACTTCGACGGCGTCGACGCTGCGCTTTTTCAGTTGCTGGGCAATCGCCCACTCAATGTGCTCGTCGAGAAGCGGGTGCTCGCCCAGGCGACTCTCCAGTGCGCGAAGATGGGCTTCATCCCAGGGCGCATTGCCCAGCGCGACGGCGATATTACGCAGCCAGCGCAGATGACCAATGCGACGAATCGCCGACCCTTCGGTCACCTTCAGAAACCACGCTTCGCTCCAGGCGAACAGCTCCACCAGCGGCGGGGCATGCAGCGCCTGGCGCGGGCTGAAATCCTCTTCATCGGTGAGCTGTGAGAAACGGTTCCACGGGCAGATAAGCTGGCAGTCGTCGCAGCCATAGATCCGGTTGCCGATGAGCGGACGGAACTCCTCCGGAATAGCGCCTTCCAGTTCGATGGTGAGATAGGAGATGCAGCGGCGGGCGTCGACGGTATAGGGCTCAACGATGGCCCCGGTGGGGCAGATAGTCATGCAGGCGACACAGCGTCCACACTCCTCCGCGACAGGGCTGTCGACCGGCAGGGGCAGGTCAATCAGCAGTTCGCCGAGAAAAAAGAATGATCCGGCGTCGCGGCTTAAGATAAGTGAGTGCTTACCTGTCCAGCCAAGGCCCGCTTTTTCTGCAATGGGCCGTTCCAGGATAGGCGCGGAATCGACAAAAGGTCTAAAATTGAGCGAAGCACACTGTTCCTGAATCTTCTCACCCAGTTTTTTCAGGCGATTACGTAGCAGCTTATGATAATCACGCCCGAGGGCATAACGGCTGACGTAACCCAGCGCGGGATCTTTCAGGGTGCGGGCAAAGGCGGCGTTGGCGGGCAGATAATTCATCCGCACGCTGATGACGCGTAACGTACCGGGCAGCAGTTCGTGGGGGCGGGCGCGCATCATACCGTGACGGGCCATCCACTCCATTTCGCCGTGGTATTGTTTATCCAGCCATGCCTGCAGTTTGGGTTCACTGGCGCTGAGGTCGGTATCGGCGATACCGACCTGCTGGAACCCGAGCTCTGTGCCCCATTGTTTGATTTGTTGCGCTAACTGAACGAGATCGAGGGGCTGTGACATGATGGACCATACAATGACGAAAAACCCTGACAGTATACCATACAACATTTGGCCTGCGGAGGCGCTGCGCCTGGCCGAACGAGAGGCGGCGGACAGCCTGGGACTGACGCTGTTTGAACTGATGCAGCGCGCGGGCGAGGCGGCGTTCCAACTGGCCAGCCGCGCTTTTCCTGACAGCGCGCACTGGCTGATCCTCTGCGGGCATGGCAACAACGGCGGTGACGGATATGTCGTCGCGCGTCTGGCCCAGGCCGCCGGGCGGAGGGTGACGCTGCTGGCGGTAGAGAGTGACAGCCCGCTGCCGGAAGAGGCGCAGGCGGCGCGGGAGGCATGGCTTAACGCCGGCGGCGTGATCCATGCGGCCACTGTCCCCTGGCCAGACGATATCTCACTGATTATTGATGGCCTGCTCGGCACCGGGTTGCGCAGTGCGCCGCGTGAATCCGTCGCGGTGCTCATTCACCAGGCGAACCACCATCCTGCGCCGGTGCTGGCTCTGGATATCCCTTCCGGCCTGAACGCGCAGACCGGCGCGACGCCGGGGGCGGTCATTCAGGCCGACCATACGCTGACGTTTATCGCGCTCAAACCGGGGCTGCTGACCGGCAAGGCGCGGGATGTCGTCGGGCAGCTCCACCATCATGCGCTGGGGCTTGAGCGCTGGCTCGCCGGGCAAAGTACCCCCCTGACGCGGTTTTGCGCCGCCCACCTTGCCGACTGGCTGCCGCCGCGCCGGGCCACCTCCCATAAGGGCGATCACGGCAAGCTGGCGATCGTCGGCGGCGATCGCGGCACGGCAGGCGCGATTCGCATGTGCGGTGAAGCGGCTTTACGCGCCGGCGCAGGGCTGGTGCGAGTACTTACTCACCCGGAGAACGTGGCGCCTATTATCACCGCCCGGCCGGAATTAATGGTGGATGAGCTGACGCCGCAGACCCTGAAAGCCGCGCTGGAATGGGCGGAGGTGGTGGCGATTGGCCCAGGTCTGGGGCAGAACGAGTGGGGACGCAGCGCCCTGCGCATGGTGGAAAGGGTTAACAAACCGATGGTCTGGGACGCCGATGCGCTGAACCTGCTGGCATTCAATCCCGATAAACGTCACAATCGCGTGCTGACGCCGCACCCCGGCGAAGCGGCCCGTCTGCTGAATATCAGCGTGGCAGAAATTGAAAGCGATCGCTTACTTTCTGCGCAGCGTCTGGTAAAACGGTATGGCGGCGTGGTCGTGCTGAAAGGCGCGGGCACGGTGGTGGCCAGTGAAAGCGGGGCGATGGGCATTATCGACGCCGGCAATGCCGGGATGGCCAGCGGCGGCATGGGCGATGTGCTCACTGGCATCATCGCCGCATTGTTAGGACAGCACCTGACGCCGTATGATGCTGCCTGTGCTGGGTGCGTCGCTCATGGCGATGCCGCCGACCGACTGGCCGCCCGCGAGGGCACCCGCGGCATGCTGGCGACCGATCTCTTTTCCACGCTCAAGCGTGTTGTTAACCCGGATGTGATTGACGTAGACCATGATTAACCGAGTGATTCCTTTACCCGATGAGCAGGCCACGCTGGCCCTGGGCGACCGTATTGCGCAGGCCTGTACCGGCGCCACCGTGATTTACCTTTATGGTGACTTAGGCGCGGGAAAAACCACCTTTAGCCGCGGCTTTTTACAGGCGCTCGGTCACTGCGGCAATGTCAAAAGCCCAACTTATACCCTGGTGGAACCGTATACCCTCGACAAGCTGATGGTGTATCACTTCGATCTCTACCGCCTGGCGGATCCTGAGGAGCTGGAATTTATGGGGATCCGCGATTATTTTGCCGACGATGCCATCTGCCTGGTGGAATGGCCGCAGCAAGGCGCAGGTGTCCTGCCTGACCCGGACGTTGAAATTCACCTTGATTACCAGGCACAAGGGCGTGAGGCGCGCATTACCGCGATCTCCTCACGGGGTGAGTCTTTACTGGCACGTTTAGCCATTTAGCCTGAAGGATGACGGGATGAAGTATCGCATAACCACCTGGCTTGCCGCTGCGCTGATGCTGTCGAGTCTTCACGCCACTGCGGCGAGTTTATCCGATATCCAGGTCTCTAACGGAGACCAGCAGGCCCGTATTAC
The DNA here is from genome assembly GCF_040065275.1 of Klebsiella sp. JB_Kp042. Classification (NCBI taxonomy): domain Bacteria; kingdom Pseudomonadati; phylum Pseudomonadota; class Gammaproteobacteria; order Enterobacterales; family Enterobacteriaceae; genus Klebsiella; species Klebsiella sp. JB_Kp042. Next base: position 3,578 of record NZ_JBEAJL010000007.1, read on the forward strand.
TCTTAGCTTTGTCGGTGAACCGGAGTACTCCTTTACCCCGCAGGGCAAACGACTGGTGGCGCTGGATATCAAACAGACCGGCGTATTGCAGGGACTGCCGCTGAAATTTAGCGGCAGCAACCTGGTGAAGAGCATTCGTGCCGGTACGCCGCAGGATTCGCAGACGCTGCGTCTGTTGGTGGATCTGACGGAAGATGGCAAAACCCGGGCGGTGAAGCAGCAGAACGGGGCGAATTACACGGTGGTCTTTACCATCAACGCCGACGCGCCGCCGCCGCCGCCGCCACCTCCTGTGGTGGTGAAACGGGCCGACCCGCCGCCGGTGATGCCTTCCCGGACGGTGACGGCGGGACGCAATCCGTTCAGCTCGTCGGGCCACGATCGGCAGACGGTGATGACCCCCTCTCAGCCGGCGATGACCAACAATCAAACCGGGACCCGTCCGGCGGCCCGCACCGTGTCGGCGCAGGATAAAGTGATTATCGCCATCGATGCCGGGCACGGCGGTCAGGATCCTGGCGCGATTGGCCCGAATGGCACCAAAGAGAAGAACGTGACTATCGCCATCGCGCGCAAGCTGCGTGCGCTGCTGAACGCCGATCCGCAGTTTAAACCGGTGCTGACCCGTGACGGGGATTACTTTATTTCGGTAATGGGACGCTCGGATGTGGCGCGTAAGCAAAATGCCAACTTCCTCGTCTCAATCCATGCTGACGCCGCGCCAAACCGCGACGCCACCGGCGCCTCGGTATGGGTGCTTTCTAACCGTCGCGCCAACAGTGAAATGGCCGGCTGGCTGGAACAGCATGAGAAACAGTCTGAACTGCTCGGCGGCGCGGGCGATGTGCTGGCGAACAGCCAGGCCGATCCCTACCTGAGCCAGGCGGTGTTGGATCTGCAGTTCGGTCACTCCCAACGCGTCGGCTACGATGTCGCGACCAACGTGCTCAGCCAGCTGCAGCGGATTGGCAATCTGCATAAACGCCGTCCGGAGCATGCCAGCCTCGGCGTACTGCGCTCGCCGGACATTCCGTCGATCCTCGTGGAAACGGGCTTCATCAGTAACAACGGGGAAGAACGGCTGCTGGGCAGCGATGATTACCAGGAGCAGATTGCGGAGGCGATTTATAACGGTCTGCGCAACTACTTTATGCAGCATCCGCTGCAGTCGGCGCCTCGCGGCGAGGCGGCGCAGACCGCCAGCGCCGCCTCGCCGGGCGGGATGTTGATTAACTAAGGAGCAGGGGATGCCGATTCAGGTTCTGCCGCCGCAGCTCGCCAACCAGATTGCCGCCGGCGAGGTGGTGGAACGGCCCGCGTCGGTGGTGAAAGAGCTGGTTGAAAACAGCCTTGATGCGGGCGCCACGCGGATTGATATTGATATCGAACGCGGCGGCGCGAAGCTTATTCGCATTCGCGATAACGGCTGCGGCATCAAAAAAGACGAGCTGGCGCTGGCCCTGGCTCGCCACGCGACCAGCAAGATCGCCTCGCTCGACGATCTCGAAGCCATTATCAGCCTCGGTTTTCGCGGCGAAGCGCTGGCCAGTATCAGTTCGGTGGCGCGCCTGACGCTCACTTCGCGGACGGCGGAACAGCAGGAAGCCTGGCAGGCGTATGCCGAAGGCCGCGAGCAGGCGGTGACGGTGAAGCCGGCGGCGCACCCGGTCGGTACGACCCTTGAAGTCCTCGATCTGTTCTACAACACCCCGGCGCGGCGCAAATTTATGCGCACCGAAAAGACCGAGTTCGGCCACATTGACGAGGTGGTCCGCCGCATTGCGCTGGCGCGCTTCGACGTCACCATCAACCTCAGCCATAACGGCAAGGTGATGCGCCAGTATCGGGCAGTCGCTCAGGATGGCCAGCGGGAGCGGCGGTTGGGAACCATCTGTGGCGCCGCCTTTCTTGAACATGCCCTGGCGATCGAGTGGCAGCATGGCGATCTGACCCTGCGCGGCTGGGTCGCCGATCCGCTGCATACTAACTCTGCACTGGCGGAAATTCAGTATTGCTACGTTAACGGGCGGATGATGCGGGACCGGTTGATCAACCACGCTATCCGCCAGGCCTGTGAAGACAAACTGGGGGCCGATCAGCAGCCGGCGTTTGTACTGTATCTGGAGATCGATCCCCATCAGGTGGATGTGAACGTCCATCCGGCCAAGCATGAGGTGCGTTTCCATCAGTCGCGCCTGGTGCATGACTTTATCTACCAGGGCGTCCTGAGCGTGCTGCAGCAGCAGCTTGACGCGCCGCTGGCGGAAAAAGACGACCTGCCGGCGCCCCGTGCGATGCCGGAGAACCGGATCGCGGCGGGCGGCAACCAGTTTGCGCGGCCGTCAGAAGCGCGTGAACCGGCAGCCCGTTTCAGCATCACGCCATCGCGTGAGCCTGCGGCCCCCAGCGGCAGGCCGGGCGGCGCGAGCTGGCCGCACGCGCAACCGGGTTACCAGAAGCAGCAAGGGGCGCTTTATCGTCAGTTGCTCGACACGCCGACGGCGCCAAAGCCCGCGTTACAGACCCCGGGCGCGGCGGAACTGGCCGGGCACAGTCAGAGCTTTGGCAGAGTGCTGACGATTGTTAGCCGCGACTGCGCGCTGCTGGAGCGCGAGGGCGGCCTGGCGCTGCTGTCGTTGACCGTTGCCGAACGCTGGCTGCGCCAGGCGCAGTTGACCCCGGGAGCAGAGGCCGTCTGTGCCCAGCCACTGTTGATCCCCCTGCGGTTAAAAGTTACGGAAGGGGAAAAGCAGGCGCTGGTCGCCGCGCAGTCGGCGCTGACGCAGTTGGGGATCGATATGCATACCGATGCCCTGCACGTGACGGTGCGCGCGGTCCCTTTACCCTTAAGACAACAAAATTTACAAATCTTGATTCCTGAACTGATAGGCTACCTGGCGCAGCAAAACGCATTCGACGTCGGCAATATCGCCCAATGGATGGCGCGTAATCTGACGAGCGAACAGACGTCATGGAATATGGCGCAGGCGATTGCGCTGCTGGCGGACGTTGAGCGTCTTTGCCCGCAGCTGGTGAGAACGCCGCCGGGTGGCCTGTTACAACCTGTAGATCTCCATTCGGCGATGAATGCCCTGAAAGATGAATGATGTAACCGAGGCGAGCCTGCCCAAGGCAATTTTTTTAATGGGCCCGACGGCCTCCGGCAAAACCGCGCTGGCGATAGCCTTACGTAAAGTTTTGCCAGTAGAGTTGATTAGCGTTGATTCCGCCCTCATTTATCGGGGAATGGATATTGGCACCGCCAAACCGGATGCCGCAGAGCTTAGCGCTGCGCCACACCGACTGCTGGATATTTTGGATCCGGCAGAGGCCTATTCCGCGGCGGATTTTCGCCGCGATGCGCTGGCGGCGATGGCGGAAATTGTCGCCGCCGGGCGAATTCCGCTGTTAGTCGGCGGGACGATGTTGTATTTCAAAGCGTTGTTGGAAGGATTGTCGCCCTTACCGTCCGCTGACCCAGAGGTCAGAGCGCGGATTGAGCAACAGGCCGCAGAGCAGGGGTGGAACGCGTTACATCAGCAGTTACAGGAGATCGATCCCGTAGCGGCTGCGCGTATTCATCCAAATGATCCGCAAAGGCTTTCCCGGGCACTGGAAGTTTTTTTCATTTCGGGTAAAACTTTAACGGAACTGACGCAAACGTCAGGAGACGCTCTGCCATATCAGGTGCATCAGTTCGCCATCGCCCCGGCGAGCCGTGAACTGCTCCATCAACGCATAGAACAGCGTTTTCATCAGATGTTAGCTTCAGGTTTTGAAGCAGAAGTACGGGCGCTTTTTGCCCGCGGAGATTTGCATACGGATATGCCTTCCATCCGTTGTGTCGGATACCGCCAGATGTGGTCATATCTCAATGGCGAGATCCCATATGATGAGATGGTTTATCGAGGTGTTTGCGCCACGAGACAGTTAGCCAAACGTCAGGTCACCTGGCTGCGCGGTTGGGAAGGTGTGCATTGGTTAGACAGTGAACAACCTGAACAAGCGCTCAACAAAGTATTACAGGTTGTTGGTGCGAGCCAGAACTGAACGTGTACAATTAAACGGTATCGTGCGTAATTTTTTTTGAGAATCGTAAGGTTCTGAGTACAAAACAAGCATACATATAAGGAAAAGAGAGAATGGCTAAGGGGCAATCTTTACAAGATCCGTTCCTGAACGCTTTGCGTCGGGAACGCGTTCCGGTTTCTATTTATTTGGTGAATGGTATCAAGCTGCAAGGGCAAATTGAGTCTTTCGATCAGTTCGTGATCCTGTTGAAGAACACGGTCAGCCAGATGGTCTATAAGCACGCAATTTCTACTGTTGTCCCGTCTCGCCCGGTGTCTCACCACAGCAACAATGCTGGCGGCGGTTCCAGTAACTATCACCACGGTGGTAGCGCGCAGGGCTCTTCTGCGCCGCAACAAGACAGCGACGACGCCGAATAAGGCTAGTGCTGTTTTTCCACGCCGGGGAGCCAGGTTTTCTGCGTTCCCCGCTGGTATTTTATAAGGGGTTTACGCTTGTTTGACCGTTATGACGCCGGTGAGCAGGCGGTACTGGTACACATCTATTTTTCGCAAGACAAAGATATGGAAGACCTCCAGGAGTTTGAAACTCTGGCCTCTTCCGCCGGTGTCGAAGCAATGCAGGTGATTACCGGTAGCCGTAAAGCACCGCACCCGAAGTATTTTGTTGGTGAAGGTAAGGCAGTCGAAATTGCGGAAGCCGTTAAAGCGACCGGCGCTTCGGTCGTGCTCTTCGATCATGCCCTGAGTCCGGCGCAAGAACGCAACCTGGAACGCCTGTGCGAATGCCGGGTTATCGATCGTACCGGTCTTATTTTAGATATTTTCGCTCAGCGCGCGCGCACCCATGAAGGGAAACTGCAGGTCGAGCTGGCGCAGCTGCGCCATATGGCGACCCGCCTTGTCCGCGGCTGGACCCACCTTGAAAGACAAAAGGGCGGGATCGGTTTGCGTGGCCCGGGTGAAACCCAGCTCGAAACTGACCGTCGTTTATTGCGTAACCGCATCATGCAGATCCTGTCGCGGCTGGAAAAAGTCGAGAAACAGCGTGAGCAGGGGCGGCGGTCGCGCGCGAAAGCCGATATTCCAACCGTGTCGCTGGTGGGCTACACCAACGCCGGAAAATCAACGCTCTTTAACCAGATCACCGCCGCCGAGGTCTATGCCGCGAACCAGCTGTTCGCCACTCTGGACCCGACGCTGCGCCGCATTGACGTCCCTGACGTCGGCGAAACGGTGCTGGCCGATACCGTGGGCTTTATTCGCCACTTGCCGCACGATCTGGTGGCCGCGTTTAAAGCGACGTTGCAGGAGACGCGTCAGGCGACGCTGCTGCTGCATGTGATTGACGCTGCGGATGTCCGCGTGCAGGAAAACATTGATGCGGTAAATACGGTTCTCGCTGAAATTGAGGCCGATGAGATCCCGGCGCTGCTGGTGATGAACAAAATCGACATGCTGGACGATTTTGAACCGCGCATCGATCGCGACGATGAAAATAAACCGATTCGGGTCTGGCTTTCCGCTCAGACCGGGGTTGGCGTACCACTGCTTTTTCAGGCGTTAACGGAGCGCCTTTCCGGTGAAGTGGCCCAGCATACGCTGCGCTTACCGCCGAAAGAAGGGCGACTGAGAAGCCGTTTCTATCAGCTTCAGGCGATAGAAAAAGAGTGGATGGAGGATGACGGCAGCGTGAGTCTGCAGGTGCGCATGCCGATCGTTGACTGGCGGCGCCTCTGTAAGCAAGAGCCAACGCTTGTTGACTATGTGGTTTGACCTTGCAGCTTGCCTGAAGATATTGACCCCTGTGGGGATATCAAAAACAAATATGGAGCATATACATGGCGTGGAATCAGCCCGGTAATAACGGACAGGACCGCGACCCGTGGGGGAGCAGCAAACCTGGCGGCAACTCTGAGGGAAATGGCAACAAAGGCGGTCGCGAGCAGGGGCCGCCGGATCTGGATGATATCTTCCGCAAGTTAAGTAAAAAACTTGGCGGGCTCGGCGGCGGCAAGGGCGGACTGGGCGGCGGCAATAGCGCGCAGGGACCTCGCGGACCGATGGGCGGGCGTATTGTCGGCATCGTTGCCGCGGCGGCAGTGATTATCTGGGCGGCCAGCGGTTTCTATACTATTAAAGAAGCCGAACGCGGCGTGGTCACCCGCTTTGGTAAGTTCAGCCATCTGGTTGAGCCGGGCCTGAACTGGAAGCCGACCTTTATCGATAACGTGCAGGCGGTGAACGTGGAGTCAGTACGCGAACTGGCGGCGTCCGGCGTCATGCTGACCTCTGACGAAAACGTGGTACGCGTTGAGATGAACGTGCAGTACCGCGTCACCGATCCGGAGCGCTACCTGTTTAGCGTCACCAGCGCGGATGACAGCCTGCGTCAGGCTACCGACAGCGCGCTGCGCGGGGTGATCGGTAAATACACCATGGATCGCATTCTGACCGAAGGCCGTACCGTGATCCGTAGCGATACCCAGCGTGAGCTGGAAGAGACGATTCGCCCGTACAACATGGGTATCACTCTGCTGGACGTCAACTTCCAGACGGCGCGTCCGCCGGAAGAGGTGAAGGCCGCGTTTGACGATGCCATTGCCGCGCGTGAGAACGAGCAGCAGTACATTCGTGAAGCGGAAGCGTATACCAACGAAGTCCAGCCGCGGGCGAATGGTCAGGCGCAGCGTATCCTCGAAGAGGCACGCGCCTATAAGACCCAGACCGTTCTGGAAGCCCAGGGTGAAGTGGCTCGCTTTGCGAAGATCCTGCCGGAATACAAAGCCGCGCCGGAAATTACCCGCGAGCGTCTGTATATCGAAACCATGGAAAAAGTGCTGAGCCACACCCGTAAAGTGCTGGTCAATGACAGCAAAAACGGCAATCTGATGGTTCTGCCGCTGGACCAGATGCTGAAAGGCGCCGCTGCGCCGGCTGCAAAGAGCGATAGCAGTGACGCCAGCGATCTGCTGCGCCTGCCGCCTGCATCCAGCACTGGCAGCGCCAGCACCTCATCAACCTCGAGCTCAACCGGGGGTAGCATTATGGACCAACGCCGCGCTAACGCGCAGCGTAACGACTACCAGCGTCAGGGGGAATAACGATGCGTAAATCTGTTATCGCGATCATTGTCATCGTGCTGGTAGTGCTCTACATGTCAGTCTTTGTCGTGAAGGAAGGCGAGCGCGGTATCACGCTGCGTTTCGGTAAAGTTCTGCGCGACGACGAAAATAAGCCGCTGGTGTATGCGCCAGGCCTGCACTTCAAGATCCCGTTTATCGAATCGGTGAAGATGCTGGATGCGCGTATTCAGACCATGGACAACCAGGCTGACCGTTTCGTTACTAAAGAGAAGAAAGACCTGATCGTCGACTCCTATATCAAGTGGCGTATCAGCGACTTCAGCCGTTACTACCTGGCCACCGGCGGCGGCGACGTCTCCCAGGCCGAGGTGCTGCTGAAGCGTAAATTCTCGGACCGTCTGCGTTCTGAAATTGGTCGTCTGGATGTGAAAGACATCGTCACCGATTCCCGTGGCCGCCTGACGCTGGAAGTGCGTGATGCGCTGAACTCAGGGTCGGCCGGTACGGAAGACGAGGTTAGCACGCCGGCGGCTGACGATGCGATTGCCAAAGCGGCAGAGCGCGTGGAAGCGGAAACCAACGGCAAAGTGCAGGTGATCAACCCGAACAGTATGGCGGCGCTGGGTATTGAAGTGGTCGACGTGCGTATCAAACAGATCAACCTGCCGGCGGAAGTGTCGGAAGCGATCTATAACCGTATGCGCGCGGAGCGTGAAGCGGTTGCCCGTCGTCACCGTTCACAGGGCCAGGAAGAGGCAGAAAAACTGCGCGCGACCGCGGACTATGAAGTCACCAAGACGCTGGCGGAAGCCGAGCGGCAGGGTCGTATCCTGCGTGGTGAAGGCGATGCGGAATCGGCAAAACTGTTTGCCGACGCGTTCAGTCAGGATCCGGGCTTCTATTCCTTTATTCGTAGCCTGCGCGCCTATGAGAAGAGCTTCCAGAGCAATCAGGATGTCATGGTCCTGAGCCCGGATAGCGATTTCTTCCGCTATATGCGTTCACCGGATTCGGTGCGTAAATAAGTCGAAGATGACAGTAACCTACAGTGGTTAATGCAAAAAGGCGCCTGAGACAGGCGCCTTTTTTTATGCTACGACGGCGTGAATTAGTTGCCGAGCAGCTTGTTTAGCAGGCCACCGATCACCGGCAGGCTCGCCAGCGTACTCTCGATGGTGCCGCCGATAGATGAGCCAACGCTTTCGCCCAGGGTTTTGCCCAGGTCCGGCGCCAGATCGGCCAGATTAATGGTGCCAATCAGCGGCAGGTTGATGCTCAGGGCATCGGTGCCCATCGTCCATACGGCGGCACCAACCTTACTGCCTAAGGTTGCCAGGCCATCCTGTAACCAGCCAGCGCCGCTCACATTTTCGATTTCAACTGCGGTTAATTCTCTCATGATAATCTTCCTGATTATGTAGACGTACCGGGTTGTAGTACGCGACGGCATAGTTGCAATTTAAAAAATAGACAGCAATACAACTGGTTATGAATTTTGTTTCACCTTTCCGGTTCATAATGAAGAGGAAATACGGGACAATGTGAATTGAGTGAATGCATTCACTATGCTGGCCGATGACGCCTGCGAAGGCGGCGATAATAATTTTCAATTAGGGTTGACGATGAACTCCACCATTTGGCTGGCGCTGGCGCTGGTTTTAGTACTCGAAGGGCTTGGCCCGCTACTTTATCCGCGAGCCTGGCGCAAGATGGTCGCCAGCCTGAGCCAGCTTCCGGATAATTTATTGCGGCGCTTTGGCGGCGGACTTGTGGTTGCCGGGATTGTGATCTACTACATGTTGAGGAAATCGATTGGCTGATCAAAAAGTGGTCGGATTTGCCTTATTTTGGATGCAAAAAGTGCTGTAACTCTGAAAAAGCGATGGTAGAATCCATTTTTAAGCAAACGGTGATTTTGAAAAATGGGTAACAACGTCGTCGTACTGGGCACCCAATGGGGTGACGAAGGTAAAGGGAAGATCGTCGATCTCCTGACAGAACGGGCTAAATATGTTGTGCGCTACCAGGGTGGTCACAACGCCGGCCATACTCTCGTAATCAACGGTGAAAAAACCGTTCTCCATCTTATTCCATCAGGCATTCTGCGTGAAAACGTCACCAGCATCATCGGTAACGGCGTCGTGCTGTCTCCGGCTGCGCTGATGAAAGAGATGAAGGGCCTGGAAGACCGTGGTATCCCGGTTCGCGAGCGTCTGCTGCTCTCTGAAGCCTGCCCGCTTATCCTTGACTATCACGTGGCGCTGGACGTGGCGCGTGAAAAAGCGCGCGGCGCGAAGGCGATCGGCACCACCGGTCGCGGCATCGGCCCGGCTTACGAAGATAAAGTCGCTCGTCGCGGTCTGCGCGTTGGCGATCTGTTCGATAAAGCAACCTTCGCCGATAAACTGAAAGAAGTGATGGAATATCACAACTTCCAGCTGGTGAACTTCTACAAAGCAGAAGCGGTTGACTACCAGAAAGTGCTGGACGATGTGATGGCGATTGCCGACATCCTGACCGGCATGGTGGTGGACGTTTCCGACCTGCTGGATCAGGCGCGTAAACGTGGCGACTTCGTAATGTTCGAAGGCGCACAGGGCACGCTGCTGGATATCGACCACGGTACCTATCCGTACGTAACCTCTTCCAATACCACCGCGGGTGGCGTGGCGACCGGCTCCGGCCTGGGCCCGCGTTATGTGGATTACGTTCTGGGTATCATCAAAGCTTACTCGACTCGCGTCGGCGCGGGTCCGTTCCCGACTGAGCTGTTTGATGAGACCGGCGAGTTCCTCTGCAAGCAGGGTAACGAATTCGGCGCCACCACCGGTCGTCGTCGTCGTACCGGCTGGCTGGACGCTGTCGCGGTTCGTCGCGCGGTGCAGATTAACTCCCTGTCCGGCTTCTGCCTGACTAAACTGGACGTCCTCGACGGCCTGAAAGAAGTGAAAATCTGCGTCGGCTACCGTATGCCGGATGGCCGCGAAGTGACCACCACTCCGCTGGCAGCCGACAACTGGGAAGGTATCGAGCCTATCTACGAAACCATGCCGGGCTGGTCTGAAACCACCTTCGGCGTGAAAGAGCGCAGCGGCCTGCCGCAGGCAGCGCTGAACTACATCCAGCGTATTGAAGAGCTGACCGGCGTTCCGGTTGATATCATCTCTACCGGTCCAGACCGTACCGAGACCATGATTCTGCGCGACCCGTTCGACGCATAATCACTCGCAAGGGGCGCCGTTCTGGCGCCCTTGTTTTTGCTGTTCGCCCGCCCCATTTTAAATAAATTAGCGGCCTGAGCGCTGGCTGGTTTATCATCAATAATAATGATGTCGCTCGACATACCCTGTTTTCTTTTCCCTGAGGTTTATGTGCAGTTAACGAGTTTCACCGATTACGGACTACGGGCGCTGATTTATATGGCGTCGCTGCCGGAAGGACGGATGACCAGTATCTCGGAAGTGACCGAGGTCTATGGCGTCTCCCGTAATCATATGGTTAAAATAATCAATCAGTTAAGTCGCATGGGCTACGTAACTGCCGTGCGGGGGAAGAACGGGGGCATTCGCCTCGGCAAACCAGCAGGACAGATCCGCGTCGGTGACGTGGTGCGCGACCTTGAACCCTTATCGCTGGTCAACTGCAGCAGCGAGTTTTGTCACATTACACCAGCCTGTCGTTTGAAACAGGCGCTAGCTGAAGCCGCGCAGAGTTTTCTCAAGGAACTGGATAACTATACGCTGGCTGATTTGGTTGAGAAGAATCAACCGCTTTATAAATTATTGCTGGTGGAGTGACGCCACTCTGCCGGAGATGACAACGGAGGAACCGATATGTCACAAGATCCATTCCAGGAACGCGAAGCTGAGAAGTACGCGAACCCAATCCCGAGCCGGGAATTTATCCTCGAACATTTAACCAAACGGGAAAAGCCTGCCAGCCGCGATGAGCTGGCCATCGAGTTAAATATCGAGGGCGAAGAGCAAACCGAAGCGCTGCGCCGCCGCCTGCGCGCGATGGAGCGCGACGGTCAGCTGGTCTTCACCCGCCGTCAGTGCTATGCGCTGCCGGAGCGCCTTGATCTCCTCAAAGGAACCGTTATCGGCCACCGTGATGGCTATGGTTTCCTGCGCGTTGAAGGGCGCAAAGACGATCTCTACCTGTCGTCAGAGCAGATGAAAACCTGTATTCATGGCGACCAGGTGCTGGCCCAACCGCTGGGCGCGGACCGCAAGGGCCGCCGCGAAGCGCGCATTGTCCGCGTCCTGGTGCCGAAAACCAGCCAGATTGTTGGCCGCTACTTTACCGACGCTGGCGTCGGTTTCGTCGTCCCGGACGACAGTCGCCTGAGCTTCGATATCCTGATCCCGCCGGAAGAGATTATGGGCGCGCGGATGGGCTACGTGGTGGTGGTCGAGCTGACCCAGCGCCCGACCCGTCGCACCAAAGCCGTGGGGAAAATCGTCGAAGTGCTGGGCGACAACATGGGTACCGGCATGGCCGTCGATATGGCGCTGCGCACCCATGAAATTCCATACGTCTGGCCGCCGGCGGTAGAAAACCAGGTTTCCGGCCTGAAAGAGCAGGTGCCGGAAGAGGCGAAAGCCGGGCGCGTCGATCTGCGCTCCCTGCCGCTGGTCACCATTGACGGCGAAGATGCCCGCGACTTCGATGACGCGGTGTACTGCGAGAAGAAACGCGGCGGCGGCTGGCGCCTGTGGGTAGCCATTGCCGACGTCAGCTACTACGTGCGTCCGGGGACGCCGCTGGACGCTGAAGCGCGCAGCCGCGGAACCTCGGTCTACTTCCCGTCGCAGGTGGTGCCGATGCTGCCGGAAGTGCTGTCTAACGGTCTGTGCTCGCTGAACCCGCAGGTCGATCGCCTGTGCATGGTATGCGAGATGACGATTTCGTCAAAAGGCCGTCTGACCGGTTATAAATTCTATGAAGCGGTGATGAGTTCACATGCTCGCCTGACCTATACCAAGGTGTGGCATATGCTGCAGGGTGACCAGGAGCTGCGTGAGCACTACGCGCCGCTGGTGAAGCATATTGAAGAACTGCATAACCTCTACAAGGTGCTGGATGGCGCCCGCGAAGAGCGTGGCGGTATCTCATTTGAAAGTGAAGAAGCTAAATTCATCTTCAACGCCGAGCGCCGTATCGAGCGTATCGAACAGACCCAGCGTAACGATGCGCACAAGCTGATTGAAGAGTGCATGATCCTGGCGAACATCTCCGCTGCGCGCTTCGTTGAGAAGGCGCAGGAGCCGGCGCTGTTCCGTATTCACGATAAGCCGAGCACCGAGGCGATTACCGCGTTCCGCAGCGTGCTGGCGGAGCTGGGTCTGGAACTGCCGGGCGGCAACAAGCCGGAGCCGCGCGATTACGCCGAACTGCTGACCTCCATCGCCGATCGCCCGGATGCGGAAATGCTGCAGACGATGCTCCTGCGGTCGATGAAGCAGGCGGTCTACGATCCGGAAAACCGCGGCCACTTTGGCCTCGCGCTGCAGTCCTATGCCCACTTCACCTCGCCGATCCGTCGTTACCCGGATCTGTCGCTGCACCGCGCCATCAAATATCTGCTGGCCAAAGAGCAGGGGCATAAAGGCAATAGCACGGAGACCGGCGGCTGGCACTACAGCATGGAAGAGATGCTGCAGCTGGGCGAGCACTGCTCGATGACCGAACGTCGCGCCGATGAAGCGACGCGCGAAGTCTCCGACTGGCTGAAGTGTGACTTCATGCAGGATCAGGTAGGCAATATCTTCTCCGGGGTTATCGCCAGCGTGACCGGCTTTGGCTTCTTCGTTCGTCTCAACGATCTGTTTATCGACGGCCTGGTGCATGTTTCCTCCCTGGATAACGACTACTATCGTTTCGACCAGGTGGGGCAGCGTCTGATCGGCGAGTCCGGCGGGCAGACCTATCGCCTGGGCGACCGCGTGGAAGTCCGTGTGGAAGCGGTCAACATGGACGAGCGTAAAATCGACTTTACCCTGATCTCCAGCGAGCGCGCGCCGCGTAATGTCGGCAAAACCGCCCGTGAGAAAGCGAAAAAGAGCACCTCCGGCAAACCGGGCGGCCGTCGTCGTCAGGTTGGTAAGCAGGTGAACTTCGAGCCGGACAGCGCGTTCCGCAAAGAAAAAGACCAGGCGAAAGCGAAGCCGAAAGGCGAGAAGAAAGCGAAAAAACCGTCGGCGAAAACGCAGAAAATCGCCGCCGCGACCAAAGCCAAGCGCGCGGCAAAGAAGAAGAGCGCCGAGTGATTGACCACCCTTCACTCTGAAGTCTGCTGACGCAGAACGGGGTGAAGGGCGGATAACAGAACCTAAAACGAGTACATCAATGAGTGAAATGATTTACGGCATCCATGCGGTGCAGGCACTGCTGGAGCGCGCACCTGAGCGTTTTCAGGAAGTTTATATTCTGAAAGGCCGTGAGGATAAGCGCCTGCTGCCGCTGATCCACGCTCTGGAAGCGCAGGGCGTGGTGATTCAGCTGGCCAACCGCCAGTTCCTCGATGAGAAGAGCGAAGGCGCGGTACACCAGGGGATCATTGCCCGCGTGAAGCCGGGGCGTCAGTATCAGGAGAACGATCTGCCGGATCTGCTGGCGCAGCTCGATCAGCCGTTCCTGTTGATCCTTGATGGCGTGACCGATCCGCATAACCTCGGCGCCTGCCTGCGCAGCGCCGATGCTGCCGGCGTGCATGCGGTGATTGTGCCGAAAGATCGTTCCGCGCAGCTGAATGCGACGGCGAAGAAAGTGGCCTGCGGCGCGGCGGAGAACGTCCCGCTGATCCGCGTCACCAACCTGGCGCGCACCATGCGCCTGCTGCAGGAGGAGAACGTCTGGATCGTCGGAACCGCAGGTGAAGCCGACCATACGCTGTTCCAGAGCAAAATGACCGGGCCGATGGCGCTGGTGATGGGCGCGGAAGGCGAAGGTATGCGCCGCCTGACCCGCGAGCACTGTGATGAGCTGATCAGCATCCCGATGGCGGGCAGCGTCTCCTCGCTGAACGTCTCGGTGGCCACTGGCATCTGCCTGTTTGAGGCGGTACGCCAGCGCAGCTAAGCTGATCCGCTGACGGAACTGAAAAGCCATCCTCCGGGATGGCTTTTTTGTGACCGTTCTCGCGGGCGAGTATCTCCCTGGATAACCATACTTATGGTTATCGCCATTGATGGAGGGAGACACGATGCACTGGCAAACGCACACCGTTTTTAATCAACCGACCCCGCTGAATAACAGCAATCTGTTCCTGTCCGATACCGCCCTGCGTGAAGCGGTGGTCCGTGAAGGCGCCGGCTGGGATGGCGATCTGCTCGCCAGCATTGGCCAGCAGCTGGGGACCGCAGAATCGCTGGAGCTGGGACGCCTGGCCAACAGCAACCCGCCGGAGCTGCTGCGCTATGACGCCACCGGCGCCCGACTGGACGACGTTCGCTTCCACCCCGCCTGGCACCTGCTGATGCAGGGGCTGTGCGCGAACCGGGTGCATAATCTCGCCTGGCAGGAGGAGGCCCGTGAAGGCGCGTTTGTCGCGCGCGCCGCTCGCTTTCTGCTCCACGCCCAGGTAGAGGCCGGAACGCTGTGTCCGATTACCATGACCTTCGCCGCGACGCCTCTGCTGCAGCGCGCCCTGCCTGCGCCTTTTGGCGACTGGCTGTCGCCGCTGCTGAGCGACCGTTACGATCCCCACCTCGCGCCGGGCGGCCAGAAGCGCGGCCTGCTGATTGGCATGGGGATGACCGAGAAGCAAGGGGGCTCCGATGTGCTGAGCAATACCACCCGCGCGGAGAAAACGGCGGAAGGGTTTTACCGGCTGGTGGGACACAAATGGTTCTTCTCGGTGCCGCAGAGCGATGCCCACCTGGTGCTGGCCCAGGCGCCTGCGGGCCTGTCGTGCTTCTTTGTGCCGCGCCTGCTGCCCGACGGACAGCGCAACGGCGTGCGGCTGGAGCGCTTAAAAGAAAAGCTCGGCAACCGCTCCAATGCCAGTAGCGAAGTGGAGTTTTATGACGCCTGCGGCTGGCTGGTGGGCGACGAGGGCGACGGCGTGCGGCAGATCCTCAGGATGGGCGGCCTGACCCGCTTTGACTGCGCGCTGGGTAGCCATGCCCTGATGCGCCGGGCCTTCTCGGTGGCGCTGTATCATGCGTTACAGCGCCAGGCGTTCGGTAAAAATCTGGTCGATCAACCGATGATGCGCCAGCTGCTGGGGCAAATGGCGCTCCGTCTTGAAGGACAAACCGCGTTCCTGTTTCGTCTGGCGCGGGCCTGGGACCGTCGGGATGATGCCCGGGAAAGCGCCTGGGCGCGTCTGTTTACGCCTGCGGCCAAGTTTGCCATCTGCAAGGCAGGCATCCCGTTCGTCGCTGAGGCGATGGAAGTCCTGGGAGGGATCGGTTATTGCGAGGAGAGTGAGCTGCCGCGGTTGTATCGCGAGATGCCGGTCAACAGCATCTGGGAAGGCTCCGGCAATATTATGTGCCTCGATGTGATGCGGGTGCTGAGCAAGCAGCCGGCGGCGATGGAGCTGCTGGCCGCGGAGTGTGCGGAGGTGAAAGGACAGAACCGCCATCTCGACCGCGCATGGCGTCAGCTGCAGCAATTGCTGAAACGACCCGCCGAAGAGCAGGGCAGAGAGATTGCCCGGCTGGTCTATCGTCTGGGGGCGGGAGCGCAGATGCTGCGTTTCGCTTCGCCGCCGCTGGCCGAAGCCTGGTGCCGGATGATGCTCGACACGCGCGGCGGCATACGTCTTGACGCGCCGACCCTCGACGACCTGCTGCTGCGGGCCATGGGGCGGGGGCGCCAGGCGCCTCAGGCGTAGAGAATGGCCTGCACGCGCCAGCTGTCCGGCTGTTGTTCCTCGTACATCTGAATAATGCGATACCAGGAGGCGCCTTGCTCGTCCGCTTTGCGGGCAATGGCGTGCTCCACATCCTGTTGGCTGCCGGAAAGATTAGCGACGGAGATCAGACCGATTTCATTCAGGCCGGTGACGCAATCCGCGCTGGCGAATTCGGCTGACTGCGCGGAGGTGTTGGCCGTCGCAGTGGTTAACAGCAGGCTGGATAGGGTAAAAGATCGTTTCATCGTCAGCTCCATTTCACGTAGTCCCAAGGGCAGTCCGTTGCTAACGTCCTGCCAGGTGGCTGGCCGAACGTTATTATGCACAGGAGAACGTGAATGGACGCAAAGCTGTGTAAAGCAGATTTAAAGACGCCGCCTCGTCATCGACGATAGAGGATCGCCTGCGAATACCACTGGCCGGGTACCATGGTGTCATCGATCATGATGATGACGTAGTAATCGGCTTTGGCCGCTTCTGCTTTGGCCTTCAGCGCCGCTTCGACATCCATCGGCGAACCGTACATCAGTACGCTCACCGTGGCCATTTTCTGCAGGCCAGCCGTCTGGTTGCGCTGGATCTCCTGCGGATGGTCGGTGGCGGGCGGCGGGGCTTCCGGCGTTCCCTGCAGAGCGCTACACCCGCTGAGGACGATAGCCAGTAACCACGGACAAAACCTGCGCATAACCATATCTCGTTTCCTGATAGTGATAGTGTAGTGGTAGCCTTAACAGGATTTCCGGGGAATGTTCCCGAACTGTTATCTCTGACGCGATTTTCGAATGAAAATGTTGTGAAAGCGTAACCGGGTTCTCAACATTATGAATCGTAGCAAACGGGGTTGCCTGGTGAATGCATTTTCCCATGCCGCCTAACCACAATAGAGAAGGGAGACGATAAATGATTGCACTCGAAATGCGCAACCTCGGTGGTGGGGAAATTTTGCATGCCTGCCCGCAGGAAAGTCTGGATAAGCCACTGCCCTGTATCGTCTTTTATCATGGCTTTACCTCGTCAAAACTGGTTTACAGCTACTTTGCAGTGGCGCTGGCCCAGGCGGGTTTCCGGGTGATTATGCCGGACGCGCCGGAGCATGGCGCGCGCTATCACGGTGATGAGACCGGGCGGATGCAGCGCTTCTGGCCGATCCTGCAGCAGAATTTCAGAGAGTTTCCCGCGCTGCGCGAGGCGATTATCGCCGAAGGCTGGCTGGAAGGAGAGCGACTGGCGGTGGCGGGGGCGTCGATGGGGGGAATGACGGCTCTGGGTATCATGACGCATCATCCCGAGCTGAACAGCGTCGCCTGCCTGATGGGGTCGGGTTATTTTCGTTCGCTGTCGCAAACCCTGTTTCCCTCGCCTGGCTTTGATGGCGACAGCCTCAGCGAGTGGGATGTCAGTCATCAGCTGGCGTCGCTCGCCCGGCGGCCGCTGCTGCTCTGGCATGGCGATGCCGACGACGTGGTGCCGCCGGCAGAGACCTTCCGGCTTGAGCAGGCGCTCAGGCAGAGCGATCTTGCCGCCAGGCTGACCTGCGTCTGGCAGAAAGGCGTCCGCCATCGCATCACCCCGGAGGCGCTGGCCACGACGGTCGCCTTTTTCCAGCAGCATCTTTAAACGCGGATCACGCTGACGTCCCTCCTCTGATACCGCTACCCATCTGGCGCTCTATCGCCGTTATCCCGGCCTTGGCGGGGTAGTGCATACCCATTCGACGCACGCTACCGCCTGGGCACAGGCGGGGCTGGCGGTCCCGGCGCTCGGCACCACCCATGCGGACTACTTTTTCGGCGATATCCCTTGCACCCGGGCGCTTAGCGCGCAGGAGGTGGATGAGGCCTACGAGCTGAACACCGGAAAGGTGATTATCGAAACGCTGGGCGAGGCAAACCCGTTGCATACGCCGGGGATCGTCGTCTATCAGCACGGGCCGTTCTCCTGGGGGAAAGACGCCCACGAGGGGGTGCACAACGCGGTGGTGATGGAAGAGGTGGCGCGCATGGCGTGGATTGCCCGCGGCATTAATCCGCGGCTGCAGCCGATTGACAGCTGGCTGATGGAAAAACATTTTCTGCGTAAACACGGGCCGAACGCCTACTACGGGCAGAAGTAAACGACGCGCTCCGGGGCTTTCACCGTCACGGTAAAGCAACTGGTCTGGCCCCGGAGCCGTTTTTAGCCCTGACGATAAGCCGACGGCATAGCGCGCATGCCGATGAGCGTGACCACGCAAATTATCGCGCCAGCGTAAAACGTCGAAGCGGCACCGAAGGTTTCCCACAGCACGCCTGCGCCGGTACTGGCCAGCAACAGCGCCAGGCCGCTCATCAGGTTGAACATACCGAACGCCGTGCCGCGTAGCGCCGGCGGCGCCGTATGGGCGACCATCGCCGCCAGCAGCCCCTGGGTCATCCCCATATGAATTCCCCACAGCGCGACCCCGACCAGCAGCGTGCTCCAGTGGGCGCTGAGGGCCAGCACGATATCGGCGAGGATCAGCACCAGCAGTCCCCACTGCAGCAGTTTGCTGTGGCTCATGCTGTCAGAGAGCTTGCCGAACGGGTAGGCCGTAACGCTGTAGACCAGGTTCATCGCCACCATTACCAGCGGAATGGTAAACAGCGGGATCTCCATCTGCTGGGCGCGCAGCACCAGAAAGGCTTCGCTGAAGCGGGCGAGGGTGAAGATGCTGCCGATGGCGACCACCCACCAGTAGGCGGCGGAGAGCTTTTGCAGATTTTCGCGCTTCAGCGGATTACTGCGTTGATGGTCGATGGCGGATTTTGGCTCCTGCAGGCCAAAACCCAGCAGGAGAATAGAGAGCACGGCGGGAATAACCGCCACCCAGAATATAGCGTGAAAATCGTTGGCCCAGATAAACATCAGCAGCACCGCCAGCAGCGGGCCGAGAAAGGCGCCAACGGTATCCAGCGCCTGACGTAGCCCGTAGGCGGCGCCGCGGATCTCCGGTGGGGTGACGTCGGCGACCAGCGCGTCGCGCGGCGCGCCGCGAATGCCTTTGCCTACGCGGTCGATCATGCGGGCGCTAAACACCACGCCGGCGGTCGGGGCGATGGCAAACAGCGGCTTGCTGAGCGCGCCCAGGCCGTAGCCCAGCAGCGCCAGCCCTTTGCGCTTACCGACGTAGTCGCTAATCGCGCCGGAGAAGATTTTCAGGATCAGGGCGGTGGCTTCCGCCAGCCCCTCGATAAGACCGATGATAATCACGCTGGCGCCGAGGGTGGTGGCCATAAACAGCGGTAAGAGACTGTGGATCATCTCGGACGACACATCCATCAGCAGGCTGACGCCGCCGAGTACCCAAACGCCTTTGGGGATGCGGCCTAAGGTGGCGAAACGCGGAACCATCAATCACTCCTGAATATCAAATGGCGAGTGGCTGATTAAATCAGGTTGCGATGACGCTGATAAGTTGATTTATAAAATTATTCTCAATTGCGTTTAGCCGCTGGCCTTGCTTCGCCCCTCGCGAGGAGAGGCGAAGAATGGACCCGACATTAGCGGTAAATCACCGCGCTGGCGCGAAGCGGGCCGTTGGTTTCTGGTTCGTGCATCAGGATGGGCTGAAAATATTTCGCCCCCTGCGCATCGCTCAGCTGGCTAAGGGCCTGTTCGGCCTCGTGCTCAGTGGCCATATTGTGATTGATATAGATAACGCCGAGGCTCTGCACATCGTCCATGTTGCGGGCCTGTCGTTCGGTGATTTGGATAGCTGCCAACGCGTTGGCGCTGAAGAAAAGCGCAGCCATCATGGCGATGATTTTCAGTTTCATATACTACGCTCCTGACTGACAGTCCTGACGCTGACTCGGGGCTCTCCTGTGGTCATTGGGTTTCTGATTTAAGTGTAATCGCTGATTGAACGGCGTATCGCGACCTTTTCTGATGCAGTTGTTCAAAAAAATGCCGCTTCCTTTGCTGGTTAATTTTAAATCACCCACTTAGCGCCACTTGGCGCTTAGTGCGAATTATTTGTGCAAATGCGCTTGTGTTCCTGGGGGGCCGCCATTAGAATGACGCGTCAATTTTTCAGCCGCCCTTTAACACGTTCCTTGCCTCCATGGGCCGCGGCTGACCCAGACAGGAGGCTGAATAATCCGTAAGGAGCAATTCGATGCGTCATTACGAAATCGTTTTTATGGTCCATCCTGACCAGAGCGAACAGGTTCCGGGCATGATCGAACGTTACACTGGTGCAATCACTGCAGCAGCAGGTACGATCCACCGTCTGGAAGACTGGGGCCGCCGTCAGCTGGCTTATCCGATCAACAAACTGCACAAAGCTCACTACGTTCTGCTGAACGTTGAAGCGCCGCAGGAAGCGATCGATGAGCTGGAAACTAACTTCCGCTTCAACGACGCCGTTATCCGCAGCATGGTAATGCGTACTAAGCACGCTGTTACCGAAGCATCTCCGATGGTTAAAGCGAAAGACGAGCGCCGTGAGCGTCGCGAAGATTTCGCCAACGAAACCGCAGATGATTCTGAAGCTGGGGATTCTGAAGAGTAATCCTGATGACCAACCGTCTGGAGCTGTCCGGCATTATTTGCAGGACTCCACTTCGTAAGGTCAGCCCGTCAGGAATTCCTCACTGCCAGTTCGTGCTTGAGCATCGTTCAGTGCAGGAGGAAGCCGGTTTTCACCGGCAGGCATGGTGTCAAATGCCCGTTATTATTAGCGGTCACGAGAACCAGGCCATTACTCACAGTATAACGGTCGGTAGCGCAGTAACCGTTCGAGGGTTCATCTCTTGCCATAAGGCAAAGAACGGCTTGAGCAAAATGGTTCTGCATGCCGAGCAGATTGAATTGATAGATTCTGGAGACTAGCCATATGGCACGTTATTTCCGTCGTCGCAAGTTCTGCCGTTTCACCGCGGAAGGCGTTCAAGAGATCGACTATAAAGATATCGCTACGCTGAAAAACTACATCACCGAAAGCGGTAAGATTGTCCCGAGCCGTATCACCGGTACCCGTGCAAAATACCAGCGTCAGCTGGCTCGCGCTATCAAACGCGCTCGCTACCTGTCCCTGCTGCCGTACACTGATCGTCATCAGTAATCGGTCACGGTCCATTAATACGACTTTGAGAGGATAAGGTAATGCAAGTTATTCTGCTTGATAAAGTAGCAAACCTGGGTAGCCTGGGTGATCAGGTTAACGTTAAAGCGGGCTATGCTCGTAACTTCCTGGTCCCGCAGGGTAAAGCTGTTCCTGCTACCAAGAAAAACGTTGAATTCTTCGAAGCACGTCGCGCTGAACTGGAAGCCAAACTGGCTGACGTTCTGGCAGCTGCTGAAGCTCGTGCTGCGCAGATCAACGCCCTGGAATCCGTAACCATCGCGTCTAAAGCTGGCGACGAAGGTAAACTGTTCGGTTCCATCGGTACTCGCGACATCGCTGACGCTGTCACTGCAGCAGGCGTTAAAGTTGCTAAGAGCGAAGTTCGCCTGCCGAACGGCGTTCTGCGTAACGTTGGCGAGCACGAAGTGGACTTCCAGGTTCACAGCGAAGTTTTCGCTAAAGTTATCATCAACGTGGTTGCTGAGTAATCGGCCTCTGACGTTCTGGTAACAACAAATCGCCGGCCTTGTGCCGGCGTTTTGCTTTTTAGCGTCTTTCATTTTGCGGCGGCGTAACGCTCGCTGTCGTCTTCGCTGCTAGCGCGCACGCACAAAGCTGCCGTTCGACTGGCGGGTAAACAGCACCTGCTGGCCGTTGCCGGTATCAATAGTGAGCCCGGTGACCACGCCGTTGGCGTTCTGCCGAATCTGCACCGTCTGTCCGCTCTGCAACGTGCTTAATGGTTTACCTGCGCCTTCAACCTGCGCCATGGCGTAAACGTCGGTGGCCGGCAGCCCATGATCGCGGAACAGCTGGGCCAGGGTTTTGCCTGACTCGATGCGATAGGTCCGCCATTGCTGCTCAATGCCCGGCGCGGACTGCTGCGATGAGGATTGATAGGGCTGGGAGGCGGCGGGCTGCTGCGTCTGCGCCTGATCCGGCTGCTCATCCTGAATCGGCTCCGGGGCGACCGGCGCCATCTGGTCGGCATCGCTCACGGTAGGCGTATTGGTGATCGGCGGCAGCGGAACGGCCTGATTGCCGCCAGCTTGCGGTTGGGACTGCGACTGCAGATTCAGGTTTGCTTCACGGCTGGTGGACGCCGGGTTTTGGCTATCGTCTGAGGGAAGCAGAATGCCGATAATCACCAACAGGAAGCCAGCGATAATTCCCCGGCGGTGCATCGGGGGCAGTGGGTCCAGGAGGCGAAAATGATCCGGGGCGTGCCAGATTTTCGCCAGGGTAGATGTCAGTTCAAAGCGCCCGGGCATGGCTTTCCTCCTGCTCCGCATATTTTTATCCTGCCTATGAGTATAGATGGCTAACGTCCTGATGACCGGAACAAAGTGAAGTTAACCTGATGCCGCCTATTGTTTCTTTTTCGCTGAGATTTGTCATCATCCGCCGACAAAGTTTTACCCATTTCGCTATGGCTGTTATGCTTCCGGACGCTTTTCTCTTGATGTTTATCACCCAAAAAAGGAACAAAGATGGCAACCCCAACTTTTGACACTATCGAAGCGCAGGCAAGTTACGGTATCGGCTTGCAGGTTGGACAACAGCTGAGCGAATCCGGCCTGCAGGGGCTGCTGCCGGAAGCGTTGGTGGCGGGTATCGCCGATGCGCTGGAAGGTAACCAGCCGCAGGTGCCGGTAGAAGCCGTCCACCGTGCGCTGCGTGAAATCCACGAGCGCGCCGACGCCGTGCGTCGCGAGCGTTTCCAGGCGATGGCCGCTGACGGCCAGAAATACCTTGATGAAAACCGCGAGAAAGAGGGTGTGAACAGCACCGAGTCCGGTCTGCAGTTCCGCGTGCTGACCCAGGGCGAAGGCCCGATCCCGGCCCGTACCGACCGCGTACGCGTGCACTACACCGGTAAACTGATCGACGGCACCGTCTTCGACAGCTCCGTCGCCCGCGGCGAACCGGCAGAGTTCCCGGTGACCGGCGTAATCGGCGGCTGGATTGAAGCGCTGACCCTGATGCCGGTAGGTTCCAAATGGGAACTGACCATCCCGCACAACCTCGCCTACGGCGAGCGCGGCGCTGGCGCGTCGATTCCTCCGTTCAGCACTCTGATCTTCGAAGTTGAACTGCTGGATATTATCTAAACAGCAGAGGCTTCCTCTTCCCCGGCGGCGGGGGAAGCCACAAAAATAGCGTAAAATCCTTAAGTTAAAAATTAATTGGAATTATGTTTTGCATTCATCGCGTATGGGTGTATTTTTGTGAGCTATTTCGCGTTAGATGAGTGATATAACACTCACTTTAAACATAAAATTAACATTATATCTAAATCATAGTATTCATCCCTCCGATTCTTACCTAATATCGACTAGCCCTTGCTGGGGTTAATGACAGACGACAGGCCATCAGAGCCTGAACAACACAGACAGGTACAACAGGAAGAAATCACATGGTAGATCAGGTTAAAGTCGCTGCTGTCGAGCAGGAGCCGACTGAACAATCGCTACGGCGAAATCTCACAAACCGACATATTCAGCTGATTGCAATTGGCGGGGCGATCGGCACTGGATTATTTATGGGTTCTGGCAAAACCATCAGCCTTGCCGGGCCATCCATTATTTTTGTTTATATGATTATCGGTTTTATGCTGTTTTTCGTTATGCGAGCCATGGGCGAATTACTGCTGTCGAACCTCGAATATAAATCCTTCAGCGACTTCGCGGCCGATCTGCTGGGCCCCTGGGCGGGCTACTTTACCGGCTGGACCTATTGGTTCTGCTGGGTGGTGACGGGGATGGCGGACGTGGTGGCGATCACTGCCTACGCGCAGTTCTGGTTTCCCGGACTCTCCGACTGGGTCGCGTCGCTGGCGGTGATCCTGCTGCTGCTGGGCCTGAACCTTGCCACCGTCAAAATGTTTGGCGAAATGGAGTTCTGGTTCGCGATGATCAAAATCGTCGCCATCGTGGCGCTGATCGTGGTCGGCCTGGTGATGGTCATGATGCATTTTAAATCGCCGACCGGCGTCGAAGCCTCTTTCGCGCATCTGTGGAATGACGGCGGCTGGTTCCCGAAAGGGCTGAGCGGCTTCTTCGCCGGCTTCCAGATTGCGGTATTCGCCTTCGTGGGGATTGAGCTGGTCGGTACCACCGCGGCCGAAACCAAAGACCCGGAAAAATCCCTGCCGCGGGCGATTAACTCCATCCCGCTGCGTATCATTATGTTCTACGTCTTCGCGCTGATTGTGATTATGTCGGTGACGCCATGGAGCTCCGTGGTGCCGAGCAAGAGCCCGTTCGTTGAGCTGTTCGTGCTGGTCGGTCTGCCGGCGGCGGCGAGCCTGATTAACTTCGTGGTGCTGACTTCCGCAGCCTCCTCAGCCAACAGCGGCGTCTTCTCCACCAGCCGTATGCTGTTCGGTCTGGCGCAGGATGGTCAGGCGCCGAAGATGTTCGCCAAGCTGTCGAAGCGTGCGGTGCCGGCGAAGGGCTTAACCTTCTCCTGCATGTGCCTGCTGGGCGGTGTGGTGATGCTGATGGTCAACCCGAGCGTGATCGCCGCGTTCACCATGATCACCACGGTGTCGGCGATCCTGTTCATGTTCGTCTGGACCATCATCCTTTGCTCTTATCTGGTCTACCGTAAAAAGCGTCCGCAGCTGCACGAGAAGTCCAAATATAAGATGCCGCTGGGCAAATTAATGTGCTGGGTGTGCATGGCCTTCTTCGTCTTCGTACTGGTGCTGTTGACCCTCGAAGATGACACCCGTGAAGCGCTGATGGTCACCCCGCTGTGGTTCGTTCTGCTGGGTGCGGGCTGGCTGTTTGCCGGCAAAAAACGTCTGGCGAAATAAAAGAGCATTTTAACGTTGCTTGCAACGGACCGTCATAAAAAAGGCCACCCGGAGTGGCCAAATAAGACGGACAATGTCGAGGGCGCCTGCGGGCGCCTTTTTCGTTATTCTCCTGCGAGGGCACGCGGGAACAGCACGTTATTTTCCAGGCTGATGTGCTCCATCAGATCGTCAATCATCTCGTTGATACCGTTATACATCGCTTTCCAGGTGGTGCACGCTTCCGGCGGCGGCGTCACGTTATGGGTGATATGTTTGATCACCTCCAGCAGTTCACCCGCTTCGTCATGCTCGCTTTCCATCACGCTGATGGGGCCCCCGGCCTGGGCGCCCATCCCCTGTTTGATCATCGGGAACAGGATCTGCTCCTCTTTCATCATGTGGCTGGAGAGCTCCTGCTGCAGCATGGTCAGGTACTTCGTCAGCCCTTTCGGCACGTTCGGTTTATCGGCATGGACCCGTTCCACCTTGGTGGCCTGCAGGATCAGCTCCGGCAGCTGTTCGCGGTGCCGATCATGATAGCGAACGATGATATGATCGATAATCTCCGCAAGAGGCGCCGCGCGCCAGTCGTGGGTGACGGGCTGCTCGGCCAGTTTCGCCAGCTCGGCTTCGATCACCGCGACATCCAGCGCTTTACGCGATGCGGCGCGCGCCAGCGTCTGTTTGCCGCCGCAGCAGTAGTCCATATCGTATTGACGGAACAGGGCGGAGGCGCGCGGGATGGTCAGCGCCAGCTCGCCTAAAGGTTGGTCACGGAAAGCCATAGCAGTTACCTCGTCATCAGGAATATAAGATGCATTTTAAATGCATCTTTATGGCGAGGGAATACCCCTTAAGAGGGCCCGGCTACTTTTTTTCGTGCGTCAGCGGTTGCAACGTCGGTTTGTCCGGCCTGGCGCGTACGGCGGAGACCACGCCGAGCACCAGCAGCAGGATACCGCTCAGGGTCAGCAGCGGCGGTAAGCTTTGTCGCAGCAGAAAGGTATACAGGAGCCCGGCCAGGGTTTCGAAAACGATAAGCGGCCCGAGGATCACCGTCGGCAACCGTTGACTGGCAATATTCCAGCACAGCGCGCCGACCCATGAGCAGAGCACCGCGATGGCCAGCATCAGCGTAATGAACACCGCCGGGCGCGGGCCGAAGGGCAGGGGGAACCCGGCCTGCTGACCGTGCAGCCAGGCGCAGGCGGCGAGATAACCGGCCAGCGAAACCGGAAGCGTCACCAGCGCCTGAGCGGTAGCCCACATCATCGGCGGTTGATGCGGATTCTCCCGCAGCCAGCGGGCGTTGCGCAGCGCATACCAGGCCCAGCAGACCACCGACCCCAGCGCCAGCGCAATGCCGGAGCCGTAGCGCCACGGACTAAAATCAGGCAACCCCTGGCGCAGTTCCGCGACGTTAACGCAGATCAGGCCGACGGCGATGCAGACCAGCGCCGGAAACAGGCGCCGCCACGGCAGCTTTCCGTCGCGCTGGCTGTAGAGCAGATTGGCGAAGACCGGCAATACCACCGGCAGCGTGCCGATAATCATGGTGGAAACCGGCGCCCCGGTGCGCTGAATGGCGCTGGCCAGACAGACGTAATAGATAAGATTTCCCATCATCGTCAGACCCAGCGCGGTCCACCAGTCGTTCCGGCTCAGCTGGCGCAAACGCGCACGCCCGAGCCATGCCAGCGGCAGGGCGATCAGACCCAGCGCCAGATAGCGTCCCATCGACTGGAGCATCGCCGGATACTCGGGCACCAGCAAAGGCCCGACAAAGATTAATCCCCACATCAGCCCCGCCAGCAGGGCGTACAACACACCACTAATCATCATTGCATCCATTGTCATCACGGTTGTCTGCAGTGTAGAAGGAGAGCGGGCGGGAATATTGTATGAGATTGCGCATCAGCGCCTGGCGACCTGCTTCTGATAGCGTACCGGCGTAATGCCGTAACGCTGGGTAAAGGCGCGGGTCAGGTGAGACTGGTCGGTAAGGCCGACGGCTATCGCCACTTCGGCGGCGGGCATGCCGTGGGTGAGAAACGCCTTGGCGCGCCACAGGCGGATGGCCATCAACATCTGATGGGGCGTCACATGATAGTGGGCTTTAAACTGGCGCTGAAAGTGGTACGGGCTAAGCGCCGCCACCTGAGCCAGCTCGTCGAGGGTGATGGGGCGCATATAGTTATCGTGCAGGTAGTCGCGCACGCGGTCGAAGCGATGTCCTGTCTCGCCCTGCGCCGAGGCATGGTGGGCCAGAGGGCGGAAGGTGTCGATGAGGTCGAGCAGCATTCCCTGCTGGGCCAGCGCATCGTCGCTGTGCCACAGGCCATATATTAGCTGGCCAATCCGCCGGGACCGCAGGGGATCCTCGCGGACCACCTCGCTGAACCACCAGTTGCGCACCCCGGTGATGGCTTCCAGACGGTCCGGCTCCAGATAAATCATCCGGTAGCGCCAGCCGTCGGCGGTTTCCGCTTCGCCGGTGTGCAGCTCGTCGGGATTCATGGTGACAATAGCGTTGGCGGCGGCGATATGCTGGCTGCCACGGTAGCGAAAGCGCTCGGCGCCTTGCTCAATCACGCCGATGCCGAAGGCTTCGTGAGTATGGGGTTCAAAGGCGTAGCGGGAGATATGGGCGTGGTAAAGCTCCACCCCGGGAAGCTGTTCGAGATGGCGAAAGCGCGCACGATCTTTTTCATCACTAAATTGGGGTGGTACGCCCTGCATGCCTGCCTCCCGACGGTTGATCTCTTCAATATGAGAGAGGAACCGCCGGGACGCAACCGCAAAAGCTGAGAGGGGCGGTTACAGCATGCCTTTCACGCTTTCGGCAAGGGAAGTGGTCGGACGGCCAATCAATGTACTCAGGGTGTGGCTGTCGTCAAACAGCCCGCCTTTCGAGGCGCCGACGTCGGAGTCCGCCAGCATATCCGCCAGACCCGCCGGCAGGCCGACGCTTTTCAGCGCGGCGGCGAAGTCGGCTTCGCTGAGGTTCTGATAGACCACGTTTTTCCCGCTGTGCGTGCTCAGCTCGGCAGCCAGGTCGCTCAGCGTCCAGGCGTTATCGCCCGCCAGTTCGTAAACTTTCCCTGCATGGCCTTCACCGGCGATAACGCGGGCGGCCGCGGCGGCATAATCCGCGCGGGTAGCGGAGGCAATTTTACCTTCGCCGGCGGCGCCGATAAACACGCCGTGCTCCAGCGCCGGCGGCGCGCTGGCCAGATAGTTTTCGGTATACCAGCCATTGCGCAGCAGGGCGTAAGCGATGCCAGAGTCGGCCAGCATCTGCTCGGTTTCAATATGCTCTGCGGCCAGGCCCAGCGGCGAAGTGTCGGCGTGCAGCAGGCTGGTATAGGCGATGAATGTCACCCCAGCGGCTTTGGCGGCGTTGATGACGTTGCGGTGCTGTACGGCACGCTGGCCGACTTCGCTGGAGGAGATTAACAGCAGTTTATTCACACCCTGCAGCGCGGCGGTCAATGCCGCTTCGTCGCTATAGTCGGCCTGGCGGACGACAACGCCCTGCTGGCTGAGCGCCTGGGCTTTGGCCGGGTTGCGGACAATCGCCACAATCTGGCTGGCAGGAACGGTTTTAAGCAGGTCTTGCAGAACGTAGTGGCCAAGCTGGCCGGTGGCACCGGTAAGGGCGATCATGGGGCTTCTCCTTCGTGTTTATTGGCAGTTGTGGTAAGCTAACACCTTAACTAACTTTTAGTAAGTACGTACAAAAAGGTAAGTATGAAAATGGCCGAACCGACGCTGAGCGATAAACTGCGCAACGGCAATCTGTTTGCGGAACAGTGCCCGTCGCGCGATGTGCTTAAACATGTCACCAGCCGCTGGGGCGTGTTGATTCTGGTGGCGCTGCGCGAGGGGACCCATCGCTTCAGCGATCTGCGGCGCAAAATGGGCGGGGTCAGCGAAAAGATGCTGGCGCAGTCGCTGCAGGCCCTGGAGCAGGATGGTTTTATCGACCGCGTCTCTTATCCGGTGGTGCCGCCGCACGTTGAATATAGCCTGACGCCGCTCGGTCTGCAGGTGAGCGATAAGGTGGCCGCCCTGGCGGACTGGATCGAGGTTAATCTGCCCGCGATGCTGGCGAGCCACGGGGAGTGAAAATGTATCACTCCCTGTAGCCCCGCCACCGGGGAGATGTACCCGGATAGCGGCTGGCGCCTTATCCGGGCTACCCGTCAGCTCCGGTTTGTAGCCCCGGTAAGCGCAGCGCCACCGGGGAACAGGCATTACTGACTCAAATCCAGCTGATAAATGGCGAAGCCGATATCATCGGCGGCCACCTGGCGCATCGGATACTGGGCTTTCTCTTTGATAAACGCCGCGGCTTTGTCGCCAGGCGAGGTCTCAAAACGAATATCCAGCGGCGTCTTACTGTGGATCGGCGCCAGGCGCCAGTTGTTATCCGCCGCCGGATGGATCGCGCCATCCTTCTTCGATTGCGCGCCAATCCACGCCGCCAGCACCGAACGGTTTTCATCCGGTGAGGCAAAGGCGATATGGCTTTCGCCGGTGCCGGCGAATTTACCGCCGTAAGCGCGATAGTTATTGGTGGCGACCAGGAAAGTGGCCTGCGGATCGACCGGTTTGCCATTGAAGGTCAGGCCCTTGATGCGCTCTGCCTGCGGATGGATCATCTGGCACTCGCCGTCGTAGCGGGCCGGCTGGCTGACGTCGATCTGGTAGTTCACCCCGTCAATCACGTCGAAGTTATAGGTGCGGAAGCCGTCCCAGTTGATCAGCGACTGCGGCTTGCTGCTGGCCGGGTCTATCTGGTTAAACTGCCCGGCCGAGCACTCCAGCCACTCCTTGACCTCCTTCCCGCTGACCTTCATCACCACCAGGGTGTTCGGGTAGAGATAGAGGTCGGCGGCGTTGCGGAAGGTGAGCTGGCCTTTTTCCACTTCCACGAAGCTCGCCGGATCGTTTTTACGCCCGCCGACTTTAAACGGCGCGGCGGCGGAGAGCACCGGCAGTTTCGCCAGATCCGGGTCGCCCTGAATGTAGTGTTCGACGTAGGCTTTTTGCGCCATGTTGACCACCTGCACCGTCGGGTCGTCCTGCACCAGCGCCAGATAGCTGTACATGTTGTCGGCGGACTTGCCGATCGGCTGACTGACGAACTCGCGAGTGACGTCGTGATCGGCTTTCAGCACCGCCACCAGCTTGCCGTCTTCCGCCGCCAGCGATTTCTTCGCCACCGCGTCGTAGATTGGCCGCGCTTCCGCTTTACTCTGAGTCACCTGCCATTTTCCGCTGTCGTTGTTCAGCACCAGATCGACCACCCCGAGGTGATCGCCCCACATTCCCGGCATTACCGCCGGCACGCCGTTCAGCGTCCCTCTGGCGATATCCGCGCCTTTAATGTTGGCGAAGTCTTTGCCGGGGAACACCGCGTGGGCGTGGCCGAACATGATGGCGTCAACGCCGGGCACCTGGCTTAAGTAGTAGACCGAGTTCTCGGCCATCGCCTGATACGGGTCGGCGGAGAGGCCGGAGTGCGCGACCACCACGACCACGTCAGCGCCTTTCGCCCGCATCTCCGGGATATATTTGCGCGCGGTTTTGGTAATGTCGTTGACCGTCACTTTGCCGCTAAGATTGGCTTTATCCCAGGTCATGATCTGCGGCGGCACAAAGCCGATATAGCCGATGCGCAGGGTGTGGGATTGACCGTCGCTGTCCTGAACCGGGGTATCCTGAATCAGGTAGGGGGTGAACATCGGTTTGCCGGTTTTGGCATCGATGATATTGGCGTTCACGTAAGGGAATTTCGCCCCCGCCAGCGCTTTGTGCAGGAAGTCGAGGCCGTAGTTGAATTCATGGTTGCCCAGGTTGCCGACGGCATAATTCA
Organism: Klebsiella sp. JB_Kp042; assembly: GCF_040065275.1. Taxonomy (NCBI): domain Bacteria; kingdom Pseudomonadati; phylum Pseudomonadota; class Gammaproteobacteria; order Enterobacterales; family Enterobacteriaceae; genus Klebsiella; species Klebsiella sp. JB_Kp042. The sequence continues at coordinate 34,330 of NZ_JBEAJL010000007.1, forward strand.
GGGTGTTCATCGCCTTATACACTGGATGAACATCGCCCTCTTTCAGCCCCCTGGCGGCCATGTAGTCGCCCAGCGGGCTCCCCTGGATCACATCCCCGTTATCTACCAGTACGCTGTTTTTCGCTTCTGCCCGCGCCTGTTCGATCAGGGTGGCGGTACGCACCAGGCCGAATTTCTCCGTGGCGGCATCTTTGTAATAGTCAAAGTCCATCATATTGCTGTGCAGATCGGTGGTTTCCATGATCCGCAGGTCGACCGTTGCGGCGCTGACGCTGGCGGCGATCAGCGTGGCCAGGAGCGTTGCGCTAAACTTAATCATCAGAGGCGTCCTTTTTTTATGAGCGATAGCACAGAAGAAAATGTATTTATATTCTGTTGCTTACAGAAATGTGAATATTGCCAGAAAAGTGGGCAGCGAAACCGCCATCGTTATCACAGATAGCGGAACTTGCGGTGATGCGATATAAATAAAACAACGAGTTAACGCCACTGTAACCAGACGAGGTGGAGAATGTTAGAACAAGTATGTCAGCTTGCACGGAACGCGGGCGATGCCATCATGGAAGTTTACGATGGAAACCAACCGATCAACGTCGCCAGCAAGAAAGATGATTCTCCGGTCACGGCGGCGGATCTCGCGGCGCATAAAGTCATTGTCAGCGGCCTGCAGGCGCTGGATGCCACCATTCCCATTCTGTCGGAAGAGGACCCGCCGGCCTGGGAAGTGCGCCAGCACTGGCAGCGCTACTGGCTGGTCGACCCGCTGGACGGCACCAAAGAATTTATTAAGCGTAACGGCGAGTTCACCGTTAATATCGCGCTGATTGAAAACGGCAAGCCGACGCTGGGCGTGGTCTATGCGCCGGTGATGAAGGTGATGTACAGCGCGGAAAAAGGCAAAGCCTGGAAAGAAGAGTGCGGCGTGCGCAAGCAGATCCAGGTCCGCGATGCCCGTCCACCGCTGGTGGTGATCAGCCGCTCCCATGGCAACGATCCGGAGCTGCAGGAGTACCTTGAGCAGCTGGGCGAGCACCAGACCACTTCCATCGGCTCCTCGCTGAAGTTCTGCCTGGTGGCGGAAGGCCAGGCCCAGCTCTATCCGCGCTTCGGGCCGACCAGCACCTGGGACACCGCCGCCGGCCATGCTGTCGCGGTCGCCGCCGGGGCGCATGTTCACGACTGGCAGGGCAAAACCCTCGACTACACGCCGCGTGAATCCTTCCTCAATCCCGGCTTCCGGGTCTCTATTTATTAAGCAATTTATGCAGCAGGTCGATCACCTGCTGCACCTCTTGCTGAGTGAGCGCGCCGTCTTTGGCCCACTGGATGCGCCCGCTCTTATCCAGCACCACAATCGCCGAGCTCTTCTCGTCCAGCTGCCAGGCTTTTCGCACCAATCCATTGCTGTCGACGATAAATTGCGACCATGGGAAGAGCTTTTTATTGCTTTCGATACTGTTGCGCACAAACATACCGGTGCCCGGGATGGCATCGTCGGTATTGACGATGGTGGTGGTCTGATAGCGATCGTGCGGGAAGCCCGCCGCTTTAATCGCCTCGATCAGATTGGCATTTTTCTCTTTTGCTGACGAGCGTCCGGCGATGTGCTGGACGACGCGCACTTTTCCCGCCAGCTGCGAGCTATTCCAGTTTTTATAGCTAAACTTATCATTATCCAGAATTAATTCGCCCCGATCCGCGACGCCGACCGGCGCCACGCGCTGGCCATCGACAAAGTTATGCGCTGAGGCCAGCAGCGGCACGAGGAGTAACGAGGCGGCCAGTATGCTACGTAGGGTCATACGGTTTCCTTAATCATTTTTTGTGCAGGTGATCCGACCACTTGGTCTCGTTTAATCATAAGTGCGATTGGTGGTGATTACCCGCAATGAGGATGCCAGTTTGCGTGTTGACGCACAAATTAGTCGAAAAACGGCGACTTATACTTACTTCATCGTATGTCTGAAACGAAAATTCTGAATTATTGTCATCAAAGGGTAAATAAACTTATACATACTGGGTCCCTCTGAGATTCTGGACTATAGTTTTAGGGCATTAAAATTTGCGCTCCCGATACGTGGGCTAACTGTGGCACCACAGGAGCGTAACCCTGGCAGGAGAGAAGAATGAAAATTTTCCAACGCTACAATCCGCTGCAAGTGGCGAAGTACGTGAAGATCCTGTTTCGTGGACGGTTGTACATCAAGGACGTTGGCGCATTTGAATTTGATAAGGGCAAAATCCTTATCCCGAAGGTCAAGGACAAGCTGCATCTGTCAGTGATGTCCGAAGTCAATCGTCAGGTGTTGCGTCTGCAAACTGAGATGGCATAACCTGAAACGTAGCAGTACGTAGTAGGTAAAAGACGGCTCCCGATGGGAGCCGTTGATGTTTTTAGCCCTTCATTTCCGCATAGCGTTTGCGATATTCGCCCGGTGGAATACCGTTATGTTTACGAAACAAGCGGGTGAAATAGACCGGATCGCTGTAGCCTACCGATAAAGCAATTTTGTTAAGCGGGAGCGAGGTGCTCTGAATAAGCCACCTGGCGCGGTTGATGCGTTGCGTTTCCCGCCATGCATAAACCGTTTGCCCCAGTTCATTTTTGAAAAGGTGCGCCAGACGTGAAGGGGAGATAAATACCATCGCCGCCAGGGTCTCGATTTTTACCTCCTGCGCAATATGGGCGTTGAGGTAGTCGCAGACGGCGTTAATCCGTGGGTCGTGGGCGTGACGGTTGCTGATGGGCTGTCGCTGAAAACAGTGAAGGATCAATCTTTCCAGGGCGTTCATCGCCAGCGCTTCCGACAGCGGCGCGGATGCCGAGTGATGGCGTATCACTTCGTAGAACAGATCGCGCAGCTGCTGGAGCTGTTCGGGATCGTTAATGGTTGTTTTGCCGATACCGTGAGTAGTTTGGTCCCACTTTAGCCAGTCTATCCAGTAGGGGCGGGGGATAAAGTAGATCCAGAGATGGTCCCAATACTCGCTGTGCTCGTCCCTGCCGTAGTGATGGGGCACCCCGGGAGGAAACAGCAGCAGATCGTTTTCCCGGCACAGAAGGAAGCCATCGCCCGCCTTCGCCCGCGCCTGGCCGCGCAGGGTCAGATTAATGATGTAACCTTTCATCCCCTGCGGGCGGTTAATGTAGTAGTCCAGCGTGGAGCCGCGGGTAATCGGCGTGAAGCCTGCGACGACCCAGGCATTGAAGGTAAAGGTCTTCATCAATGGCGAGAAATTGAGTAGCTCATTGATATCCAGTTCCATTCTCTCTCCCACCTGAGCGCCGCCGCGTCGTTAGCTTTCGATGATAGTAAATTCCCAGGCCCTGAGGCGCAACGGCTGGCCGACGTATACTGTCTCCCCGCTCAGCAGCGCGCTACCCGCGGTCTCGCTGACAAATTCCAGCGTCTCGCCGGAGTAATTGAACAGGAAGTGGGTGGTTTTCCCGGCGCGATTACGCATTTTTTTGACCACTAATGGGAAGCGATAGGCGGAAGTGCGCGAGCGCAATGCGATATCGGCGGTTAGTACATCAAACAGCTGGCTAATCAATCCCTTCTGCGGCAGGAAGCCAACATACATCGCTCGTCCCCGGCCATAATCCGCTTCGGTGGCGGCGGCGTATTCGCCCCATGCCGGATGCTGATAGCGCAGCAAGGTGCGGGTCCCATCATCGGGCGTCAGCAATTCCATCCACAGCTCAGCCTGATTGTCATTGCGGCAATCAATCTCTGCACAGCAAGAGCTTACCGTCGCCCCTTCCGGCAGGGTGAACTGGCTGTAGCTGACGCCGCAGCTCTGCCGCAGGATCCCAGGCTGCGCGCTGCGGCGTACCTTGACGTTTTCATCGCTAAAGCCCGATTTAAAGCCGATAAGCGCTCTGCCGCCCTCGGCGATATAGTGATTGATCCGCGCCAGCAGGCCATCATCGGCAGCGTACAGGCCGGGAACGATCAGCACTCGGTAGCGCGAGGTTTCCTCGTTTACATCGTGGATGATGTCGAGGCTGATATTGTGGTCATACAGCGCATCGTGGAAGCGGCGAAAGATATCGTTATAAATGTTGCCCTCGGCATCGCCAGGACGGAAGTGATTGAGGGCGTCCATTGCCTCATTGCTTATCAGCAGCGCAACGTCGTTTTCGGCCTTCAGCTCCGCCAGCTGCGGCGACAGGCGGGCAAAGTCAGCCCCGATAGTGGTGGCCTCCTGCCAGGTCGGGTTACGCGAGAAGTCGTGGCTGAGCAGCCCCTTCCAGTAGGTTTCGAAGGCGTTATGAATCGAATGCCAGTGCCAGTAGGAGACCATGGCGGCGCCGGAGGCGATATGGCTGAACGCCTGCAGGCGCAGCTGGCCCGGGTAGGGAGTCCACTGGGCGAAGCCCTGCGCCTGGGTTTCCAGCACGAAGTAGTTCTGGCCCGGCTTAAGCGAGCGGGTGATGGCGCCGCCAAAGGCGATTTCCCGCCCGGTCAGGTGTGCCTGGCTCGGGTGATAGATATCGACGCCGGCGATATCCAGCGCCTGCGCCGCCGCAAAATGGTCGACCCGCGGCTGCACGCCGTAAGAGTAACCGCGCCATTCAAAATCGAAGTTGTGGGTGACGAACTGGTGCGGTTGGGCGTACTCGCGCACAATCTCCGCCTGCCAGGCCAGATACTCGGTGACCTGCTGGCGCTGATAGCGGGAGAAGGCGCAGGCGAGGCTGGCGTTGATGGTGTTTTCCACCGGCGGAAAATCCTGCCAGCGTTCAATGCGGTTGCTCCAGTAATCCAGACCGAAATCGTGATTCAGTTGTCGGAGGTCTGGATATTTCTCCTGCAGGCTGCGCACGAAGCCCTCCTGCATATAGCGGCCAATATTGTCGTAATGCTTGGTTTCGTTATCCAGTTGCCAGCCGATAATCGCCGGATGGTGTTGCACATGGGCCATCAGCGTGCGGATAATTTTTTCGGCATAGCGGCGAAAGGTCGGGTTGACGATATCCATGATCTGCCGCGGACCATATTTTTGCTGCCCCGCGACGGTGGTGACCAGAATATCGGGATGTTTCGCCGCCAGCCAGGCCGGGACCGCGTAGGTGGGCGTCCCGACGATGACCGCAATGCCGGCCTCATGCATCGCCTCGAGCACCCGGTCGATATGGTAGAAATTGTACTGGCCCTCTTCGGGCTCCAGTGTACTCCATGTGGACTCGGCGATACGCACCACGTTAATGCCGGTTTCGCGCATTAAGGCGATATCGCTGGCCAGCCGATCTTCCGGCATATATTCATCGTAATACGCCACGCCATAAAATAACTGAGACATGCAGACTACCTCCTGACATTAATTCGCGGGCACAGGTTGTGAAGAGAACACGCGTGCTTTATCCAGCGTGATAAACGAAATGAGCGTGAAGCACAGGGCGATACTACCGAGCACGATATAGCTGCTGGTAAAGCCCATGCTCTGGTACATATGGCCGATGCCGGTGGAGAGAAAAATAGAGCTAAAGCTTTTTGAAAACTGGAAGCCAATTAAGTAAACCGTCGCGGAAAGCAGGGGGTTAAAGTTAGCGGTAATATATTTAAGCGCCGCGACGAGTAACACCGAGCTTTCAAATCCATGGAGTAGTTTAATCAGGCTGATGGATACCGGGCCAATAGCCCACGCGGAACCGATAATGCGCAAGCTCATAATCAGCCCGCAGTATAACAGCGCATTTTTCGGGCCGATTTTATTCACAAACCATGGTGCAAAGAACATCACGATAGCATCAAGGAAAATCTGACCCGTGGTTAAATAACCGAAGACTTCTGCACCCCGGGCTTTACTCTCAAAGAAATGGCTGTAGTAGATAGCGAACTGCTGGTCATAGGTTTCATAGACCGCCCCGACACCAATGACATAGAGGGCGAAGAACCAGAATTTTTTAATTTTTAACAACGAGACGGCATCGCGGAGGGTAACCGGCGACGTTTTGCCGGACAGCAGCCCCTGCTTTTGATGGGTGCTGATCTGCATTTTCCAGACAATCACCAGCAGGCAGACGCCTGCTGCGCTGGCCAGCCAGAAAATCATGTTCTGATCGATGCCGTAGAGCTTTCCTGCCGCAAAGGTGCCGATCGCGGCGCCGATGCCGCCGAACATCCGCGCCCGACCAAATTCGAAGCCGGAGGCGCGGCTGACCTTATCGATGTAGGCTTCGCAAATCCCGCAGCCTGCGCCGTAGGCCATGCCAATATAGAGGCCGCCAGCCAGCGCGCCAAGGAACACATTTATTTTTAACAGAGGCGCGAAGACATAGATCCAGTATGGAGCGAATAAGGTGATAATGATCGCCAGCATCCACATCAGATTCTTACGATACACCAGCTTATCCGATATAAAACCGAATAATGGCTGAACGCAGACGGCCACAATGGCGGTGAAAGAATAAACCAGACCGACGTCCGTGTAGTTAATACCGATGGTTTCCGTTAACCACAGTGATAAATAGGGGTAGCAGCATCCCCAGCCTATAAAGAAAAACAGGAAAAACAGACAGCTGATAAAGTAATTTTTATTCGACGTTATCATGGTAACCCTCGCTTCCTTTATTCAGGAATATGATCGTGTAGACGCGAGCAACGTTACCTTTTTGCGCACGGGGGAGTCATAAACGTTTCGCTATCGAGCAGTAATAATCTGCTATCGGCAGAGGGGCGTGAGCCGCTTCACATTCGGGCAATAAAAAGGGCGGATGATCATCCGCCCTTAAGAGAGAGAAAGGATTACGCTCAGGCGTTCTGGCTTTCCGCCGCTTCCGCCTGCTTGGGCACCAGCACCGTGGGCTTGTTATCGATGCGGGTCACCAGCAACTGGTCGATACGGTAGTTATCGATATCCACGACCTCGAACTTATAGCCGGAGAACTTCACCGCGTCGGTGCGTTTGGGGATTTTACGCAGCATAAACATCATAAAGCCGCCGATGGTCTCGTAGTTCCCGGACTGCGGAAACTCGTCGATATCCAGCACGCGCATCACGTCATCAATCGGCGTACCGCCATCGATTAGCCACGAGTTTTCATCGCGGGCGACGATCTGCTCTTCCAGCCCCTGGCCGACGAGGTCGCCCATCAGAGTTGTCATCACGTCGTTAAGGGTGATGATCCCGACCACCAGCGCATATTCATTCATGATCACCGCAAAGTCTTCCCCGGCGGTTTTGAAGCTTTCCAGCGCTTCGGACAGGGTCAGGGTATCCGGGACGATCAACGTGTTGCGGATCTGTACGCCGCCGGTCAGCACCAGGCTCTGGTTCGCCAGCACGCGGTTCAGCAGATCTTTGGAATCGACGTAACCGATAATGTGGTCGATATCTTCATTACAGACGAGGAACTTCGAGTGCGGGTGTTCGGCCACTTTATTCTTCAGGCTCTGCTCGTCTTCATGCAAATCAAACCAAATGACGCTTTCACGCGGGGTCATGGAGGAAGGAACGGTGCGGGACTCCAGCTCGAACACGTTCTCAATCAGCTCATGCTCCTGCTTGCGCAGCACCCCGGCCAGCGCGCCGGCTTCGACCACGGCATAGATATCGTCGGAGGTGATATCGTCTTTCCGCACCATCGGCAGTTTGAAGATGCGGAAGATCATGTTGGCCATGCCGTTAAACAACCACACCAGCGGGCGGAAGACTAACAGGCAGAAGCGCATCGGGTTGATGATGCGCAGGGCCACGGTTTCGGGCGCAATCATACCGATGCGTTTCGGAGTCAGGTCAGCAAACAGGATGAACAAGCTGGTGACCAGGGTAAAAGAGATGATGAAGCTCAGTTGCTCGGAGAGCTCCGGTGACAAATACCCGCTGAGCAGGCTATGAAACGCCGGTGAGAAAGCCGCGTCGCCCACGATACCGCCAAGAATGGCGACGGCGTTGAGGCCAATCTGCACGACGGTAAAGAAGGTGCCCGGGTTCTCCTGCATCTTCAGCACCCGCTGTGCGTTGACGTTGCCTTCATCGGCCAGCAGTTTCAGTTTGATTTTACGTGAGGCGGCCAGTGAGATTTCCGATATCGAAAAAAACGCACTGACGGCTATCAGACAGAGTATTACTAAAATACTGTTTAACATATCTTTTCTGACCGTTGAGGTCAGATCCTCGGAAGGGAAGTTGATAACTTAAATGTGGAATACATAAAAAACCGGTCCGAAGGCGCTGGACCGGCTGTCACACTGGGTAGTATAGCGTAAGGGAATGTAAAGCCGCCAGAGCGTTCATTAACCGCCTCGCTGTTGAGGCGGAAATCAGAATTACGCCTGAGGCGGCAGGCAGACGCCAATGCCGCCAATGCCGCAATAGCCATGCGGGTTCTTATACAGATACTGCTGGTGATCGTCCTCGGCATAGTAGAACGGTTTGGCGGTGGCGATCTCGGTGGTGATGTGACGGGTATCGTGCGCGTCGTTCATCGCCGCCTGGAAGCGCGCGAGGCTGGCCTTTGCCGCTTCCGTCTGTTCCGGCGTCAACGGATAGATCGCCGAACGGTACTGGGTGCCGAGGTCGTTACCCTGTCGCATGCCCTGCGCGGGGTCGTGATTTTCCCAGAACACCTGCAATAACTGCTCATAGCTGATGACCTGCGGATCGTAGACCACGCGCACCGCTTCCGCGTGACCGGTCTGGCCGCTGCACACTTCGCGATAGGTCGGATTGGGCGTATAGCCGCCAGTGTAGCCGGCGGCGGTGCTGTAAACCCCCGGCAATTGCCAGAACAGACGTTCAACTCCCCAGAAGCAGCCCATGGCGAACAGTGCCACTTCCATCCCCGCCGGGACGTTGGTCATCGAGTGGCCGTTAACTGCGTGGAGCGTCGCCACTGGCATCGGGGTATTGCGTCCAGGCAGCGCATCCGCCTGGGCGACAAGATGCGTTTTATCAAATAGACTCACGGTGGGCCTCTCAATACAGAAATCGTCGTTAAGGTTGTAACGAAGCGTGTCTTTTAACACAATAAATACGCGTAATACGTCTAGATTAATACATAAGAATTATTTGGGTTATTGCCACTTTTTCAACCCTAAGTTGTTAGGGTTTTGTTAAGCCGTGGAGCGGCGCCAGTGTTTCCTGTAGGGGGAAACAGGGATATTCAGGAGAAAATGTGCTAAAAATCCGCCAGTTATGTGTCACCAGCCTTTTGCTGGTCAGCGGGGTCGCCAGCGCAGCGAATGTGCGTTTGCAGGTTGAGGGATTATCCGGAGAGCTGGAGAAAAACGTTCGCGCCCAGCTTTCCACCATCCAGAGTGATGAGGTCACGCCGGATCGTCGCTTTCGCGCGCGCGTCGATGACGCCATTCGCGAAGGTCTGAAAGCGCTGGGGTATTACGAGCCGACGATTGAATTTGATCTGCGTCCGCCGCCGAAAAGGGGCCGTCAGGTGCTGATCGCCAAAGTGACCCCGGGTGAGCCGGTGCGCATTGGCGGAACCGAGGTGATTCTGCGCGGCGGCGCCCGCACCGACAGCGACTATCTGGCGCTGTTGAAAACCCGCCCGGCCATCGGGACGGTGCTCAACCACGGCGATTACGACGGTTTCAAGAGCTCATTGACCCGCGTCGCCCTGCGCAAAGGCTACTTTGACAGCGAGTTCAATAAAAGCCAGCTTGGGGTCTCCCTCGACCGTCATCAGGCGTTCTGGGATATCGATTACGACAGCGGAGAACGCTATCGCTTTGGCCACGTCACCTTCTCCGGATCGCAAATTCGCGATGAATACCTGCAAAACCTCGTGCCGTTTAAAGAGGGCGACTACTACACCTCGCAGGACCTGGCTGAGCTAAACCGCCGCCTGGCGGCGACCGGGTGGTTCAGTTCGGTGGTGGTGGCGCCTGATTTTGCTAAGTCACGGAAAACCAAGGTGCTGCCTCTGCAGGGCGTTGTCTCGCCACGCAAAGAGAACACCGTGGAAACCGGGGTAGGGTACTCCACAGACGTCGGTCCGCGGGTGAAAGCCACGTGGAAAAAACCGTGGATGAACTCCTATGGCCACAGCCTGACCTCCAGCGTCAGCCTCTCCGCCCCGGAGCAGCAGTTTGACTTCACCTATAAAGTCCCGCTGCTCAAGAGCCCGCTCGAGCAGTACTATCTGATGCAGGGCGGCTTTAAGCGTACCGATCTCAATGACACCCAGGCCGACTCCACCACCCTGGGGGTCTCGCGTTTCTGGGAGATGTCGAGCGGCTGGCAGCGGGCGATTAACCTGCGCTGGAGCCTGGACCACTTTACCCAGGCGAACGTCACCAACACCACCATGCTGATTTACCCCGGGGTCTCGGTGAACCGCACTCGCTCCCGCGGCGGCCTGATGCCTACCTGGGGCGATTCGCAGCGCTACTCGGTGGACTACTCCAACACCATGTGGGGCTCGGACATCAACTTTATCGTGATGCAGGCTCAGGACGTCTGGATCCGTACCCTCTATGACCGCCACCGCTTTGTGGTGCGTGGCAACCTGGGCTGGATCGAAGCGGACAACTTTGACAAGGTGCCGCCGGACCTGCGTTTTTTCGCCGGGGGCGATCGCAGTATTCGCGGCTATAAATACAAATCCATCTCGCCGAAGGACGATGACGGCAAGCTGATCGGGGCCTCGAAGCTGGCCACCGGCTCGCTGGAATATCAGTACAACGTCAGTGGCAAGTGGTGGGGCGCCGTGTTTGTCGATAGCGGCGAAGCGGTCAGCGATATTCGCGAGAGTGATTTCAAAACCGGCGCCGGGGTAGGCGTGCGCTGGCAGTCGCCGGTGGGGCCGATCAAGCTGGATATCGCCCGGCCAATCGGCGACAAAGAAGAGCATGGTTTACAGTTTTACATCGGTCTGGGGCCTGAATTATGAGTTTATGGAAGAAGATAAGCCTCGGCGTATTAATCGTGTTGGTTCTCCTGCTGGGCACCGTCGGGTTCCTGGTGGGCACCACCACCGGCTTGCATCTGGTGTTCAAAGCGGCGGATCGCTGGGTACCGGGGCTGGAAATCGGCAAAGTGACCGGCGGCTGGCGTGATTTAACCCTCGATAATGTCCGCTATGAGCAGCCCGGCGTGGCGGTGACCGCCGGCCAGTTTCATCTCAGCGTCAGGCTGCGCTGTCTGTGGGACAGCAGTCTGTGCGTAAACGACATCTCGCTGCGCGATATTTACGTCGCCGTCGATACGAAGAAGATGCCGCCCTCTGCGCCGGTCGAGGAAGAGGACAGCGGGCCGCTGAATCTCTCCACCCCTTATCCGATCGCCCTCAGCCGCGTCGCGCTGCATAACGTCAACGTCAAAATCGACGATACCGCGGTCTCCGTGCGCGATTTTTCCACCGGCCTGAACTGGCAGGAGAAAAACCTGACCCTGACGCCGACCTCGCTGCAGGGGCTGCTGATCGCCCTGCCGAAGGTGGCGAAAGTGGCGCAGGAGCAGGTGGTCGAGCCGAAAATCGACAACCCGCGACCGCAGGAGAAACCGCTCGGCGAGACGATGACCGACCTCTTCTCGCAGCCGGTACTGCCGGTAATGACCGATGTGCACCTGCCGCTGAACCTCAATATTCAGGCGTTCCGCGGCGAGCAGCTGCGCCTGACCGGCGATACCGATATCACCGTGTACAACCTGCTGCTGAAAGTCAGCAGTATCGACGGGCAGATGAAGCTCGACGCCCTCGACATCGACTCCGATCAGGGCAAGGTCAGCGCTTCGGGCAGCGCCCAGCTACAGGATAACTGGCCGGTAGACATCACCCTCGCCGGAACGCTGAACGTCGACCCGATGAAAGGGGAGAAGGTGCAGCTGAAGGTGGGCGGCGAGATACGTAAAACGCTTAAGGTCGGGGTGGACTTAAGCGGGCCGGTCGCGGCCACGCTGCGGGCGGACGCGCAGCTGGCGGAGGCCGGGCTGCCGCTCAATATGGAGCTGAAAAGTAAGCAGCTCGCCTGGCCGTTCAGCGGCGAGAAGCAGTTCCAGGCCGACGACGTCCAGCTGAAGTTCAGCGGCAAAATGACCGACTATGCGCTGGCCTTCTCCACCGCGGTGAAAGGCCAGTCGCTGCCGCCGGCGAAAATCGCCCTCAACGCCAAAGGCAATGAGCGGCAGATCAATCTCGACAAGCTGACGGTCAATGCCCTGGAAGGGAAAACCGAGCTGAAAGCGCTCCTCGACTGGCAGCAGGCGATCAGCTGGCGCGGCGAGCTGACCCTCGACGGCATCAACACCGCCAAAGAGGTGCCGGACTGGCCATCGAAGCTCAATGGCAGGATCAAGACCCAGGGCAGCCTGTACGGCGGCAGCTGGCAGATGTCGGTGCCGGAGCTGAAAATTACCGGCAACGTGAAACAGAACAAGGTGGATGTTTCGGGCTCGCTGCAGGGCAACAGCTATCTGCAGTGGAAAATCCCGGGGCTGCATCTGGCGTTAGGCCCGAACAGCGCCGATATCAAAGGCGAGCTGGGGGTGAAGGATCTGAATCTCGACGCCACCATCGATGCGCCGCACCTGGATAATGCGCTGCCGGGGCTCGGCGGGACGGCGAAGGGGCTGGTGAAAGTGCGCGGCACTGTCGATGCGCCGCAACTGCTGGCGGACATCACCGCCCGGGCGCTGCGCTGGCAGGAGCTGACCATCGCCCAGGTCAACGTCAAAGGGGATGTGAAATCCACCGATCAGATCGGCGGCAACCTGGACGTACGGGTGGACCGCATCAGCCAGCCGGGGGTGAATATCAGCCTGGTGCAGCTCAATGCCAAAGGCACTGAGAAGCAGCATGAGCTGCGGCTGCGGGTGCAGGGCGATCCGGTTTCCGGCCAGCTGGCGCTGGCGGGCAGCTTCGATCGTCAGGCCGAGCGCTGGAGAGGCGCGCTAAGCGATACCCGCTTCCAGACGCCGGTGGGGCCGGTGGCGCTGACGCGCAGTATCGCGCTGGACTACCGCAACCAGGAGCAGAAAATCAGCATCGGGCCACACTGCTGGACCAACCCGAACGCCGAGCTCTGCGTGCCTGAGACCATTGACGCAGGCGCCAGCGGGCGGGCGCGGGTGAATCTCAACCGCTTCGACCTGGCGATGCTCAAGCCGTTTATGCCGGAGGCGACCCAGGCCAGCGGCGTCTTTACCGGTAATGCCGATGTCAGCTGGGACACCACCAAGGAGGGGCTGCCGCAGGGTAAAGTGACCCTCAGCGGGCGCAACGTCAAAGTGACCCAGGTGGTCAATGACGCCCCGCTGCCGGTGGCGTTCGATACGCTGAACCTCAGCGCCGATCTGCACAACAATCGCGCGGAGCTGGGCTGGCTTATCCGCCTGACCAACAATGGCCAGCTGGATGGGCAGGTGCAGGTCACCGACCCGCAGGGGCGGCGTAACCTCGGCGGCAACGTCAATATCAGCAACTTCTCGCTGGCGATGATCAACCCGATTTTCGCCCGCGGTGAAAAGGCGGAGGGACGGCTCAACGCCCGTCTGCGCCTGGGCGGCAACGTGAAAAGTCCGCAGCTGTTCGGCCAGATGCAGTTAAGCGGGGTGGATATCGACGGCAACTTTATGCCGTTTGATATGCAGCCGAGCCAGCTGGCGATGAACTTCAACGGCACGCGCTCGACCCTGCAGGGGACGGTGAACACCCGTCAGGGGCAAATCGCCCTCAGCGGCAACGCCGACTGGACGCAGATCGATAACTGGCGGGCGCAAATTGCGGCGAAAGGCAGCCGGGTGCGGATCACGGTGCCGCCGATGGTCCGTCTCGATGTATCGCCGGACGTGGTGTTTACCGCCACGCCAAGCCTGTTCAACCTCGATGGCAAGGTGGATGTGCCCTGGGCGCGGATCGTGGTCAATGAGGTGCCGGAGAGCGCGGTTGGCGTGTCTTCTGATGAAGTGATGCTCGACAAAAACCTCAAGCCGATTAATCAGCAGAGCGCCGGGATCCCGATCAACAGCAACCTGACGATCCACGTCGGCAACAACGTTCGTCTGGAAGCCTTCGGTCTGAAAGCGCGTCTGACCGGCGATCTGAAAGTGGCGCAGGACAAGCAGGGGCTGGGACTCAACGGGCAGATCAATATTCCGGACGGCCGCTTCCACGCCTATGGCCAGGATTTGATTGTGCGCAAAGGGGAACTGCTGTTCTCCGGTCCGCCGGATCAGCCATTACTGAATATCGAAGCAATTCGTAACCCGGATGCCACCGAAGACGACGTGATCGCCGGCGTTCGCGTCACCGGCTCCGCCGATCAGCCGAAAGCGGAGATCTTCTCTGACCCGGTTATGTCCCAGCAGGAAGCGCTGTCTTATCTGCTGCGCGGCCAGGGTTTGAGCAGCGGACAGAGCGATAGCGCCGCGATGACCTCAATGCTTATTGGTATGGGGGTTGCACAAAGTGGTCAGGTTGTGGGTAAAATCGGCGAGACGTTTGGCGTAAGCAATTTGGCGTTGGACACCGAAGGGGTAGGCGACTCTTCCCAGGTGGTGGTCAGCGGCTATGTACTGCCGGGTCTGCAGGTAAAATACGGGGTCGGTATCTTCGATTCCCTGGCGACGCTGACTTTACGTTATCGCCTGATGCCTAAGCTATATGTGGAAGCGGTGTCTGGCATCGACCAGGCGCTCGATTTGCTCTATCAGTTTGAGTTTTAGCAATGCGAATATTTGTTTACGGCAGTTTACGACGCAAACAAGGCAACAGCCACTGGATGACCAACGCCCAGTGGCTGGGCGCTCATAGTGTCGACGATTATCAGCTGTACAGCCTGGGCCACTATCCAGGCGCGGTGCCCGGCGAAGGCACAGTACATGGTGAAGTTTATCGTATTGATGCATCGACGCTGGCCGAACTGGATGCGCTCCGCACCAAGGGGGGCGAGTATGCGCGCCACCTGATTCAGACGCCTTACGGCAGCGCATGGATGTATGTCTATCAACGTTCCGTTGAGGGTTGTACGTTGATAGCGAACGGCAACTGGTTGGATCGCGACCAGTATTAACCATGACAGCGCCACCTTCGGGTGGCGTTGTTTTTTTCTGCGCCTACCTCTTACCAGAGCGGAAGATAATCCTTCGCCAGCCACGCTGTGGAAGCCAGCGTCGTCAGCGCGAGGAATAATAATCGTCGTGTTGGGGTGCTAAACATTACATGACCTCCTCGAGCGTGGTAGGAGGGGCAGCCCCCCGCAGGTAACGCCGCATCGCCGATCGCAGCTTCAGCCAGTCAGCCACCCGGTGTGACAATAACCAGGCCGTTGGGCCTATCAGCTCCAGCACCGCCAGTACCCCGCCAAAACAGAGTAACAATAAGGACAGCATGTCCAGCGAATCCTGAACCTGCCACCAGACGCGCCGGCCTGACTGAAGGGCGCTGACGAGTTCTACTCCGAGAAATAACAGATACATCACCAGCGCGAGGCCGTAAAACAGGTAATAGAGCAGCGACAGCTGTCGGCGTCCAGGATAGAGCGGATGGTTTTTTATATAAGCCGCGCCGTCGCTGGCATTGTATAGCGCATGGATCGCCCGGCTGTCGCGCTCGTATACGGCGAGGATGCGATCGCCGGTGGCAAGAAACGGCGGCTGACGACGGTAAAATACCGGATGCAGCGCGAAATTAGCGCAGCCTGCCTGCCACCAGAAGGCCAGCGGCAGGGAACCGCATTGTATCCCGAGGCCGTGATATTCCCGGGTTGGATTGCCTGCGTACCACTTCTTAAAGTGGGTGTCGGTGATGATGTCTGCCTGAGTGGCATAGCGTTCCGGCAGGGCTTGCGTAAAAGGCATTGCCGACTGGCGGAGGGCTTGCGTCGTGGCGGGTAGCGGCTGGCAAAAGGAGACGTCGCGTCGGCGGGCCAGCGCCATCTTCGCCAGCAGATCGCGCATGGCGGGGTGCCGTTTTAGCGCCGGGTGGAACAGTCGCTCGTAGAGCCCGGTTAACAGCGCGATGAAGGCCAGTATCGCGATAATGCCGCAGCCGAACCTACCCCATTCCGAGGCGCTCACCAGGAGCGGGATAAGGGTGACGATGAGCGTCAGCAGGCTGATAAACAGCAGTGGCCGGGCCCAGCGCTTTACGTGTTGACTGGGCTCAAGGTGCGTTTCGCCATCGCTGAGCCAGTGGATCCAGTAACTGCCGTTGTCCAGGCGGCGGGCGCCAAGATGCAGGGGCTGATTGATCTTCAGACGGTCAAAAAGTGCGGGGTCGTTAAAATAGCGTTTATCGGTGTAAAAGACATGCTCGCCGGCGATAAGGCGCAGATACCCCTGTTTTTCAGAGGCGGCGGTCGTGAAGCCAGAAAAGTTAAGAGTGAAATAGCGAACGCTTTTCACGGGACACCCTCCATGGTGTTATCGCGGCAATCCGTGCCGCAATCAGGCAGGGATGACCCTGCCTGAGACAGAATTACTTCTGCTTAGCGCGCTCGAAAGAGGCAACGATTTCGGCTTTCGCCGCTTCCGCGTTGTCCCAACCGTCGACTTTAACCCATTTGCCTTTTTCCAGATCTTTGTAGTGCTCAAAGAAGTGAGTGATCTGGGCTTTCAGCAGTTCCGGCAGGTCGTTCACATCATTGATGTGATCGTATTCTTTGCTCAGCTTGGTGTGCGGTACGGCAACCAGTTTCGCGTCTTCACCGGATTCGTCGGTCATCTTCAGAACGCCAACCGGACGGCAGCGGATCACGGAGCCCGGCTGCAGCGGGTACGGGGTCGGGACCAGCACGTCAACCGGGTCGCCGTCCAGGGACAGGGTGTGGTTGATGTAGCCGTAGTTGCACGGATAGAACATCGCTGTGGACATGAAACGGTCAACGAACAGTGCACCGCTCTCTTTGTCGACTTCGTATTTGATAGGATCTGCGTTCGCCGGGATCTCGATCACGACGTAGATGTCTTCCGGCAGATCTTTGCCCGCAGGTACGTTGAGTAAGCTCATGTCTGTTTCCTTTAAAATGTATGGCAAACAAGTGCTCGGTATTATAGCCAACTCACATCGAATGTCTTCGCTTCTTTTTCCCGATCTCGCCGTGGAGTGCTCTGAATTTTGCGCGCAATAATGGCATGAAAATCCATAAACATAGCCACATCATGAATAAATTTATGTAACCGTTTTCATTGCATGTGATTGATTTATCAAACCGCTTAAAAAAACGTCATAAACCGCAACAGCCGCGCTCCCTGCGAAGCCTTATCGGCTCTCCGCTGGGCAACGGGGCCGTCATTAACATCTCATTTACTTTTTTGAAGTGTGATGTAACGCATTCAGTTACATCACCGATTGTCTATAGTTTGTCCGCAGGTGAGACTTTAACCAACAATAACCCTACGAGGATACCCTTATGTGGAAGCGCTTACTTCTTGTCACAGCAGTTTCCGCAGCTATGTCGTCTATGGCGATAGCTGCCCCGCTAACCGTAGGTTTTTCGCAGGTCGGTTCTGAATCCGGCTGGCGTGCGGCAGAAACCAGCGTCGCGAAAGAGGAAGCCGCCAAGCGCGGTATCACGCTGAAGATCGCCGATGGTCAGCAAAAACAGGAAAACCAGATCAAAGCGGTGCGCTCCTTTATCGCCCAGGGGGTAGACGCGATCTTCATTGCGCCGGTAGTGGCTACAGGCTGGGAGCCGGTACTGAAAGAGGCGAAAGAGGCCAAAATCCCGGTCTTCCTCCTCGACCGTTCTATTGATGTGAAAGATAAAGATCTCTACATGACCACCGTGACCGCCAACAACGTACTGGAAGGTCAGCTGATTGGCGACTGGCTGGTGAAAACTGTCGACGGTAAGCCGTGTAACGTCGTGGAACTGCAGGGCACCGTCGGGGCCAGCGTGGCCATCGACCGTAAGAAAGGCTTCGCTGACGCCATCGCCAAAGCGTCGAATATCAAAATCATCCGCTCTCAGTCCGGCGACTTCACCCGCAGCAAAGGGAAAGAGGTTATGGAGAGCTTTATCAAGGCTGAGAATAACGGCAAAAACATCTGCATGGTATTCGCTCATAACGACGATATGGCCATCGGCGCCATCCAGGCCATTAAAGAAGCTGGCCTGAAGCCGGGCAAAGATATTCTGACCGGCTCCATCGACGGCGTGCCGGATATCTATAAAGCGATGATCGCCGGCGAAGCCAACGCCAGCGTCGAGCTGACGCCAAATATGGCCGGCCCGGCGTTTGATGCGCTGGAGAAATACAAAAAAGACGGCACCCTGCCGGAGAAGCTGACCATTACCAAATCGACGCTGTATCTGCCGGATACGGCGAAAGAAGAGTTAGAGAAGAAGAAAAATATGGGCTACTGAGTGGATAGCCCCTCATCCCGCCCCTCTCCTCAGCCGGAGAGGGTAACAGGCAGCGTTCCAGAAACCCCGGCAAGCACAGCGCGAGCCGGGGCAACCTGACATCATTTGAAGGTGATATCGATTATGAGCGCCGAGGCACACCAGGAGATCCTTCGCACCGAAGGACTCAGTAAATTCTTCCCCGGCGTTAAGGCGCTGGATAACGTCAACTTTAGCCTGCGGCGCGGCGAAATCATGGCCCTGTTGGGCGAAAACGGCGCCGGGAAATCGACGCTGATCAAAGCGCTTACCGGCGTTTACCATGCCGATCGCGGCACTATCTGGCTGGAAGGCCAGGCCATTTCCCCGAAAAATACCGCCCATGCCCAGCAGCTGGGGATCGGCACTGTCTACCAGGAAGTGAACCTGCTGCCCAATATGTCGGTGGCGGATAACCTGTTCATCGGCCGTGAGCCGCGGCGGTTTGGCCTGCTGCGGCGGAAAGAGATGGAGGCCAGGGCGACGGCGCTGATGGCCTCCTACGGCTTTTCCCTCGATGTGCGCGAGCCGCTGAACCGCTTTTCAGTGGCGATGCAGCAGATCGTCGCTATCTGCCGGGCCATCGACCTGTCGGCCAAGGTGCTGATCCTCGACGAGCCCACCGCCAGCCTCGATACCCAGGAGGTGGAGATGCTGTTTACCCTGATGCGCCAGCTCAGGGATAACGGCGTCAGCCTGATCTTCGTCACCCATTTTCTCGACCAGGTCTATGCGGTCAGCGACCGCATTACCGTGCTGCGCAACGGCAGCTTCGTCGGCTGCCGCGAGACCCGCGAACTGCCGCAGATTGAGCTGGTGAAAATGATGCTGGGCCGCGAACTGGACCACAACGCCCTGCAGCGGGCGGGCCGAACCCTGCTGAGCGATAAGCCGGTGGCGGCATTTGAAGGCTACGGTAAAAAAGGCACCATCGCCCCGTTCGACCTGCAGGTGCGTCCGGGCGAAATCGTTGGCCTCGCCGGCCTGTTGGGTTCCGGCCGCACGGAAACCGCCGAGGTGATCTTCGGTATTAAAACGGCGGACAGCGGGAAGGCGTGGATCAAAGGCAAACCGCAAACCCTGCGTTCTCCGCATCAGGCCTCCTGCCTCGGGATCGGCTTCTGTCCGGAGGATCGCAAAACCGACGGCATTATCGCCGCCGCCTCGGTGCGGGAAAATATCGTCCTCGCTCTGCAGGCGCAGCGCGGCTGGCTGCGGCCGATACCCCGGCGCGAACAGAACGAGATCGCCGAGCGCTTTATTCGCCAGCTGGGGATCCGCACCCCCAGCGCGGAGCAGCCGATCGAGTTTCTCTCCGGCGGCAACCAGCAGAAGGTGCTGCTTTCCCGCTGGCTGCTGACCAAACCGCAGTTCCTGATCCTCGATGAGCCGACCCGCGGCATCGACGTTGGCGCCCATGCGGAAATCATTCGCCTGATTGAAACCCTCTGCGCCGATGGCCTGGCGCTGCTGGTCATCTCCTCTGAACTGGAGGAGCTGGTGGGTTACGCCGATCGGGTCATTATCATGCGCGATCGCCGGCAGGTGGCCGAGATCCCGCTCGCCGAGCTCTCTGTACCGGCGATCATGAACGCAATTGCGGCATAAGGAGTAACCCATGATGCCTCGATCTCTTTCGCAAACCGGCCCGGAGAAGCGACGCTTCACCTGGCCGAAGGGCACCCCGCAGATCATTGCCCTGCTGCTGGTTCTGCTGGTCGACAGCCTGGTGGCGCCCCATTTTTATCAGGTGGTGCTCCAGGATGGCCGCCTGTTTGGCAGCCCAATCGATATTCTCAACCGCGCCGCCCCGGTGGCGCTGCTGGCCATCGGCATGACGCTGGTGATCGCCACCGGCGGCATCGACCTGTCTGTAGGGGCGGTGATGGCGATAGCCGGCGCGACGGCCGCCTCGATGACCGTCGCCGGTCACAGCCTGCCGGTGGTGCTGCTGGCCTCGCTGGCGGCGGGCGCGCTGGCCGGGCTGTGGAACGGCATTCTCGTGGCGGTCCTTAAGATCCAGCCCTTTGTGGCGACGCTGATCCTGATGGTGGCCGGACGCGGGGTGGCGCAGTTGATCACCGCCGGGCAGATCGTCACCTTTGATTCCCCGGCGCTGGCGTGGCTCGGCAGCGGATCGTTCCTCCTGTTTCCGACGCCGGTGATTATCGCCGCCGCGACCCTGCTGCTGTTCTGGCTGTTTACCCGCAAAACGGCGCTGGGCATGTTTATCGAAGCGGTAGGGATCAATATCCGCGCGGCGAAAAACGCCGGCGTCAATACCCGCATCGTGGTGATGCTGGCCTATGTCCTGAGCGGCGTCTGCGCGGCGATCGCCGGGATCATCGTGGCGGCGGACATTCGCGGCGCGGATGCCAATAACGCCGGGCTATGGCTTGAGCTGGACGCCATTCTGGCGGTGGTCATCGGCGGCGCTTCGCTGATGGGCGGGCGCTTCAACCTGCTGCTGTCGGTGGTGGGGGCGCTGATTATCCAGGGAATGAACACCGGGATTTTGCTCTCCGGCTTCCCGCCGGAGCTCAACCAGGTGGTGAAAGCGGTGGTGGTGCTGTGCGTACTGATTGTCCAGTCGCCGCGCTTTATCGGTTTACTGAAAGGGGTACGCGGCCATGATAAAACGTAATTTACCGTTGATGATCACCCTCGCGGTGTTTGTGCTGGGCTATCTCTACTGCCTGACGCAATTCCCCGGCTTTGCCTCGACGCGGGTGATCTGCAATATCCTGACGGATAACGCCTTCCTCGGGATCATCGCCGTGGGCATGACCTTCGTGATCCTCTCCGGCGGGATCGATCTGTCTGTCGGGTCGGTGATCGCCTTTACCGGCGTCTTTCTCGCCAAAGCGATTGGCTTTTGGGGAATATCACCGCTGGTGGCGTTTCCGCTGGTGCTGGTGATGGGCTGCGCCTTCGGCGCGTTTATGGGGCTGCTGATTGACGCCCTGAAGATCCCGGCCTTTATCATCACCCTCGCCGGCATGTTCTTCCTGCGCGGCGTGAGCTATCTGGTGTCAGAGGAGTCGATTCCGATTAACCACCCGGTGTACGACACCCTGTCCGGGCTGGCATGGACCATTCCCGGCGGCGGACGCCTCAGCGCCATGGGGCTGCTGATGCTGCTGGTGGTGGTGGCCGGTATTTTTGTCGCCCACCGCACCCGCTTCGGCAACCAGGTGTATGCCATTGGCGGCAACGCGACGTCGGCGAATTTAATGGGGATTTCCACCCGCAGCGCCACGATCCGTATCTATATGCTCTCCACCGGGCTGGCGACGCTGGCCGGGATCGTCTTTTCCATTTATACCCAGGCGGGCTATGCGCTGGCGGGCGTCGGCGTGGAGCTGGACGCCATTGCCTCGGTGGTGATCGGCGGCACGCTGCTTAGCGGCGGCGTCGGCACTGTGCTGGGAACCCTGTTCGGGGTGGCGATCCAGGGGCTGATTCAGACCTACATCAACTTCGACGGTACTCTCAGCTCATGGTGGACCAAAATCGCCATCGGCATTTTGCTGTTTATCTTTATCGCGCTGCAGCGTGGGCTGACCGTGCTGTGGGAAAACCGGCAGAATGCGGCGGTCACGCGGGTGAGCGGGGCGGGGAGTCGCTAAGAGAGAGGCTCCTCCCGCAGGCGCGGGAGGAGCGGGCAGGGCGCTTAGGCGTCCGGGAACGACTTAATAAAGTTCTCGACGTCTTCCACCATGTGGTTGTTGCCGACGAAGAAGGAGCGGCGCTGGTGCAGGCTTTCCGGAACAATATCCAGAATACGCTCTTTACCATCGCTGGCCTTACCGCCCGCCTGTTCGGCGAGGAAGGCCATCGGGTTGCATTCATACAGCAGGCGCAGCTTGCCGTCCGGGTGGCTGGCGGTGCTTGGATAGAGGTAGATGCCGCCTTTCAGCAGGTTGCGGTGGAAGTCCGCCACCAGCGAGCCGATATAGCGTGAGGTATAAGGACGCTGCGTCGCTTTGTCCTCTTCCTGGCAGTACTTAATGTACTTCTTCACGCCCTGCGGGAATTTGATGTAGTTGCCTTCGTTAATGGAGTAGGTATTGCCCTTCTCCGGGAAGCGCATGCGCTCCTGGCACAGACAGAAGACGCCGAGGGACGGGTCGTAGGTGAAGGCGTGGACGCCGCAGCCGGTGGTATACACCAGCATCGTCGAAGAGCCATAGACCACATAGCCCGCTGCCACCTGTTTGTTGCCCGGCTGCAGGAAATCTTCTTCTGTCACCGGCGTGCCAACAGGCGTCACGCGGCGGTAGATAGAGAAGATCGTACCAACAGAGACGTTAACGTCGATGTTAGAGGAGCCATCCAGAGGGTCCATCAGCACCACGTATTTGGCGTGTTCACACCCTTCGAAGACGACAATCTCATCTTCTTCTTCAGAGGCGATCCCGGCAACAATATCGCGTGCTCGCAGTGCGGCTTTTAATTTTTCATTAGCGA
This sequence comes from Klebsiella sp. JB_Kp042, assembly GCF_040065275.1. NCBI lineage: Bacteria > Pseudomonadati > Pseudomonadota > Gammaproteobacteria > Enterobacterales > Enterobacteriaceae > Klebsiella > Klebsiella sp. JB_Kp042. Next base: position 57,093 of record NZ_JBEAJL010000007.1, read on the forward strand.
ACAGATCGAGTTTTTGCTGAACCTCGCCCTGAACGTTTTCAGCACCGCTGGCACCCAGGATATCGACCAGACCGGCCTTGTTGATATCGCGGTGGATGATCTTGGCGCCCAGCTTTATTGCTGACAACAAAGCAGTCAGCTCACCGGTGGCGTGGGAGAACTCGTGCTGCTTTTCAACAATAAACTCACCTAACGTTTTCATAACTCGTTCCCTGCATTTTTATGTTGAGTAAAACGAACGCAACAATCTTAACAAAGAATCAAAAAAGTGCGCACTGGTGAATCGCGCCAGCAAAATACAGATTCGCCTGAAATGCATTTCGCCAGGGCCCGGGATATGGGTAAAATGTGCCCCGGATAAGAGAAGGAAATGACGAATGCGCATTCATATTTTAGGAATCTGTGGCACGTTTATGGGGGGCCTGGCCATGCTGGCGCGCTCCCTCGGTCATGAGGTAACGGGGTCGGATGCTAACGTCTATCCGCCGATGAGCACCCTGCTGGAAAACCAGGGGATTGATTTAATTCAGGGCTATGACCCCAGCCAGCTGGAGCCCCGGCCGGACCTGGTGATCATCGGTAACGCCATGACTCGCGGCAACCCGTGCGTTGAAGCGGTGCTGGAAAACAATATTCCCTATATGTCCGGTCCACAGTGGCTGCACGACTTCGTGCTGCGCGATCGCTGGGTGCTGGCCGTCGCCGGGACCCACGGCAAAACCACCACCGCCGGCATGGCGACCTGGATCCTTGAAGCCTGCGGTTACCAGCCGGGCTTCGTGATCGGCGGCGTGCCGGGCAATTTTGACGTCTCTGCGCGCCTGGGCGACAGCCCTTTCTTCGTCATTGAAGCGGATGAATACGACTGCGCCTTCTTCGACAAGCGCTCCAAATTTGTTCACTACTGCCCGCGGACGCTGATCCTCAACAACCTTGAGTTCGACCACGCGGATATCTTTGACGACCTGAAGGCGATTCAGAAGCAGTTCCACCATCTGGTGCGCATCGTGCCGGGCAAAGGCAAAATTATCCTGCCGGAGAACGACATCAACCTGAAGCAGGTGATGGCGATGGGTTGCTGGAGCGAGCAGGAGCTGGTGGGCGAGCAGGGCCACTGGCAGGCGAAGAAGCTGAACGCTGACGCCTCGCAGTGGGAAGTGCTGTTCGACGGTGAAAAGGTCGGCGAGGTGAAGTGGGCGCTGGTCGGCGAGCATAATATGCATAACGGCCTGATGGCCATTGCCGCGGCGCGTCACGTCGGGGTACTGCCGGCGGATGCCGCGAACGCGCTGGGCAGCTTTATCAACGCCCGCCGTCGCCTGGAGCTGCGCGGCGAAGCCAACGGCGTCACCGTGTATGACGATTTCGCTCATCATCCGACGGCCATCCTCGCTACGCTGCAGGCGCTGCGCGGCAAAGTGGGCGGCACCGCGCGCATTCTCGCCGTGCTGGAGCCGCGCTCTAACACCATGAAAATGGGCGTCTGCAAGGACGATCTGGCGCCGTCTCTTGGCCGCGCCGATGAGGTGTTCCTCCTGCAGCCGCAGCATATCCCGTGGCAGGTGGCGGAAGTGGCGGAAGCCTGCGTCCAGCCGGCTCATTGGAGCGCCGACGTCGATACCCTGGCGGAGATGGTGGTCAAAACCGCCCATCCTGGCGACCATATCCTGGTGATGAGCAACGGCGGCTTCGGCGGCATTCATCAAAAGCTGCTGGATAAACTGGCGCAAAAAGCGGCCGCGACAGAGTAACGTCCCGCCTCCGGTCACTGCCCTCCGCGTGAGGGCAGTTTTGTTTTTACCAACAGGGATGGTGTGATGCTTACCCGCGAAAGCGTACTTTCTACCGACTCGCCCCATTTCGCCATGCTGGACGCGCTCTACGCGCGCGCCTTTCCTTGGCACGAGCAGCGCGAAAGCGAGGCCAAGCGTCAGGCGCTGAGCAACGCGCACTACGCGCTGGAGGCGTGGTTCGATGAGGACGTATTTATCGGCCTCAGCGGCTGCTGGCAGTTTGCCGGCTACTGTTATGTCGAACATTTGGCGATCGACGATACGCTGCGCTCCCGCGGCTATGGTAAACAGCTGCTGGCGCAGATCCTGACGCGCGCGCCGCTGACCATTCTGGAAATCGATCCGCTGAGCAGCGAGATCGCCCATAAACGGCTGCGCTTTTATCAGTCGATGGGATTCCACGCTAACCCCTGGGCGCATCGTCATCCGACCTATCATCAGGGCATCGCGGATCATGAGCTGCTGGTGCTGAGCTACCCGCAGCCGATCGATGAGCGACAGTATCAGCAGTTTGCCCGGGATCTCGGGCGCGAGGTGATGGGGCGGGCGTAGCCCGGCGCGGCGTACCGCTCCGGGCGTTCGGCTGGGGTATTTTTACTCTTTGGCGATCGGCGTGTCGTTCTCCGCCACTTTATTGTCGCCCTGAATCTGCGCGATTTTCTGCTCGACGGCGGCCACCTGGGCACTGTCATGCAGCAGAGTGTAGGTCAGATCAAACTGCGCGCTGGCGCCCGGCTGCAGCTGTTTTACGCGTTTTTGCTCGCGTTCAATGGTCACCGGATAGGCGTAGCTGGTCCCCGGCTCGATACCGGTGACATAGCCCTGTTTGACGGTGTCGGTGTTTTTCCACAGCGTCAGGACCGGCAGCTGGCGGGTGTCGAACTGAATGGAGGCTCCTTTATCGCCCGCTTTGTTGACCACGGCGGCCAGCGTCTGGTGATTTTCATCGGCCAGCGGCTGAATATTAAACACCATCTCGTCAAAGTCTTTGGTCGGCCCCTGATAGGTTTGCCAGGTTTTTAATCCGCTCTTAGCGTAATCATTGAACGGGCTGATGCTGGACATCGGGGCGAGGAAACGCGCGCCTTCTTCCAGGATCGGGGTGCCGAAGTTGCTGTGGTAGATGATCTGGTAATCATGCGGATAGTCGGCGTGATTGGTTAAGACATCGTGCAGGCTGAAGCTGTTGCTGCCCGGGATATAGCGCAGCTCGGTCATGGTTTGCAGATCGGCTTTTTTGAAGGTGCTCTCTTTCACCAGCCCGCGGACGCGAATTTCATACGGCGCGCTGTCGGCCACCTCAACCTCCACCAGAGAGGCCGGCGTGTTGCCTGCCTTGCCGTGCAGGGTATAAATTTGCCCGTCCGCGGTCACCGGATGGCCGGTCCACTCATAGCCGCAGCGGACCATCATCTCGTTGAACCCTTCCAGCCAGCCGAGCCCGTTGCGACTCTCCAGGTTGATAAACGCCGGGTTAACAACCTCTTTGACCGGCGAATCCCAACCCATCCGGCTGCCGAAGCCTTCCACTCGCAGCAAGTTCATGCCGCGCGTCGGGCTGAGGGTGATAGTCAGGCCGTCTTTACTGCGAATGGTGAGGATTTTGCTGCCTTCCTGCTTGCCGCCGTGCAGGACTTTCTGCTCAATGCTGAACGTATGGTCTTTCACCTTCAGCTGATCGCTGCTGATCTGCCAGTTTCCTTTATCCATGCCCTCTTCAGCACTCGTCAGCACCCATGTTTTTGCCGCGGCGGAGCCAGAAACCAGCAGAGCGATAGCCGTCAGAACCAATGTCTTTTTCATTTTTATTCCCTTTTTGCTGAATCGATTGTGTCATTGACGTGTGAAATCTACCGGCATGGGGGTGATTAAAATGTGAAGCGCCTCACCTGGTGAGAAAGTGGCCGTTTTGAAGATGTTAAATGCGATAAGTGTCGTATTATTGTGCTAAGACTTGATTAATTATCACCACAATATGTGATCTGCATTGCTTTTAGCTTTAACGATTCAGCGGTGTTGAGGCAATAAACAAAAGTATCGTTGTGCGGATTAGGGGGACTCAGGAGATGCAGCGGGAACCCCCTGCTGGCGCGATGCTTGCGTTGAAGAAGGGGAAGGTGGGCCGGATAAGGCGTAGCCGCCATCCGGCACAACGACGGGAACGCGCCGGATACAGCCTGCCCGACGGCGCGGCGAGGCGCTTGCGCGGGCCTGCGGAGTTGAACAACTGTTTGATAACTCAGGTTCAGCAGCCTTCCGTAGGCCGGATAAGGCGTAGCCGCCATCCGGCAAAACGAGGGGAATAGCGTTGGATACAGCCTGCCCGGCGGCGCTGCGCTTGCGCGGGCCTACAGAGTTGAGCAACTGTTTGATAACTCAGGTTCAGCAGCCTTCCGTAGGCCGGATAAGGCGTAGCCGCCATCCGGCAAAACGAGGGGAATAGCGTTGGATACAGCCTGCCCGGCGGCGCTGCGCTTGCGCGGGCCTACAGAGTTGAGCAACTGTTTGATAACTCAGGTTCAGCAGCCTTCCGTAGGCCGGATAAGGCGTAGCCGCCATCCGGCACAACGACGGGAACGGCGTTGGATACAGCCTGCCCGGCGGCGCGGCGCTTGCGCGGGCCTGCGGAGTTGAGCAACTGTTTGATAACTCAGGTTCAGCAGCCTTCCGTAGGCCGGATAAGGCGTAGCCACCCCCAGAAAAAGCGGAGTAGCCCGGATAAGGCGCAGCGCGCCGCCATCCGGGTGACTTGTGCGGCAAAAGCGACGGGAATTAGCCTTCGTTTTCCGCCAGTTCGCGCAGATACTGGAAGATCAGGCGCGCGGATTTCGGCGGTTTGTTGCCTTCTTTCTCTTTCTTCGCATTGCGGATCAGGGAACGCAGCTGCTGACGGTCAGCATCTGGCCACAGGTTCAGCACTTCAGCTACGGCGTCATCCCCGTCGTCAATCAGTCGGTCACGAATCTGCTCCAGCTTGTGGAACAGCGCAACCTGCTGGTTGTGGCGGTTTTTTAGCTTATCCAGCGCCTGACGAATCGGATCGACATCGCGATTGCGCAGCATCTTACCGATAAGCTGCAGCTGGCGGCGGCGACCCTCTTTTTTGATTCGCTGGGCGAGTTCGATGGCGTCGCGCAGGTCAGTATCCAGCGGAATTTTATCCAGCGCGTTTTTCCCCAGGTCAACGAGTTCAGCGCCAAGACGCTTCAGTTCTTCAGCGTCGCGCTTAATTTCACTCTTACTGACCCAGATAATTTCATCGTCTTCATCCTCGATATCATCACCGGGAACGTCGTCGAGCCAGTCTTCGGGCTGCTTTGTCATCTCAGGCTCCTTAAAAAAAGAGGCTAATGTTACCAGTTAAGGCGCGCACTGAAAAACGGTTCTCTGTTAGACTTCAGTTAACTCCTTCTTACATTATGGCATTAGCAATGAAAGTGATCTCTCAAGTTGCCCAGCAACGTAAGACGCTGGAAGAGGCCGTGACCACGGCGCTGGAACTGGCGGCAGGTAAATCCGATGGCGCAGAAGTCTCCGTCAGCAAAACGACAGGCATCGGCGTCAGCACCCGCTATGGCGAAGTGGAGAATGTAGAATTCAATAGCGATGGGGCGTTAGGCATCACGGTTTACCACCAGAACCGCAAGGGCAGCGCCTCTTCCACCGATCTCAGCCCGGACGCCATCGCCCGTACCGTGCAGGCGGCGTTGGATATCGCGCGCTATACCTCCCCGGACCCGTTTGCCGGTGTGGCCGATAAAGAGCTGCTGGCCTTTGACGCTCCGGATCTGGACCTGTTCCACCCGGCGGAGGTCTCCCCGGACGACGCCATTGAACTGGCCGCCCGCGCGGAGCAAGCGGCGCTGAAGGCCGATAAACGCATCACCAACACCGAAGGCGGCAGCTTTAACAGCCACTACGGCATCAAAGTGTTCGGCAACAGCCATGGCATGCTGCAGAGCTACTGTTCGACTCGCCACTCCCTTTCCAGCTGCGTCATTGCGGAAGATGACGGCGATATGGAACGCGACTACGCCTATACCATTGGCCGGGCGATCGAGGATCTGCAGTCCCCGGAATGGGTCGGGGAAGAGTGCGCCCGCCGCACCCTGTCGCGCCTGGCGCCGCGTAAGCTGTCGACCATGAAGGCGCCGGTGATTTTCGCCAATGAAGTGGCGACCGGGCTGTTTGGCCACCTGGTCGGAGCGATTGCCGGTGGTTCGGTATACCGCAAATCCACCTTCCTGCTCGATTCGCTGGGCAAACAAATTTTGCCGGAGTGGCTGACCATTGAAGAGCATCCGCACCTGCGTAAAGGACTGGCCTCCACGCCGTTCGACAGCGAAGGCGTGCGCACCGAGCGTCGCGATATCGTCAAAGACGGCGTGCTGACCCAGTGGCTGCTGACCAACTACTCCGCCCGCAAGCTGGGGATGAAAAGCACCGGCCACGCCGGGGGCATCCATAACTGGCGCATCAACGGCCGCGGCCTGAGTTTTGCAAAGATGCTTAAAGAGATGGGCACCGGTCTTGTGGTTACCGAACTGATGGGGCAGGGTGTCAGTGGCGTCACTGGCGACTACTCACGCGGCGCATCCGGCTTCTGGGTAGAAAATGGCGAAATTCAATATCCTGTCAGTGAGATCACCATTGCAGGAAATCTGAAAGAAATGTGGCGTAATATCGTGACCATTGGCGATGATATTGAAACGCGCAGCAACATTCAGTGTGGTTCTGTGCTGCTGCCGGAGATGAAAATCGCCGGACAATAACACCTGTTTGCTTAAATAATAAAAAGGAAGTGAGCAATGCGTAAAAAACTGTTAGCGATGCTGGCTGTCTCTGCTTTTGCGCTCGGTTCAGCGTCGGCCTTCGCCGACCTGGGCGAAGACATGGACACTCTGGCAGAAAACCTGCAAGTGGTACAGAAAACCTCTGACGCCGGCGAGCTGAAAGCGGCGCTGAATAAGATGCGTACCGCCGCGGTTGATGCCCAGAAAGAGACCCCGCCGAAGCTGGAAGGCAAAGCGGCCGACAGCGCTGAGATGAAAGATTACCGTCACGGTCTGGATATTCTGATCGGCCAGATCGACGGCGCGCTGAAGCTGGCGAATGAAGGCAAGGTGAAAGAGGCGCAGGCCGCCGCGGAGGAGTTTAAAACCACCCGCAACACCTACCATAAGAAGTACCGCTAACTGTTCTTTTCGGGAGGCATCAGCCGATGTCTCCCGCCTGAAAACCTACCTGTATCACATTTTTCCCTTTTCTTTTTCCGCCCTTTCCGCAGCCGCGGGCGGCTCATTCGCGCGCATTGTTGTGATACGTCTCACGCCATAATTGCTGTTTTTTCATTTTTCCAGTGAATATGTGGTGTCGATCACGCCTGCCGTCTCCCTTTCCACTTCGAAGTGGAAAACAACTCGCTACAAACTCCCACCCCCCGGCGCTACTTTGATTCCCAGAGACATCAGCGGGGTATCAGAAGTGAATAACGGAGCGGTAATACACGACGTAGGGGAGCAGGCAGCGCAGACCGAACGCCTGGCTGACAAGATGCTGCAGCAGGTTTTTGCCCTGTTAAGCCGTCACGGCATCGTCCCTAACGACGTTCAGGAGCAAATGCTGACTTCCCACGTGCGGGCGATGGCCCACCGGTCAATCAGCGGCGAACCGCTGCCGGAAGTGGATGCCAGCCTGTTCGAAGAGATTTCACCAGATTCAATGACGTTGGCCCGCGAAGTGGTCGCGCAGTTCGGCAACCTGCCCGATGAAGAGGCCTGGCTGCTCTCCGTCCACTTCGAAGTCGCAAAAGAAAACCTGTAAGGAGCAAAACATGGAACAAATCACCGTAGTTATTGGCGACCGTCTGGGTAAAGGCCAAAAGGTCGCCGCAGGCGCAGAGAAAGCCGGCGCACGCGCAGTGGTCGTCCCTGGCGTTGCTGCCGACATGAAGCTTGGTGACATGATGAAAGCGGAAAACGCCACCTTCGGCATCTCCTTCTGCGGCAGCGGCGGCGCCGGCGCCATCACCGCCCAGACCAAATACGGCTACAAAGCGAAATACGGCATGCGTTCTGTTGAAGAGGGCGTCACCGCCATCAACGAAGGCTGCAACGTGCTGGGCTTCGGCTTTATGGATAAAGAAGAGCTGGGTGAGCGCCTGGTAGAAGCCTGGAAAAAGAAATACGGCGCATAAGTATGAAAGAGCAATTCACCACCACGGTGAGGGTTGCCGGCAAAGGCGAAAGCAAATCACGGGCCTTCGCCGATGCCCTGAACCATGTGCAGGCTGCGGTGATGAAAACCTCATCGCACATTCTGCTGCGTATTGAGCCACAGGACGTGACGGTTGTTCATGCGCGCGAAGCGGTACGAAAAGAGGCCTTCCTGTTTTTCTTTTTGCGCCGTGAACGACGGACCTACAGCGTGGAGCTGGACGTCACCGTCAACGTGACCGCCATCGATCTCGATAAAGTGGATTTCGTCACGCAAACCTGATTGTTAGCAAAGGGTCTGACTATGTTCCTGATAATTTTAATAAAATCGCTTATCATCGGCGGCCTGGTCGGCGTCGGCGTGGGCGCCGGAGCGGCACGCATGTTTCATGCCCCTACCACCCAGGGGATGGGGGCGTTTCGAACCCTGGGCGAGCTGAACTCCTGTGAGGGCGATCCGGCTTCCCACTTCTCCTTTGGCCTCGGTTTCTTCTTTAACGCCTGGGCCTCTTCCGTTGCTGCAGGCTCCTTCACCCAGGATGTTGACCACCGCATTATCCCCAACTGGGGCGCGGCGGCGCTGATGCTGAAAAATCGTAACGTCGGCGAAACGCTGCACGATCCGAAAAAAATGGCCATCTCCTGCGGCATCATCGGCATGATTGTCGTCGCCTTCCTCAACCTTACCGCCTCGTCCGTACCGGAAGCGCTGCAGGTGACCGCGGTTAAGGTACTGGTACCGGCGGCAAACCTGCTGGTGAACACCGTGATGCCGGTGATCTTCTGGCTGGCGGCGATCGACGCCGGTAAAAAATCAGGCTTCTGGGCGACCATCTTCGGCGGCGCGGCGCAGCTGATTATGGGCAACGCCGTACCGGGGCTGGTGCTGGGTATTCTGATCGGCAAAGGCGTTGAAGAGAGCGGCTGGAACCGGGTCACCAAAGTGATGATGGTGGCCATTGTCGCCCTGTTCGTCCTCAGCGGCTTCTTCCGCGGCTTCGACATGAAGATGATCGAATCCTTCCATCTGACCGTGCCGAACTGGCTGGACATGATCCACAACTCACTCAGCGGCAAATAACGGGAGCCTGATAATGGAACAGAATAAAGGTTTTTGGTATGCCGACTGGTCGTTCCCGATCTTCGTTGGCCTGCTCTCCTCCGGCGTCTTCGCCGGGACCCACATGTACTACCTGTACGGCATCGGCGCCTTTAACGAAGTCGCCTTCGTGGCGATGCTGAAGTCGGGGATTGATACCGGCGTTTACGGCGCGGTGGCGGCGTTTGGCGCCAGCTTCCTGTTCGCCCGCATCATCGAAGGGTCGCTGGTGGGGATCCTCGATATCGGCGGCGCTATTCAGACCGGGATCGGTCTTGGCGTCCCGGCGCTGCTGCTCGGCGCGGGCTTTGTCTTCCCGGTGGCGAACTTCGCCGCCTCGCTGGCAACCGGCCTGATCCTCGGCCTGGCGGTGGGCTACATCATCATTCTGGCGCGTAAGTTCACCATCAACCAGAGTGACTCCACCTACGGCGCCGACGTGATGATGGGCGCAGGTAACGCCTCCGGCCGCTTCCTGGGGCCGTTGATTATCCTCAGCGCAATGACCGCCTCGATTCCTATCGGGATCGGCTCGCTGGTTGGCGCACTGCTGTTCTACATCTGGCAGAAACCGATCACCGGTGGCGCCATCCTCGGCGCGATGATCCTTGGCTCGATCTTCCCGGTGGCGATTAGCTAATCGCCCGATGGCGCGGCGCTTATCGGGCCTACAGGTCAGCGCGATGTGTAGGCCGGATAAGGCGGTACGCCGCCATCCGGCAACAGATTCACTCTTTCATCAGGAGATAGCTATGTTTGATTTACTCCTGCGCCGCGCGCGCCTCGTCGACGATACCCTGACTGATATCGCCATTCAGGACGGGAAAATCGCGGCGCTGGGCGAGATTAGCGCGCCCTCCCGTAAAACCATCGATCTGCAGGGCAACAGCTACGTCAGCGCCGGCTGGATTGACTCCCACGTTCACTGCTACCCGAATTCGCCGATATATCACGATGAGCCGGACAGCGTCGGCATCGCCACCGGCGTCACCACCGTGATTGATGCTGGCAGCACCGGCGCCGACGATGTGGACGACTTCTACCAGTTAACCCGCAAAGCGGTGACGGAAGTCTATGTCCTGCTCAATATTTCCCGCGTCGGGCTGATTGCCCAGAACGAACTGGCCATTATGGCCAATATCGACGCCGAGGCGGTGAAGCAGGCGGTGCAGCGCCATCCCGACTTTATCGTCGGCCTGAAGGCGCGGATGAGCAGCAGCGTGGTGGGGGAAAACGGCATTACGCCGCTGGCGCGCGCCAAGACTATGCAGCAGGAAAACGGCGATCTGCCGCTGATGGTACACATCGGCAATAATCCGCCGAACCTCGATGAAATTGCCGAGCTGTTGAGTCGCGGCGACATCATTACCCACTGCTATAACGGCAAGCCGAACCGCATTCTGAATCCTGCCGGCGAACTGCGCAGTTCGATTACCCGCGCCCTGCACCGCGGCGTGCGCCTTGACGTCGGCCACGGTACCGCCAGCTTCAGCTTTGAAGTGGCGCGCCGGGCGATTGCGCTGGGCATTCTGCCGCACACCATCAGCTCGGATATTTACTGCCGCAACCGCATCGACGGCCCGGTACGTTCGCTGGCGCTGGTGATGTCGAAATTCCTCGCTATCGGCATGACCCTGCCGCAGGTGATTGACTGCGTGACCGTCAGCGCCGCCGAGGGGCTGCGCCTGTCGCGTAAAGGGCGGCTGGAAGTGGGTTTCGACGCCGATCTAACGCTATTTCGCCTGGAGCGCCAGCCAACGCTGCTGGTGGATGCCGAAAAAGAGAGCCTCCAGGCAGACAACATTCTGGTGCCGCTGGCCGCGATCCGCGCGGGCAAAGGCTATCTGACCGAACAAGGGAGCGCGGAACATGCCTTCGATTTTTGAAAAATACCATTTAAAACAAGTTATTAACACTTCCGGCCGGATGACGGCGCTGGGCGTTTCCACGCCGCGTCCGGAAGTGGTGGACGCCGCGATGGCCGGCATGAACCAGTACTTTGAAATGAAAGATCTGGTGAATAAAACCGGCGAGTACATCGCCAGGCTGTTGGACGTGGAAGGGGCGACCGTGGTCTCCTGCGCCTCGGCAGGGATTGCCCAGTCGGTGGCGGCGGTGCTGGTGAAAGACAGCGACTGGCTGCTGGAGAACCTGCACGTCACGCCGATAGAGCATAACGAAATCGTCCTGCCGAAGGGCCACAACGTCAACTTCGGCGCGCCGGTCGGCACCATGGTGGCGCTGGGCGGCGGCAGGCTGGTGGAAGCGGGCTACGCCAACGAATGCTCTGCCGAACAGCTGGCGGCGGCGATCACCCCGCGCACCGCGGCGATCCTCTACATCAAATCCCACCACTGCGTGCAGAAAAGCATGCTCAACGTGGCGCAGGCCGCGGAAGTGGCGCGTCAGCATCATTTACCGCTGATCGTCGACGCGGCGGCGGAGGAAGATCTGCAGGGCTACTACCGCATGGGCGCCGACCTGGTGATCTACAGCGGCGCGAAAGCGATTGAAGGGCCGACCAGCGGGCTGGTGATCGGCAAAACGCAGTACGTCGAGTGGGTTAAACGCCAGTCGATGGGGATTGGCCGGGCGATGAAAGTGGGTAAAGAGGGGATCCTCGGCCTGACCTGCGCCATTGAACACTACCTGACGGCAAGCAAAGAGAGCGGTGAAGAGATGGTGGCGAAGATGACGCCGTTTATCGAACAGCTCAATATCCTCAACGGCGTCACTGCCCGCGTGGTATGGGACAGCGCCGGCCGCGATATCGCCCGCGCCGAAATCAAATTCGACGAAGCGGTGACCGGCGTGAAGACCGGCGATCTGGTTAACGCGCTGAAGCAGGGCGAATACGCCATCTACTTCCGCGGCTATAAAGCGAATGAAGGCATTATCGAAGCCGATGTCCGCAGCGTTGACGCCCAGCAGCTGGCGGTAGTCGCCCGCCGTATCGCGGAAGTTCTGAACAAGGAAAAACAAGCATGAAACTGACCCCAAACTTTTACCGTGACCGCGTGTGCCTGAACGTCCTGGCGGGTAGTAAAGACAACGCCCGGGAAATCTACGACGCGGCGGAAGGTCATGTCCTGGTCGGCGTGCTCTCCAAAAACTACCCGGACGTCGCCAGCGCGGTGGCCGATATGCGCGACTACGCGAAGCTGATTGATAACGCCCTCTCCGTCGGGCTGGGCGCAGGGGATCCGAATCAGTCGGCGATGGTGAGCGAGATTTCGCGCCAGGTGCAGCCGCAGCACGTCAATCAGGTCTTCACCGGCGTGGCCACCAGCCGCGCGCTGCTCGGGCAGAACGAGACGGTGGTCAACGGCCTGGTCTCGCCCACCGGCACCCCGGGTATGGTGAAGATCTCCACCGGCCCGCTGAGCAGCGGCGCGGCGGATGGGATTGTGCCGCTGGAAACCGCCATCGCGCTGTTAAAAGATATGGGCGGCAGCTCCATCAAATACTTCCCGATGGGCGGCCTGAAGCACCGCGACGAGTTCGAGGCGGTGGCCAAAGCCTGCGCCGCGCACGATTTCTGGCTGGAGCCGACCGGCGGTATCGATCTGGAAAACTACAGCGAGATCCTCAAGATCGCCCTCGATGCCGGGGTGAGCAAAATCATCCCGCATATCTACAGCTCGATTATCGATAAGGCCAGCGGCAACACCCGCCCGGCCGATGTTCGCCAGCTGCTGGAGATGACCAAACAGTTAGTGAAGTAGTGCCCTTGCCCCTCACCCTCAAAGGGTGAGGGGCAGCTTATCCCACTGAACCATCAAGGAGTTGCTATGCCTGTCGCTCGTCATCTGCTTGTCGCTTCACTGTCCCTGTTTGCCGCCGCCGCCGCCGCGCAAACTCACTATGCCTGGGTAGGCACCTATAATCCCAATGGCGAAGGTCTGTACCGCTTTACCGTTGATAGCCAAACCGGCGCGCTACGTGACAGGACGCTGGTGAGCTCGTTGCCGAACGCCGCGCAGCTGACCGTCTCGCGCGATGGCAAGACGCTGTATGCCGCCAGCGAGGTGGAGAAAGGCGTGGTGCAGGCGTGGCGCATTGAGAAGAACGGCGAGCTGACCGCACTCAATCAGGTCGCCTCCGGCGGCGCCGGGCCGGTTTATCTCTCCCTGACGCCGAACGGTAAACAGCTGCTGGTGGCCAACTACGTCAGCGGCAGCATCGCCGTGCTACCGGTGAAAGAAGACGGTAGCCTGGGTGAGGCGGTGGACAGGCATCAGGATGAAGGCCCGGCAGGGGCCGAACGCCCGGCGGCGGCCGTCGAGGGCAGTTTCGCCATCAGCGATCACAATGGCCCGCACGCCCATATGATCGCCGCCGATCCCAGCGGAAAATACGTTTACTCTACCGATCTGGGGCTGGATCGGATCTATCAGTACCGGCTGGATAGCGCCAGCGGCAAGCTGACGCCGAACGATCCGCCGTTTATCGCCGCTTCGTCGCCGGGCGCCGGCCCGCGCCACTTCGTCTTTACGCCAAAGGGCGACGGCCTGTGGCTGATTAACGAAGAAGCGTCGACGCTGACCTTCTATCATCTGGATAAGCAAAGCGGCCTGCTGCGCGAAGGCAAAACCGTCTCCGCGCTGCCGAAAGAGTATAAGGGCACCAGCTTTGCCGCCGGTCTGGCGCTGAGCAACGACGGCAAACAGCTGTACGTCGCCAACCGTCTGCATAACAGCATCGCCCACTTTACGGTGCAGGCCGATGGCCGCCTGAGCCACCAGGAGGATATCTGGACGCGCGGAGATTACCCCCGCACGCTGACCCTGGATACTCAGGGGCAGTGGCTGTACGTCATGAACCAGCGTAGCGATAATATTACCCGCTTCAGCGTGGCGCCGAAGGATGGCAAATTGACCTTTGTCTCAGACTACACGCCGGTCGGCAGCCCATCGCAGATGGTGATATCCGCCCAACCCTGAGCCGTAACCACAAGGAACTGACATGCGATTTCCCAACCAACGCTTAGCGCAACTCTTCACCCTGCTGCGGAATGAAACGCTGCCGCAGGATGAGCTGGCGCAACGCCTGTCGGTTTCCACCCGTACCGTGCGCGCCGATATTACCGCCCTGAATGCGCTACTGGCGCAGTATGGCGCGCAGTTTATCCTCAACCGCGGCAGCGGTTATCAGCTGAAAATTGATAACCCGGCGAGCTTTCAGACACTGGAGGAGGCGTCGCCGAAGGCGCAGCATGTCCCGCGTACCGCCCAGGATCGCATCACGTTTCTGCTGGTGCGTTTTCTGACGTCGGCGTTCTCCATCAAGCTGGAAGACCTGGCGGATGAGTGGTTCGTCAGCCGCGCCACGCTGCAGAACGATATGGTCGAGGTGCGCGAGCGCTTCCAGCGCTATCAGCTCACCCTTGAAACCCGCCCGCGCCACGGTATGAAGCTGTTTGGCAGCGAGGTATCGGTTCGCGCCTGCCTCACCGACCTGCTGTGGGAGCTGGCCCAGCAGGGCGGTATCGCGCCGCCGATCGGCGCCGAGGCCTTTGCCGCGGAGGTGCCAGCGCTGCTGGAGCCCGTGCTGCAGGAGACGCTCACCCGGCACCATATTCGCCTCACCGACGTCGGCGAGCGCTTTATCTGCCTGTACGGGGCGGTGGTGGTGCGCCGCGTCAGCGAAGGCTACCCGCTGGCGGATTTCAGTGCTGAAGATGTGGCGCAGAACGTCCGTGATGCCGCGCGCGATCTGGCGGGCGAACTGCAGCGGCTGGCCGGTAAACCTTTATCACCCGCGGAAGAAGAGTGGCTGTGCGTGCATATCGCCGCCCGTCAGGTACAGGACGTGGACCCGGAAACCATCAGCGCCGACGATGACGAAGCGCTGGTCAACTACATCCTGCGCTACATCAACAGCCAGTATAACTACAATCTGCTGGACGATGCCCAGCTGCACGCCGATCTGCTGACCCACATAAAGACCATGATCACCCGCGTACGCTACCAGATCATGATCCCCAATCCGCTGCTGGATAACATCAAACAGCACTACCCGATGGCCTGGGATATGACCCTCGCCGCGGTCTCCAGCTGGGGCAAATACACGCCTTATACCATTAGCGAAAACGAAATCGGTTTTCTGGTGCTGCATATCGGCGTCGGGCTGGAGCGCCACTACAACATCGGCTACCAGCGTCAGCCGCAGGTGCTGCTGGTGTGTGATACCAGCAATGCGATGGTGCGGATGATTGAGGCGATCCTGCAGCGCAAATATCCGCAGCTGGAGATCGCCGCCACTATTTCCCAGCGCGAGTACGAACAGCGGGACGCGATCGAGGCGGATTTTGTTATCTCCACGGTGCGGATCAGCGAAAAAGACAAGCCGGTAGTGACCATCGCGCCGTTCCCCACTGACTATCAACTGGATCAGATCGGCAAGCTGGTGCTGGTGGACCGCACCCGTCCGTGGATGCTGAATAAGTACTTCGATGCCGCCCATTTCCGGGTGATCGACACGCCGATGGATCAGCAAACGCTGTTTGCCGGACTGTGTCAGCAGCTGCTGGAGGAAGGCTTCGTCGATGCGGAGTTTCATGCTTCGGTGGTGGAGCGTGAAGCGATCGTCAGCACCATGCTCGGCGACGGTATTGCGCTGCCGCACTCCCTGGGTCTGCTGGCGAAAAAGACGGTGGTCTATACCGTTATTGCCCCGCAGGGCATCGCCTGGGGGGACGAAACCGCCCATATCATCTTCCTGCTCGCTATCAGCAAGCGCGAGTATGAAGAGGCGATGGCGATCTACGATATTTTCGTGACTTTCCTGCGCGAGCGCGCCATGAGCCGCCTCGCCACGACCCGCAGCTTCGATGAGTTTAAAACGGTGGCGATGGAATGCGTCAGCCGGTTTTGAGAGGCGTTTTCCAGATTCGAGTGTAATTCAAATGTAATGCTATAATGCATTACAAAATATCCCTTTCTGGAGGCATAATGGCCACGCTCAACGTTCGACTGGATGATAAACTCAAAAAAGAGGCTTATGCCGTGCTGGAGAAACTCGATATGACGCCAACGGAGGCGGTACGCCTGCTGTTTCAATACATTGCGGAAAATGGCCGCATGCCGGTGAAAAGTATGACCATCAGCGATGGCGAAGCGGCGTTGTTACGCACCGTTCGCGAGCGGCTGGAAAACCCACGGCCGGGGGTTAAGGTGAGTCTGGATGACCTATGAACTGGAGTTTGATCCACGAGCCTGGCGCGAATGGCAGAAGCTTGGCGAGACGGTCAAAAAACAGTTCAAAAATAAGCTCCAGCAGATTGTGCAGAATCCGCGAATTGAGTCGGCCAGGCTGAGCGATTTGCCGGATTGCGACAAAATCAAGCTTAAGGCGTCAGGTTATCGGCTGGTGTATCAAGTACGAGATAGTGTGGTGGTGGTTTACGTTATTGCCATTGGCAAAAGAGAGAAAGCGGCCGTTTATCATCAGGCGAATAAACGGCTCTAAACGCTATCGCAAATGATGCACGACCTGGTTGCTGCTGCCGCGCCAGATCAGCGCCGGGTCTTTTAAATCCTGCACAAACTTACCGTCGACCAGCACGTTGATCAGGTTCACCACCTGCATCTGCGCCTCATTCAGCTCTTCCAGCTTATAGCCGGTCCAGACCCAGATATCTTTGCCGGGGCATTCGGCGCGCACGCGCTGAACCAGCTTTAAGATCTCCGCGACGTTCTGTGGATGCAGCGGATCGCCGCCGGAGAGCGAAATCCCCTGGCGCTTGATGCGGGTGTCGTTGAGGTCGGCGATGATGCGGTCGGCCATCTCAGCGGTAAACGGCATACCGGAGTTCACCCGCCAGGTGCTTTTGTTGTAGCAGCCTGGGCACTCGTGGACGCAGCCGGAGACAAACAGGGTGCAGCGGGTGCCGGGGCCGTTGACAATATCTACCGGGTAGTACTGATGGTAATTCATTTTTCGCTTCTCAATTAACGCCATAGCGGCGTTGGCTGCGCTCGCTCGCCCCAGTCACGTACTGAATGTACGCTCCCGGGGATTCCCTCGTTTGCCGCCTTGCTCTGACGTTATTTGCTTTGCGAAAACGGAGGAGTGCGGCCATTTCCCGGCGTCGCTGCGCGCCGCTATCCGGGAAAAGCGCATTGTTCTTTAACCGATCTGCCCATTGCCCAGGTGCTTCACGCGGCGCTTCACTTCTTCCTGCTTGCCGGCGTTGAACGGACGCGCGTCCGGGCTACCGAGGTAGCCGCACACCCGGCGGGTAACGGAAACGCGGGAGGCGTCGTGGTTACCGCATTTCGGGCAGGTAAAACCCTTGCTGGTGCACTCGAACTCGCCGGTGAAACCACACTCGTAGCATTCATCGATCGGCGTATTGGTTCCGTAATACGGCACATGCTGATAGCTGTAATCCCACACGTCCTCCAGCGCCTTCAGGTTGTGCTGGATGTTCGGGTATTCGCCGTAGCAAATGAAGCCCCCGTTGGCCAGCGGCGGATACGGCGCTTCAAAATCGATCTTGTCGTACGGGTTGACCTTCTTCTCCACGTCGAGGTGGAAGCTGTTGGTGTAGTAACCTTTGTCGGTTACCCCTTCCACCACGCCAAACTCGGCGGTATCGAGACGGCAGAAGCGATCGCACAGGTTTTCGCTCGGCGTGCTGTACAAGCTAAAGCCGTAGCCGGTCTCTTCCTTCCACAAATCGACGGCGTCGCGCAGGCGCTGGACGATGGCCACACCCTTCTCGCGCAGCGCCTCGCTGTCGTACATGTGCTGATTGCCGTACAGTGCATTGATGGTTTCATGGATACCGATATAGCCCAGCGAAATCGACGCCCGGCCGTTTTTGAAAATCTCGGAGACGTCGTCGTCGGCTTTCAGTCGCACGCCGCAGGCCCCTTCCATATAGAGGATCGGCGCCACGCGCGCTTTTACCCCTTCCAGGCGGGCAATACGGGTCATCAGCGCTTTGCGCGCCAGCTGCAGGCGCTCGTCCAGCAGCGCCCAGAAGGCGGCTTCGTCGCCTTTCGCTTCCAGGGCGATGCGCGGCAGGTTGAGGCTGATAACGCCGAGGTTATTGCGCCCATCGTGCACCTGCTCGCCGTTCTCGTTTTCCCACACCCCGAGGAAGCTGCGGCAGCCCATCGGCGTTTTAAACGACCCGGTAACCTTCACCACCTGGTCGTAGTTGAGGATATCCGGGTACATGCGCTTGCTGGCGCACTCCAGCGCCAGCTGTTTGATGTCGTAGTTCGGATCGCCGAACTTATGGTTCAGGCCGTCACGGATCGCGAACACCAGTTTCGGGAACACCGCGGTCTTACGGTTTTTACCGAGGCCGGCAATGCGGTTACGCAGAATCGACTGCTGGATCAGCCGCGATTCCCAGCTGGTGCCGAGGCCGAACCCGAAGGTGACGAACGGCGTCTGGCCGTTGGCGGTATGCAGCGTGTTAACCTCATACTCCAGCGACTGGAAGGCGTCGTAGCACTCTTTTTCGGTACGGGCGCGGGCATAGCCTTCGGCATCCGGGATCTGCCACTCTTCGGCGATTTTGCGATGCTTGTTAAAGCTTTCGCTGACGAACGGCGCCAGCACTTCATCGATGCGGTTAATAGTGGTGCCGCCGTAAATATGGCTGGCGACCTGGGCGATGATCTGCGCTGTCACCGCGGTGGCGGTAGAGATAGACTTCGGCGGCTCGATCTCCGCGTTGCCCATCTTAAAGCCCTGGGTCAGCATGCCTTTCAGGTCGATCAGCATGCAGTTAAACATCGGGAAAAAGGGCGAGTAATCGAGGTCATGATAGTGGATCATGCCGCGTTCGTGGGCCATCACCACATCGTGAGGCAGCAGGTGCTGCCGGGCGTAGTGCTTGGCGACGATACCGGCCAGCAGGTCGCGCTGGGTCGGGATGACTTTACTGTCCTTGTTGGCGTTTTCGTTGAGCAGCGCGGAGTTGGTCTGCTCGACGAGACCGCGGATCTCCTGATTGAGGCGGCCGCGCTTCTCACGCTGGCTATCGCGGTCATGGCGATACTCAATATAGGCGCGCGCCAGCTGCTTATAGGGGCCGGACATCAGCTGGTTTTCCACCGCGGTCTGGATCTCATTGATGTCGACCTGGGCGCGGCCCTGCATTTGTTGGCTAACGACTTCTGCGACGGTGGCGCAATAGTCTGCGTCATCGACTCCCGCTGCTTTAGCTGCACGAAGAATTGCTTCCTGAATGCGCTCTGACTTGAACGGCACTTTACAGCCATCACGTTTCATCACATGCGGTGTCATGATCACTCCATATATAGAACAGGTTATCCACAGAGGCGGAGGTTATCCCGAAGGCGCTGCGCGCTACGGCTCGTGCTGTTTGCCTTCAGATCCGGCCCGTTTTATCCACATCTCATCACCGCCAGACATCGACAAGATATGGTGACATAATAGACGATTAATACAACATGTAGGGCCGGGACGCATTTTAAGTTCTATATGTAGTGATTTGCATCAAAGATGTTTGCGATTTTATTGACCCAGAACAAGGTAAAAAGGTGAGAGTACGGATGATGGGCGCTGGCGATAAATGTAAATTTATCTGGCTGGAAAATAAGCAAAAATGCCTGGCGTTCGCCACCGGCGCCAGGCATGACCTTCTCATCTCGGGAGGGGAGGGGATACCTTACGCCTGCAGCCACCATACCGCTTCGAACGGCCGCAGCGTCAGCCCGGTCGGGCGGGGCGTGGTCTCGGCATAGTTGCTGATAATCATCTTCCAGTCGCCTGGGGCCTCCTCTGGCTGCCAGGTCTGCAGGTCGCGGCTCAGGTTGGCGGCGACCACCAGCGTTTGTCCCTGCCACTGACGGCGATAGCACCACAGCGACGGATGGTCAGGCAGGAGATCCTGATAATCACCCCAGGTCAGCAGCGGCAGGGTTTTACGCAGCGTAATCAGCTGCTGATAGGCATAAAACACCGAATCGGGGTCCGCCAGCGCCGCCTCGACGTTGATCTCCCGGTAGTTATCGCCAAGGCCGATCCACGGCTCACCGTCGCTGAAGCCACCGTTCTCGCCGGCGTGCCACGGCATCGGCGTGCGGCTGTTGTCGCGCGACTTGCTGGCAAGGATTGCCAGCAGTTCGTCCGGGCTTTGCCCCTGCGCCGCACGTTCGATAAACATATTGTGGCTCTCGACGTCGCGATAATCGCTGATGCTGTTGAAGTGCGGATTGGTCATACCGATCTCTTCGCCCTGATAAATATAGGGCGTGCCCTGCATGCCGTGCAGCACCATCGCCAGCATCTTCGCCGCCGGCACCCGGTACTCGCCTTCGTCGCCAAAGCGCGAGACGATGCGCGGCTGATCGTGATTACACCAGAACAGCGCGTTCCACGCCCGGTTGTGCATCCCCTGCTGCCAGTGGCGGAACAGCGCCTTCAGCGCCACATAGTCCGGGCGGGCGAGGGTCCACTTCTCCCCACCGGGATAATCGACTTTTAAATGGTGGAAGTTAAAGGTCATCGACAGCTCGCGGCCGTCCAGCGCGGCGTACTGCTGGCAGTGTTCCAGCGAGGTGGAAGACATCTCGCCGACGGTCATCAGATGACGCGGCTTGAAGACATCGCGGCTCATCTCCTGCAGGAACTCATGCACCCGCGGGCCGTCGGTGTAGAAGCGGCGGCCATCCCCGTCCGCATCGCCGGGAAAGGCCTGATCTTTCGAGATCAGGTTGACCACGTCGAGGCGCAGGCCGTCGACGCCGCGGTCGGCCCAGAATTCGCAGACCTTTTTCAGCTCGGCGCGCACCGCCGGGTTCTCCCAGTTGAGATCCGCCTGCTCAATGGCGAACAGGTGCAGATAATACTGACCGCTGTCGGCATGCCACTGCCAGGCGTTGCCGCCAAACTTGGAGCGCCAGTTGTTCGGCAGGGCGTCCGGTTCGCCGTCGCGCCAAATATAGAACTGACGGTAGGGGCTCTCCTTATTCAGCGACTGACGGAACCACTCGTGTTCGGTCGAGGTATGGTTCAGCACCATATCCAGCACGATGCGGATCCCGCGGGCCTTCGCTTCCGCCACCAGGGCGTCAAAATCGTCCATCGTGCCGTAGGAGGGATCGATGGCGGTGTAGTTTGCCACGTCGTAGCCGTTATCCACCTGCGGTGAAACGTAGAACGGCGTCAGCCAGATGGCGTCGACCCCAAGCTTTTGCAGATAGTCGAGGCGGGAGGTGACGCCGCGCAGGTCGCCGGTGCCGCTGCCGGTGGTATCCTGAAAACTCTTCGGATAGATTTGATAAATAACGCCGTTTTGCCACCAGTGGGGGAGATGATTCATAGTACTTTCCTGCTGCAACGAGGGGCGCCAAAGGCGCCCCGAAAGAAGAAGTTAGACAATCTGCAAGGTGCCCTGACGGTACTTGCGCTGATACACCACGGTGGTGAGGATAATCGGCACCACCACCGCGATGGCCATCGCCATGGCGTACACCTGCCAGTAGCTCGGCTGGATGGAGAGGATCCCCGGCAGGCCGCCGACGCCGATGCCGTTCGCCAGCACGCCGTTCAGGCCGCACAGCAGGCCGGCGAGGCCGGAGCCGATCATTGCGCACAGCATCGGGAAGCGGTACTTCAGGTTGATACCGTACATTGCCGGCTCGGTGACCCCGAGATAGGCGGAGATCGCCGCCGGTACTGAGATTTCACGTTCATTCTGCTTGCGGCTGGCGATGATGATGCCGACCACCGCCGACGCCTGGGCAATGTTGGACAGCGCAATCAGCGGCCACACCGGGGTCCCGCCCATGCTCTGGATCATCTGCATATCGATGGCGAGGGTGGTCTGATGGACGCCGGTAATCACCAGCGGCGCGTAGAGGAAGCCAAACAGCGCGGCGCCGATCGGCGCGAAGCTGCCGGTTAACAGATGGCGCACTGCGAAGGCCACGCCGTCGCCGATCAGGCGGCCGAACGGACCGATAATGGCGTGCGCGAGGAATACCGCGAGGATCAGCGAGCAGACCGGCACAATGACCAGATAGAGGTAGTCAGGCACAATGCGCTTGAGGCGCGTCTCGATAAAGCCTAAGGTCAGGCCCGCCAGCAGGGCCGGGATGACCTGCGCCTGGTAGCCGACTTTAGCAATGGTAAACAGGCCGAAGTTCCACACCTCCGGCACCTGCTGGCCGAGGAGATAGGCGTTCATCAGCTGCGGGGACACCAGGGTCACGCCCAGGACGATCCCGAGGATCGGCGTACCGCCCATCTTCTTCACCGCCGACCAGCAGATCCCCACCGGCAGATAGAAGAAGATCGCCTCGCCAATCAGCCACAGGAAGTCATAGATGGTTTTCAGCGACGGGTGCATCTGGGCCAGCGTCTGGCCATTGCTCATGGGTAAGTCGCCGATGACGTTGCGGAAACCAAGGATCAGACCGCCGCTGATCAGTGCCGGCAGCAGCGGGAAGAAGATCTCGGCGAAGTGCGAGATCAGCTGTTCATGCCACTTCATATTTTGCCGCGCGGCCTGTTTGACCTGCTCTTTATCGGCGGAAGTCTGACCGGTGGTCGCCAGCAGGGCCTTGTAGTAATCACCCACCTCGGTGCCGATGACCACCTGGAACTGACCGGCGTTAGTGAAGCATCCCTTCACCATGCGCAGCTGCTCAATCTCTTTTGGTCTGGCGATGGCCGGGTCGTTCAGCACAAAGCGCAAACGGGTAATACAGTGGCTGACGGTGGCGATATTGCCGCGCCCGCCCACCAGTTCGATCAGTTTATCGATGTCCTGCTGGTTTACTTTGCTCATGATGAAGCCTCAAAAACAGAGGGGAGAGATGCCGTTTTTACCTTGAGGGCATCCTAACCGTTCCGCTTGATTTGCAAAATGGGAACGTTCCCGAAACCCGGCGACGATCACATAAATCGCCCGAACGAGATTAATTGAGGGCGGCGGGAATCACGATCTGGCGGGGATCGACGCTGCCGGCGATCTGCTCGATCAGCTGCCGGGCGGCCCGGCGTCCGGACTCGGCATAGCCAGGATCGACGGTCAATATTTCCGGGTGGAGAAACTTCATCAGCGGCGTGCTGCCGACGCTGGCGAGCTGCAGCGCATCGCGGCCCTGCTGCTGGAGATATTTGCTGGCGCCGAGGGCGAGGGTATCGGTGGCGCAGACCAGGGCGCTGGTCTCGGCCGTCAGCACGCTGGCGACGGTGTCATACCCCTGCTTCATGCCCAGCCCTGGCAGGGCGGCGGTGGGCGTCAGGCGATGCTTTTTACAGAAGGCGAGGTAGGCGAGATGGCGGCGTTCGCCGGTGGTGACGTCGCTGTGCGGTACGCCAAGGAAGCTGATGTGGCGATGTCCGCGCTCGTAGAGCCGCTGCATCAGCAGCGTGATGGCCCCCTCGTCGTCATAGCACACCGAGGCGAAGCCGGGGGCGTCGCGGGCCATCAGCACCAGGGTGTCGCGCCAGGGAGCGAGCATCGCCTCGTCGATGCCGGTAAAACCGAACAGCACCACGCCGTCAATATTACGCCGGGCGAGCATGCCGAGATGCTCCTCCACCAGCCCAGGGGAGAACTGACTCTCCATCATAATCGGGTCGTAACCCTGCTCATAAAAGGCGGGCAGCATGGTCTGCACGGCGAGGTTTTCCGACAGCGAATCGAGACGGGTGACGATAATCGCCACCACTTTATCGCTCTGGCCGCGCATGGCGCGGGCGGAGCGGGAGGGCGAGAAACCGTGCTGCTGCATCACCGCTTCGACGCGCTCGCGGGTCCGTTCGCTGACCCCGCTCTCGTTGTTGAGGACGCGGGATACCGTTGATTTCCCTACGCCGCTTAAGCGCGCGATATCTTTGATGGTCAGCCGGTTCTGCATGCGGAATTCTCGTCAGGGTGGGTAGAAGTGAGCCTAATGCTACTCAACCAAACCGCAATGAGCAAAGTCTGGTTTACGTTCGGTTTAGTTGCGCGGGTTTATCATCGCCATTATTGCCACACAATCCTCAACGAGGGCGCTATAATCCGCGCCGTTTAAATTAACTTACCGGAGATAGTTATGGACCCCGATCCCACTCCTCATCCTCGATGGAGCAACCTTTCTTTCCGGTAAGCCTGTTTAACACTGCTTTACCGGAAAGCGTAAAGCAGTGACGTCCTTGATGTCCCTGCCATAAAAATAACATGCCTGACAGGTAGGTTTTGCTACGCCCGTCGGCAACGCTGCGTTCGCTTGCGCGAGCGCGGAGGGACTGTTTATGCTGAAAAATTATACCCGGCAGCTGTTCGCACAGCTTAGCCGCCATCTGCCACGCCGTTTAGTCCAGCGCGATCCGCTGCCGGACGCCCGCCATCTGGCGAGCGGCCCCATTCCTGAGTCGCTGGGCAAACAGTGCCTGGACGTGGCGGCGATGGACGACCAGGAGATCTGGCGCGCCTTTGACAGCCACCCTGAAGGGCTCAATGAAGGCGAAGTGGCGGCGAAAATCCTTAAACACGGCGACAACCAGATCCCGGCGCAGAAGCCCTCGCCGTGGTGGGTGCATCTGTGGACCTGCTATCGCAACCCGTTCAATCTGCTGTTGACGGTGCTGGGTATCGTCTCCTATTCCACCGAAGATCTGTTCGCCGCCGGGGTGATCGCCCTGATGGTGGGGATCTCGACGCTGCTCAACTTCATCCAGGAGGCGCGCTCGACCAAAGCGGCGGATGCGCTGAAGGCGATGGTGAGCAATACCGCCACCGTGCTGCGGGTGGTCAACGAGCAGGGGGAGAGCCGCTGGCTGGAGCTGCCTATCGACCAGCTGGTGCCGGGCGACATCATCCGGCTGTCGGCGGGGGATATGATCCCGGCGGACCTGCGTATCCTGCAGGCGCGGGATCTGTTCGTCGCCCAGGCCTCGCTGACCGGCGAATCGCTGCCGGTGGAGAAAGTGGCCCGCAGCCGCGATCCGCTGCAGCAGAACCCGCTGGAGTGCGACACCCTGTGCTTTATGGGCACCAACGTGGTGAGCGGCTCGGCGCAGGCCATCGTCTTCGCCACCGGCGGCCACACCTGGTTTGGTCAACTGGCCGGCCGCGTCAGCGAGCAGGAGAGCGAGCCGAACGCCTTCCAGAAAGGCATCAGCCGGGTGAGTATGCTGCTGATCCGCTTTATGCTGGTGATGGCCCCGGTGGTGCTGCTGATCAATGGCTACACCAAAGGCGACTGGTGGGAGGCGGCGCTGTTCGCGCTGTCGGTGGCGGTCGGCCTGACGCCGGAGATGCTGCCGATGATCGTCACCTCGACGCTGGCGCGCGGGGCGGTAAAGCTGTCGAAGCAAAAGGTCATCGTGAAGCACCTCGACGCCATTCAGAACTTTGGCGCGATGGACATCCTCTGCACCGATAAAACCGGCACCCTGACTCAGGATAAGATTGTGCTGGAGAACCATACCGACGTCTCCGGCAAGGTCAGCGAGCGCGTACTGCATGCCGCCTGGCTGAACAGCCACTACCAGACCGGGTTGAAAAATCTGCTCGACACCGCGGTGCTGGAGGGCGTTGAGCTGGAGGCCGCCCGCGGGCTGGCGGCGCGCTGGCAGAAAGTGGATGAGATCCCCTTCGATTTCGAACGCCGCCGCATGTCGGTGGTGGTGAAAGAGGAGGACGCCGCGCATCAGCTGATCTGCAAAGGGGCGCTGCAGGAGATCCTCAACGTCTCAACCCAGGTGCGCTACAACGGCGATATCGTGCCGCTGGACGACACCATGCTGCGCCGCATTCGCCGGGTCACTGACACCCTCAACCGGCAAGGGCTGCGGGTGGTGGCGGTGGCGACCAAGTACCTGCCGGCCCGCGAAGGCGACTACCAGCGCGCCGATGAGTCGGACCTGATCCTTGAAGGCTACATCGCCTTCCTCGATCCGCCGAAAGAGACCACCGCCCCGGCGCTGAAAGCGTTAAAAGCCAGCGGCATCACGGTGAAGATCCTCACCGGCGACAGCGAGCTGGTGGCGGCGAAGGTGTGCCATGAAGTGGGGCTGGATGCCGGCGAAGTGGTGATTGGCAGCCAGATTGAAGCCATGAGCGACGACGAGCTGGCGGCGCTGGCGAAACGCACCACGCTCTTCGCCCGCCTGGCGCCGCTGCATAAGGAGCGCATCGTGACGCTGCTGAAACGCGAAGGCCACGTGGTGGGCTTCATGGGCGACGGCATCAACGACGCCCCGGCGCTGCGCGCGGCGGACATCGGCATCTCGGTCGACGGCGCGGTGGATATCGCCCGCGAGGCGGCGGATATCATTCTGCTGGAGAAGAGCCTGATGGTGCTGGAGGAGGGGGTGATCGAAGGCCGCCGCACCTTCGCCAACATGCTTAAGTACATCAAAATGACCGCCAGCTCCAACTTCGGCAATGTCTTCAGCGTGCTGGTGGCCAGCGCCTTCCTGCCGTTTCTGCCGATGCTGCCGCTGCACCTGTTGATTCAGAACCTGCTGTACGATGTCTCCCAGGTGGCGATCCCGTTCGATAATGTAGACGATGAACAGATCCGCAAGCCGCAGCGCTGGAACCCGGCCGACCTCGGACGCTTTATGGTCTTCTTCGGCCCGATCAGCTCGATTTTCGACATCCTCACCTTCGGCCTGATGTGGTGGGTGTTCCACGCCAATACCGTGGAGATGCAGACCCTGTTCCAGTCCGGCTGGTTTATTGAAGGGCTGCTGTCGCAAACGCTGATCGTGCACATGATCCGCACCCGGCGCATTCCGTTCGTCCAGAGCCGCGCCGCCTGGCCGCTGTTCGCCATGACCCTGGTGGTGATGGCGGTGGGGATCGCGCTGCCGTTCTCGCCGCTGGCGGGCTATCTGCAGCTGCAGGCCCTGCCGCTGAGCTACTTCCCATGGCTGGTGGCGATCCTGGCGGGCTATATGGTGCTGACCCAAACGGTCAAAGGCTTTTACAGCCGCCGCTACGGCTGGCAGTGAGGGGAAGGTTTGCGGATGACCCCCGTAAAAAAGGCAGCCTGCGGGCTGCCTTTTTTCATGCCGGGGTTCGCGATCAGCGGCGTACGGCGATGGCTTCGATCTCGATCTTCACGTCTTTCGGCAGACGCGCCACTTCAACGCAGGAGCGCGCCGGGAAGGTGGCGTTGTGCTCGGTGAAGAACGCTTCGTATGTGGCGTTAACGGTAGCGAAATCGTTGAGATCTTTGACGAAAACGGTGGTCTTGACGATATCGCCGACGGTGAGGCCTGCGGCTTCAACGATGGCTTTCACGTTGTTCAGCGACTGGCGCGCCTGCGCGGATACGTCTTCCGGAACGCTGCCGGTTTTCGGGTCGACCGGGATCTGGCCAGAGGTGATGATCATGCTGCCCAGGTCAACGCCCTGAACGTAGGGGCCAATCGCTGCTGGTGCATTTTCCGTCGCAATAGTTTTGCTCATGTTATCTCCAGATGAACTGAGTAATGTTACGCAAAATCATTCAGGTGGCCGCCAGGCGGTAAGCGCTGTGCCGCCGGGCGCAGACGCCGCCTGAAGGACGAAGCGTAGGGTGGTAGCCATTATAGGGAGGCCTACCACCAATACCAACCGCATTTAGTTGGCCAGCACCACATAATGAGAAAACTCTTTTTCGCAGTATTTACATTTGAGTGCGATGTCATCAGCGCGTTTTTTCACTGCAAAACTGGAAGAAACCGGTTCGGCGTGGCTGATACAGTTGCTGTTCGGGCAGACCAGCACGCTGTCGATGCGATCCGGCAGGCTCGGGCGGGATTTGCCCACCACTTCGTAATCATCAATGCGGTTTACCGTCGCCTGCGGGGCGTACAGCGACAGCTGGTTAACCTGCTCGTCGGTCAGGAAGGTGTTCTCGATTTTAATCAAATCTTTGCGGCCCATCTCGCCGGAGGGCAGGTTCAGGCCGATGGTGATGCGCTGGTCGGTTTCGGTCAGTTTGAACAGGGTGAGCAGCTTAAAGCCGACCTGCGCCGGAATGTGGTCGATCACGGTGCCGCGTTTGATCGCTTCTACCTGCAGTTTATTGTCGTGTGTCATCTCTCATTTCCCCTTACAGTGCCAGCTCGCTATTCAGTACCAGTGCCAGTAACGCCTGGCGGGCGAAGATGCCGTTACCGGCCTGCTGGAAGTACCAGGCGTGCGGCGTTTTATCGACATCGGTGGTGATTTCGTCAATGCGCGGCAGCGGGTGCAGCACCTTCATATTGGCGCGCGCCCCTTCGAGGTCGGCGGCGCGCAGGACGAACTGCGCTTTGACGTTGGCGTATTCCGACGGATCCAGACGCTCTTTCTGCACGCGGGTCATGTAGAGAATATCCACTTCCGCCATCACGTCGTCGATGGCGCTATGCAGGCTCCAGGCGATGCCTTTTTCATCCAGCATATCGAGGATGTACTGCGGCATGGCCAGCGCGTCCGGGGCGATAAAGTAGAAGCGGTTGCCGCTGAATTTGGCCAGCGCCTGGGTCAGGGAGTGGACGGTACGGCCATACTTCAGATCGCCGACCATCGCCACGTTGAGGTTTTCGAGGCGGCCCTGGGTCTCCTGAATGGTGAACAGGTCGAGCAGGGTCTGGGTCGGGTGCTGGTTGGCGCCGTCGCCGGCGTTCAGTACCGGCACGCCGCCGGAGAATTCGGTTGCCAGGCGGGCGGCGCCCTCCTGCGGATGACGCATCACGATGGCGTCAACGTAGGTGCTGATGACGGAGATGGTATCCGCCAGCGTTTCCCCTTTTTTGCCCAGCGAGGTGTTGGCGCTGTCGGAGAAGCCGACCACGCTGGCCCCCAGGCGGTGCATCGAGGTTTCAAAAGAGAGGCGGGTGCGGGTCGAGGCTTCAAAGAAACAGCTGGCGATAACCTTATGCTTCAGCAGCTCGGGTTGTGGATTAGCTTTCAGCTTTGCCGCCGTCGCCAGCACCAGTTCGAGGTCTTCGCGGCTGAGATCGTTTATGGAAATGATATGTTTTTGATATAGCGGGTTAGCCATGCTTATCTCCTGACGCCTGGGCAAAAAAAAAGCCCCTTAAATAAGGGGCTTCGGGAATCCAATGAGCAACGGAAAGAAAAACGGCAGGCCAGCGTCTGCATTGAGACGCGCTAAGACAGAATGTCGTACGCAATTGGCCATGCTTCCTCCCGGCAAAACGACTGGCATTATACGCAGACCGTTATGACGATCAAGCGATTCATTCACAAACAGGTAATCGTTTGCCTGCAGAAAAGTGCGCCAGCGCAAAGAACCGTGAAACTGCACTGGTATGGCAGCGACGATGGGGGTATAAAACGCAAAAATGAAATGTTGTTTTATATTTGAGGTAAGCGATGATTATTGGCAATATCCACCATCTGCAGCCATGGCTGCCTGCCGCGCTGCGCGAGGCTATCGAACACGTTATCGCCCATGTCAGCGAGGCGACGCCGCTGGGTAAACATGATATCGACGGCAAAAACCTGTTTTATCTGATTTCCGAGGACACCACCGAGCCGCAGGCCGCGCGTCGCGCGGAATATCATGCCCGCTATCTCGATATCCAGATTGTGCTCCGCGGCAGCGAGGGGATGACCTTCAGCACCCTGCCGGCAGGAGAGCCGCAGACCGACTGGCTGGCGGAGAAAGACATCGCTTTCCTGGCGGAGGGGGCGCAGGAGCAAACGGTGATCCTTAACGAAGGGGACTTTGTGGTGTTTTATCCCGGCGAAGTGCATAAACCGCTGTGCGCCGTGGGCGCCCCGGCGAAGGTGCGCAAAGCGGTGGTGAAGATGCTGATGGCGTGACAAAGCGCCCTGACGAGCGGTATCCCGGATACGCGCCGAGCGATCCGGGATTTGACGGCGAGCGAAGGATTATTTGCTCAGCGTCGCCACCATCACCGCTTTGATGGTGTGCATCCGGTTTTCCGCCTGGTCGAAGACCACGCTTGCCGCCGACTCAAACACCTCGTCAGTCACCTCCATGCCGCCGTGCAGGCCGTATTCGGCAGCCATCTGTTTGCCCAGCGTGGTCTGGTCATCATGGAACGCTGGCAGGCAGTGGAGGAATTTGACCTGCGGGTTGCCGGTCAGCGCCAGCATCGCACTGTTAACCTGATAGTCGCGCAGCAGGGCGATACGTTCGGCCCATTTTTCCTTCGCCTCGCCCATTGAGACCCAGACGTCGGTATAGATAAAATCGGCGCCTTGCACCCCCGCGGCGATATCTTCCGTCAGGGTGATGTTACCGCCCTGCTGTTTCGCCAGCGCGGTACAGGTTTCCACCAGCGCGGCCTCCGGCCAGCAGGCCGAGGGCGCCACCAGGCGCAGATCCAGACCGGTCAGCGCCGCGGCTTCCAGCATCGAATTACCCATGTTGTTGCGCGCGTCGCCGGCGTAGACCAGCGTCATATGGTTAAAGGCTTTGCCCGGCAGGTGCTCTTTCATGGTCAGCAGGTCCGCCAGCAGCTGGGTAGGGTGGAACTCGTTGGTGAGGCCGTTCCACACCGGCACGCCGGCGTATTGCGCCAGGGTCTCCACCACTTCCTGGCCGTGGCCGCGGTACTGAATGCCGTCGTACATCCGTCCGAGCACGCGGGCGGTGTCCTTGATCGACTCTTTATGGCCAATCTGGCTGCCGCTGGGCCCCAGGTAGGTCACGCGGGCGCCCTGATCGTATGCGGCAACTTCGAAAGAGCATCGTGTACGGGTTGAGTCTTTTTCGAAGATGAGCGCGATGTTTTTCCCTGCCAGTTTCTGGACTTCGATACCGTTTTTCTTATCGGCTTTCAGCTTTGCCGCCAGCTCGAGCAGGTCGGTGATTTCTGCAGGCGTAAAATCGAGTAACTTTAAAAAATGCTTCTGGTAAAACGCAGACATGGTTCCCTCACCTGGCATAGGCCACTAATTGAATTAAAATTCAATTTATATGTATGAATATTCATTTGCAAGTCTGTGATCGAAATCTTTCACTGAGAAGTGGAGGCAATGACGGCGGTATGTGACAATAGGGATAACTGCCGCACATTATGAGGAACGAGCCATGGCAAACCCGGAACACCTGGAAGAACAGCGTGAAGAGACGCGTCTGATTATCGAAGAGCTGCTGGAAGATGGCAGCGATCCGGACGCACTGTACACGATTGAGCATCACCTCTCTGCAGACGATTTCGAAACCCTGGAGAAAGTGGCGGTGGAAGCGTTTAAGCTGGGCTACGAAGTGACCGAGCCCGAAGAGCTGGAAGTGGAAGAGGGTGAAGTGGTCATCTGCTGCGATATTCTGAGCGAATGCGCCCTGAACGCAGAACTGATCGATGCCCAGGTGGAACAGCTGATGACGCTGGCAGAAAAATTTGACGTCGAGTATGACGGTTGGGGCACCTACTATGAGGACCCGAACGGCGAAGAAGACGGCGAGGATGACGAAGATTTTGTCGATGAAGACGACGATGGTGTTCGTCACTAAGTCGCAGAAGATGTAGATGATACGGCGGCGCCAGCCGCCGTATAGCAAGGAACCTCCATGGATTACCCGCAGATACTCTCCCCGATTATCAACTTCCTGCACTGCCCGACGCCGCAGGCGTGGATTGACGAAGCCCGCAAGCCGGAAAACCTGCCGCTGCTGCTGACCGACCATATGGTGTGCGAACTGAAAGCGGCGCAGAACGCCATGCTGCTGGTGCGTCGCTACGTCGCGGATAAAGCCGACGCCGACGAGCTGCTGGCCTGCCTGAAGCCGTATGAAGACTTCACCTACCGCCGGGGGCCGGAGCCGGATTTTGTCGCCCTGCATAAGCGGATCAACAAAAGCGCCATGCCGCAGACCGACGACCCGTGGGGCCGTCAGCTGCTGGACAGCATGATTTTGCTGATTAAAGAGGAGCTGCATCACTTCTGGCAGGTGCGGGAGATGATGCTGGCGCGCGATATCCCCTACGTCAAAATCACCGCCAGCAACTATGCCCGCGGCATGCGACGGGAGGTGCGCTCACATGAGCCGGTGATGCTGATCGATAAGCTTATCTGCGGCGCCTATATCGAGGCCCGCTCCTGCGAGCGCTTTGCGGCGCTGGCGCCGTGGCTGGACGACGATCTGCAGAAGTTCTATCTGTCGCTGCTGCGCTCGGAAGCGCGTCACTATCAGGACTACCTGGATCTGGCGCAGAAGATTGCCGGAGAAGATATCAGCGAACGGGTCCGCCAGCTCGGCGAGGCGGAAGCGGCGCTGATCCTCCGTCCGGAGGCCGAGTTCCGCTTTCACAGCGGCGTGCCGGCGGCGGCGTAGCCCACGCTGTTCGGCTCCCGTCGCCCCGGTCGCCACTCACGCCGGCAGTCTCAGTAGCCATGGGGAGAGAGATAGCGTTGAGAGCTTCAGCTCGCCATGGTACGGGCCGTAGGTCGGGTGAGGCGTTAGCCGCCACCCGACAAAAAAACGGCACCGCGAGCACGGGTAAGGTGCTAGCGGTGCCATCCGGGACATACCCCGGCTCGCGCTACGCTTAGCCGGGCTACCGAACTGTAGCCCCGGTAAGCGTAGCTCTACCGGGGACGCCTGGGATATCGAGGCGTTACAGCATTTTCAACATCCGCACTTCGCAGTCCACGTGGCCGGTGCAGCCCAGCGGACCGTCAATATGTTCGAAGCCAAGATGCTCATATAAGCCGATCGCCTCCGTCAGGAAGGCGGTGGTTTCCAGATAGCAGCGTTTAAACCCTTGCTCGCGGGCGTAGTCCAGCGCCAGCAGCGCCAGCTTCTTCGCCAGCCCCTGGCCGCGGGCGCTGGTCATGAAATACATTTTCTGCAGCTCGCAGATATCCGGCTCGCTGCAGGCGAGCGGCGCGACGCCGCCGCCGCCAACCACTTCTCCCCCTTTCTCCACCACCCAATAGGCCGAGCCCGGCTGGCTGTACAGCTCATACAGCTCATCGAGATTCGGGTCGGCGACCGTATAGCCTTTATCGGCGGTCAGGCCATATTCTGCGGATACCTGGCGGATGACGGCCGCTATCGCAGCGTTATCCTGTACCGCGATACGGCGTAAAGTAAAGGTCTGTGGCGCGGCAAGATTCATAGAATCACTCAATTTTAGCTTAAATAACCATATATTTCTTTAATACCATTATTCGTTTACAGGCGCAAGGTGCGCGTGAAATGTATTGCCGGGAAAATTCAAAATAATATATTCTGCTCGCTTAATGCCGATGCGCATTATTTATTATTTTTATATATGGTTTAAAGTACAAGGACGACTTTTTTATGAGTATGATTTCAGGGCAATTGCAGCGTTCTGGCCATTCTTTTGTTTTTCATGGTCAGGTCGGGCGCTATTTTATTATTTGTCTGGTTAATATTATTTTTTCTGTAATAACTTGTGGGTTATTTATTCCATGGGCATGGGTACGGAGTCGCCGTTATCTTTGTGAGAATATGGAGGTTAATGGCGCCCGCTTTGCCTATCACGGGCGCGGTATCACGATTTTACTCAGCTGGCTATTGATATTTGTCGTGCTGGTTTTACTCAGCTTAGCGCTTGCCATTTTCTCTCCCGGTAGCGAAGGGCTGGAGACGCTGACATTTCTTATCCTGCTGCCGGTAATGATAATTAAGGGGTTAAGCTACCATGCGACGATGACCTCTTTCGCGAATATTCGCTTTGGGGTTCAGTGTCATCTGCTGCGCGGATGGTGGATTATGCTCGGCTTACCTTTGCTGATATACGTGCTAACAGCGGTGGTGTTCGCCATGCTGGGAAGTCGGCTCTTTTACAATGGCCTAAATAGCATGCTGCTGGGGATCGTTGTTCTGCTTTTGCTGGCGCTAGTTATTATGGCAATAACCAGCGGTGTGGTTTACAGCCACTGGCTTGATCTCATCGGCAAAGGCGCAACCTTAGGCAAAAATAAATTTAATATTTATGTGAGTACTAAGCGTTGTGTGGTGATTTTTTTATGGGCAACGGCGATTTTGTTGCCGTTTATCATCATTTTTATTGGCTTTTTATTTTCCGCATTCGCTCAACTGCTGACGGGCTGTATGTTTGGTCTGTGCAGTGAAGGTTCGGCACTGTTTATGGCATTGCGGCATCTTGGGGCGATATTAGGGGGATATATATTCCTCACTATCGGTATCGTGTTATCCATGGCATACCTTCGTGTGGCTTTACGTAATCACGCGATGAATAACCTGGTGCTGGGGGACAGCGTTCATTTTCGTTCCACCCTGACGTTTTTCGGTCTTGCTCCGCGTTTACTGGCGTTGACGTTTCTCACGCCGCTGACGCTGGGGCTGGCCTATCCCTGGTTTAAGATTGATTTGCTACGCTATATTGCTGAAAACACGACGATGGTCGGTGAGCTCGATTCGCTCGATCTACAGCCGGCGGCGCCACCGCAGCCGACGGTATCTGACAAACTATGCGGCGGTTTTTTTCCGATGCTGCCGTTCCTGTAATGTAAAAAGGCCGGAGCAAGCTCCGGCCTTTTTTCTATCGCGAGCAATTACAGCGCGGCGATCACCGCCTGCTGCTCAATCAGCTTCGCTTTCGCTTCCGCGTAGCCTTCCAGCTTCTCGCGCTCTTTGGCGATCACCGCTTCCGGCGCGCGGGCGACAAAGCCTTCGTTAGCCAGCTTGCTTTCGATGCGGCCAATTTCGCCTTCGATTTTGGCCACCTCTTTCGCCAGACGCGCCAGCTCATCTTCTTTGTTGATGAGGCCCGCCATCGGGATCAGCAGCTCGGCGCCGTCGACGATCTTGGTCACGGAGACCGGACCTTTATCATCGGCAGGCAGCACGGTAATGCTTTCCAGACGCGCCAGATTCAGCAGGAAGCTGCGGTTGTCGTTCACGCGACGCTCGGCCTCTTTGCTGCAGCCGCGCAGCAGCAGTTCCAGCGGTTTGCCCGGGGCGATGTTCATTTCCGCACGGATGTTACGTACGGCGACGATCGCCTGCTTCAGCCATTCGGTGTCGGCCAGCGCCGCGTCATCCACCTGAGAGGCATCATACTGCGGGAACGGCTGCAGCATGATGGTGTCGGCGGTGATCCCGCAGATGACCTTCACGCGCTGCCAGATGGTCTCGGTGATGAACGGAATGATCGGATGCGCCAGGCGCAGCAGACCTTCCAGCACGGTCACCAGCGTATGGCGAGTGCCGCGCAGTTCCGCTTCGCTGCCGCCGTTCATCACCGGCTTGGTCAGTTCCAGGTACCAGTCGCAGAACTGGTTC
Organism: Klebsiella sp. JB_Kp042; assembly: GCF_040065275.1. NCBI lineage: Bacteria > Pseudomonadati > Pseudomonadota > Gammaproteobacteria > Enterobacterales > Enterobacteriaceae > Klebsiella > Klebsiella sp. JB_Kp042. The sequence continues at coordinate 92,383 of NZ_JBEAJL010000007.1, forward strand.
CAGGTGAACTCGTACAGGATGCCGGCGGCGATATCGAAGCGGAAGTTATCCAGCGCTTCGCGATACGCTTTGACGGTGTGGTTGAATTCCGCGAGGATCCAGCGGTCGGCCAGAGAGAGCACCCTTTCACCGCCGTTGAAGCCGCAATCCTGATCTTCGGTGTTCATCAGCACGAAGCGGCTGGCGTTCCACAGTTTGTTACAGAAGTTACGGTAACCTTCCAGACGCTTCATATCCCAGTTGATGTCGCGGCCGGTAGAGGCCAGCGCCGCCAGGGTGAAGCGCAGGGCGTCGGTGCCGTGCGGCTCGATGCCGTTCGGGAACTGTTTCTCGGTGCGCTTACGGATTTTCTCCGCCAGCTGCGGCTGCATCATGTTGCCGGTACGTTTCTCCAGCAGCTCCGGCAGGGTGATGCCGTCAACCATATCCAGCGGGTCGATAACGTTACCCTTGGATTTGGACATCTTCTGGCCTTCGTCATCGCGGATCAGACCGGTCATGTAGACGGTCTTAAACGGCACCTGCGGTTTACCGTTTTCATCTTTGATGAAGTGCATGGTCATCATGATCATGCGGGCGATCCAGAAGAAGATGATGTCGAAGCCGGACACCATCACGCTGGTCGGGTGGAACTGACGCAGGGCGTCGGTGTTTTCCGGCCAGCCGAGAGTGGAGAAGGTCCACAGCGCGGAGGAGAACCAGGTATCCAGCACGTCTTCGTCCTGGCGCAGCGCCACGTCGGCGCCGAGGTTATTTTCCTGGCGTACTTCGTCTTCGGTGCGGCCCACGTAAACGTTGCCGTCGTTGTCATACCATGCCGGGATGCGGTGACCCCACCACAGCTGACGGGAGATACACCAGTCCTGAATATCGCGCATCCAGGAGAAGTACATGTTTTCGTACTGCTTCGGCACGAACTGAATGTCGCCGTTTTCAACGGCTTCCACCGCCGGCTTGGCCAGCACGTCCGCGCGCACGTACCACTGGTCGGTCAGCATCGGTTCAATAACCACGCCGCCGCGGTCGCCGTAAGGCACGGTCAGGTCGTGCGGTTTGATCTCTTCCAGCAGGCCGAGGGCGTCAACCGCCGCAACGACGGCTTTACGCGCCGCGAAGCGTTCCAGTTTCTGGAACTCCGCCGGGATCTCGCTGGAGTAGACGTCGGATTCATTGCCTTTGGTGTCGTACACTTCCGCGCTTTCGCGGATGTCGCCGTCAAAGGTCAGGATGTTGATCATCGGCAGCTGGTGACGACGACCCACTTCGTAGTCGTTAAAGTCGTGCGCCGGGGTGATCTTCACGCAGCCGGTGCCTTTCTCCATGTCGGCGTGTTCGTCGCCCACAATCGGGATGCGGCGGTTAACCAGCGGCAGCACCACGAATTTGCCAATCAGATCTTTGTAACGCGGATCTTCCGGGTTAACGGCCACGCCGGTATCGCCCAGCAGGGTTTCCGGACGGGTGGTGGCGACCACCAGGTAGTCTTTACCGTCAGCGGTTTTCGCGCCATCGGCCAGCGGATAGCGGATATGCCACATGGAGCCTTTCGATTCGCGGTTTTCCACTTCCAGATCGGAGATGGCGGTACGCAGTTTCGGGTCCCAGTTAACCAGGCGTTTGCCGCGGTAGATCAGGTCTTCCTTGTACAGGCGAACGAAGACTTCTTTCACGGCATTGGAAAGGCCTTCGTCCATGGTGAAGCGCTCGCGCTCCCAGTCAACGGAGTTGCCGAGACGGCGCATCTGACGGGTAATGGTGCCGCCGGATTCCGCTTTCCACTGCCAGATTTTGTCGATAAAGGCATCGCGGCCGTAGTCGTGACGGGTTTTCCCTTCTTCAGCGGCAATCTTACGCTCAACCACCATCTGGGTAGCGATACCTGCGTGGTCGGTCCCCGCCTGCCACAGGGTGTTTTTGCCCTGCATGCGCTGGTAGCGAATCATGGTATCCATGATGGTTTGCTGGAAGGCATGACCCATATGCAAACTGCCGGTGACGTTCGGCGGCGGGATCATGATGCAGAAGCTCTCCTGGCTTTCATCACCATTCGGTTTGAAATAGCCCTGCTTTTCCCAGTGCTCGTAAAGCGGCTGTTCGATATCTTGTGGGTTGTATGTCTTTTCCATTATTTCCAGGTTGCCGTGTTCAGGTTGAAACCAGCCATGCGGTACGCCTTATAGCGTTCGCGCGCCAGTTGTTTCAGATTTTCTTCGTAAGGGACAAAGTCTATCACTTCTGTGAAAGCGGTGGCAAAATCTGCAAAGTTAAGCCGCAGGCTGATCAGAATGTCCCGCGGGCTGCTGTTGCGCTTTTGCGGCCAGGCAATCTCTACCGGCGCGCCGCCTCGCGGGCCTTCGCCCGCCAGATTGTGCGGCACAAAGCTCTCCGGTGGTCGCGACCACAGCGCCTCATCGAGACGAATCGCCTGCTGCTCATCTTCACAGGCGATCAGGACGCGCTTGCCGTTGCGCCAACGTTCTGCGGCAATGTCACACACCAGCTGCTCGACGGCGCTCAGGCCTTCGACGGTGTCTTCGTTGTCCAGAAGATAGAACGTTGCGTTTTTCATATATGGGGCTTCTTGTTGTGGATTTAAATGTAAAGCCGGGCGGCGCTACGCTTACCCGGCTTACAAACGGCATCTTTCCGTAGGCCCGGTAAGCGTAGCGCCACCGGGCATCAGACGGCAATCACTCTTCGCCGTTAAAACCCGCGCGATTGAGCAGGAACTGCGACAGCAGCGCGACCGGACGACCGGTGGCGCCTTTGGCCTTACCGGAACGCCAGGCGGTGCCGGCGATGTCGAGGTGCGCCCAGTTGTACTTGCGGGTGAAGCGCGACAGGAAGCAGCCGGCGGTGATCGCGCCGCCAGGACGGCCGCCAATATTCGCCATATCGGCAAAGTTGGATTCCAGCTGATCCTGGAACTCGTCGGCCAGCGGCAGACGCCATGCGCGGTCGCCCGCCAGTTCAGAGGCGCCGATCAGCTCATGGGCCAGCGGGTTATGGTTCGACATCAGGCCGGTGATGTGATGGCCGAGGGCAATCACGCAGGCGCCGGTCAGCGTCGCGACATCGATAACCGCTTCCGGCTCGAAGCGCTCAACGTAGGTCAGCACGTCGCACAGCACCAGACGGCCTTCGGCGTCGGTGTTGAGCACTTCCACCGTCTGGCCGGACATGGTGGTCAGAACATCGCCCGGGCGATAAGCGCGACCGCCAGGCATGTTTTCACAGCCCGCCAGCACGCCGATCACGTTCAGCGGCAGCTGCAGCTCAGCAACCATCCGCATCACGCCGTACACCGCCGCGGCGCCGCACATGTCGTACTTCATCTCGTCCATGCCTTCGGCCGGCTTGATGGAGATACCGCCGGAATCGAAGGTCAGGCCTTTACCGACCAGCACGATAGGGCGCGCGTCTTCCGACGGGTTGCCTTTATACTCGATGACCGACATCAGCGACTCGTTCTGCGAACCGTTGCCGACGGCGAGGTAGGCGTTCATTCCCAGCTCGCGCATCTGCTGTTCGCCGATCACCCGGGTGATGACGTTTTTGCTATAGGTATCGGCCAGCTGGCGCGCCTGGGAGGCCAGATAGGCGGCGTTACAGATGTTCGGCGGCATGTTGCCGAGATCTTTCGCCGCTTTGATGCCGGCGGCGATCGCCAGCCCGTGCTGAATGGCGCGTTCGCCGCTGGTCAGCTCGCGACGGGTCGGCACGTTAAAGACCATTTTACGCAGCGGGCGACGCGGCTCGCTTTTGTTGGTCTTCAGCTGGTCGAAGCTGTACAGCGTCTCTTTGGCGGTTTCCACCGCCTGGCGAACTTTCCAGTAGTTGTTACGACCCTTGACGTGCAACTCGGTCAGGAAGCAGACTGCCTCCATTGAACCGGTATCATTCAGGGTATTGATGGTTTTCTGGATGACCTGCTTGTACTGACGCTCATCCAGTTCGCGCTCTTTGCCGCAGCCAATCAGCAGAATGCGCTCAGACAGAATGTTCGGCACATGGTGCAGCAATAACGTCTGGCCAGGTTTGCCTTCCAGCTCGCCGCGACGCAGCAGGGCGCTGATGTAGCCGTCGCTGATTTTATCGAGTTGTTCGGCGATGGGGGAGAGGCGACGTGGTTCAAAGACGCCGACCACGATACAGGCGCTCCGCTGCTTCTCCGGGCTACCGCTTTTTACACTGAACTCCATGCACTATGCTCCTGAATCTTAAAGACAACAGTGGTGGCTACGGCTATACTCGTCGCCTTTCAAGTTGCAGATGCGCCGGCTGCGCCTGCTTACCCTGACGTGGCACATTGTGCGCGCCAGGGGCCACAGCCCTGCTGCCTTCTTACAACTCGAAATCCATTGAGTATATAATTGCAAGCTTTCGTAACTCATGTCCGCTGTTGCGGTGACTTCGTGTTAATCTTAACGTTAATAAGGCCTGGGTTCGTCAGAAAAGATCCTGACATGCAGAACCGATGAGTCATTTAATCTTAGCGACGTTTTCGACGACCAAAGAGAATAAATGACGTTTAAGCCATGAAACAAGCAATTTTCCTGCACTAAAACGGGTTTTTACGGGCGTATTTATAGTGATAATCATAAGATATCTGGTTCGTGAGACGCTGAAAAGCCAGTTGGCGATCCTATTCATCCTGTTACTGATTTTCTTTTGCCAGAAATTAGTCAGGATCCTCGGCGCTGCGGTGGATGGCGATATCCCAACCAATCTGGTGCTCTCGCTGCTGGGGCTCGGCATCCCGGAGATGGCGCAGCTTATCCTGCCGTTAAGTCTGTTCCTTGGCCTGCTGATGACCCTCGGCAAGCTGTACACCGAAAGCGAAATTACGGTGATGCACGCCTGCGGCCTGAGTAAAGCCGTATTGATCAAGGCGGCGATGATCCTCGCGCTGTTCACCGGCGCGGTGGCGGCGGTCAACGTGATGTGGGCAGGGCCGTGGTCGTCGCGCCATCAGGATGAAGTGCTGGCGGAAGCCAAGGCCAACCCCGGCATGGCCGCGCTGGCCCAGGGCCAGTTCCAGCAGGCCAGCGATGGTAACGCGGTCATGTTTATCGAGAGCGTGAACGGCAACCGCTTCCATGACGTCTTCCTTGCCCAGCTGCGCCCGAAAGGCAACGCGCGCCCCTCCGTGGTGGTGGCGGATTCCGGCGAGCTGTCGCAGCAGAAAGACGGTTCGCAGGTGGTGACCCTCAATAAGGGCACCCGCTTTGAAGGCACCGCGATGCTGCGCGACTTCCGCATCACCGACTTCAATAACTATCAGGCCATTATCGGCCACCAGGCGGTGGCCGCCGATCCGGACGACACCGAACAGATGGATATGCGCACCCTGTGGCAGACCCACACCGATCGTGCGCGCGCCGAACTGCACTGGCGCTTCACGCTGGTGGCGACCGTCTTCATTATGGCGCTGATGGTGGTGCCGCTCAGCGTGGTCAACCCGCGCCAGGGCCGCGTGCTGTCAATGCTGCCGGCGATGCTGCTCTACCTGGTGTTCTTCCTGCTGCAGACCTCGATTAAGTCGAACGGCGGCAAAGGCAAAATGGACCCGGCTATCTGGATGTGGGCGATTAACCTGCTCTATTTTGCGCTGGCGGTGCTGTTAAACCTGTGGGACACGGTGCCGATGCGCCGCTTCCGCGCCCGTTTTAATAAAGGAGCGGCCTGATGCAGGCGTTTGGCGTACTTGACCGTTATATCGGTAAGACGATTTTCAACACCATCATGATGACCCTGTTCATGCTGGTGTCGCTCTCCGGCATTATCAAGTTTGTCGATCAGCTGAAAAAGTCCGGGCAGGGTAGTTACGATGCGCTGGGCGCTGGCCTCTACACCATCCTCAGCGTGCCGAAAGACATCCAGATCTTCTTCCCGATGGCGGCGCTGCTTGGCGCGCTGCTGGGGCTGGGGATGCTGGCCCAGCGCAGCGAGCTGGTGGTGATGCAGGCGTCCGGTTTCACCCGGCTGCAGGTGGCGCTGGCGGTGATGAAAACCGCGATCCCGCTGGTGCTGTTGACCATGGCGATCGGCGAGTGGGTGGCGCCGCAGGGCGAACAGATGGCGCGCAACTACCGCGCCCAGCAGATGTACGGCGGTTCGCTGCTTTCCACCCAGCAGGGGCTGTGGGCGAAAGATGGCCATAACTTTGTCTATATCGAACGGGTAAAAGGTAACGATGAGCTGGGGGGCGTCAGCATTTATGCCTTCAACCCGGAGCGTCGTTTACAGTCGGTGCGCTATGCCGCCTCGGCAAAATTCGATAGCGAGAATAAAGTGTGGCGCCTGTCGCAGGTGGATGAATCCGATCTGACCGATCCGAAGCAGGTGACCGGGTCGCAGATGGTGAGCGGCACCTGGAAAACCAACCTGACGCCGGACAAGCTCGGCGTGGTAGCCCTGGATCCGGACGCGCTGTCGATCAGCGGGCTGCACAACTATGTGAAATACCTGAAGTCCAGCGGCCAGGATCCGGGACGCTACCAGCTCAATATGTGGAGCAAAATCTTCCAGCCGCTGTCGGTGGCGGTGATGATGCTGATGGCGCTGTCGTTTATCTTTGGCCCGCTGCGTAGCGTGCCGATGGGCGTCAGGGTGGTGACCGGGATTAGCTTCGGCTTTATCTTCTACGTGCTGGATCAGATTTTCGGCCCGCTGACCCTGGTGTACGGCATACCGCCGATCATCGGCGCCCTGTTGCCAAGCGCCAGCTTCTTCCTGATAAGCCTCTGGCTGATGATGCGCAAGGCCTAGCGGTCTCGGCTACGGAACGTAAGCCCCCTCAACGATGAGGGGGCTTTTTTTTAGCGCTTGCGGCCGCCCAGCAGACTGCCCAGCATGCCGCGGACGATCTGATTGGTGACCTGGCGAACCGCGCTTTTCGCCGCGGTCTGCACGATACCGTCGCGTTTGCCGCCGCGCGGGCCGGTGCTGCCGAACAGGATATCTTTCAGGCCGCCGAGCAGCCCATCGTCATCCCCGCTCTGCTGACCCTTCGCCGGCGGAGCCGACTGCTGCTCGGTAGTGACCTGCACCCCTTGCTGCAGCATTTCGAAGGCCGACTCGCGGTCCACCTCTTCTTCATACTTGCCGTACAGCGGCGAGTGATTCAGCAGGCCATTGCGCTCATCATCGCTGACCGGCCCCATTCGCGAGCAGGGGGCGATAACCATCGCCCGCTCGACCACCGAGGGGCTGCCTTTCTCATCGAGGAAGGAGATCAGCGCCTCGCCGGTGCCCAGCTCCTGGATCGCCTGCTCGGTACTGAAGGCCGGGTTGGCGCGCATGGTCTGGGCGGCGGTTTTCACCGCTTTCTGATCCTTCGGCGTAAAGGCGCGCAGCGCGTGCTGTACGCGGTTGCCCAGCTGGCCGAGCACGGCGTCGGGTATATCCGCCGGGTTCTGCGAGACAAAATAGACGCCGACGCCCTTGGAGCGAATAAGACGGATCACCTGTTCGATTTTATCCAGCAGCACCTGCGGCGCGTCGTTGAACAGCAGATGCGCCTCATCGAAGAAGAACACCAGTTTGGGCTTGTCGAGATCGCCCGCCTCCGGCAGACGCTCGTACAGCTCGGAGAGCATCCACAGCAGGCTGGCGGCGTAGAGCTTCGGCATCTGGTAGAGCTTTTCGGCGCTGAGGATATTGATTATCCCTTTGCCGCAGGCATCGACGCGCATCCAGTCGGCAATATCCAGCATCGGCTCGCCGAAGAAGTGCCCGGCGCCCTGTTGCTCCAGGGTCAACAGTCCGCGCTGGATGGCGCCGACCGAGGCGCTGCTGATATTGCCATACTGGTTCTGGAAAGATTTGGCGTTGTCGCCGATAAACTGGGTGATGGCGCGGAGGTCTTTGAAGTCAAGCAGCAGCAGACCGCGGTCGTCCGCGATGCGGAAAATAATGTTCAGCACGCCGCTCTGCACCTCATTGAGATTGAGCAGGCGCGCCAGCAGCAGGGGGCCAAGATCGGAGACCGTCGCCCGAACCGGGTGGCCCTTCTCGCCAAAGATATCCCAGAGTACCACCGGGTTGGCGTGCGGCTCCCAGTCGCTGACGCCGATCTTCTCCAGCCGCGCCTGCAGTTTCTCTGAGCTCTGCCCCGCGGCGGCAATGCCGGTCAGGTCGCCCTTAACGTCCGCCATAAATACCGGCACGCCAATTTCCGAGAACGACTCAGCCAGCTTTTGCAGGGTGACGGTTTTACCGGTGCCGGTCGCACCGGTGATCAGCCCATGGCGGTTGGCCATCGCGGGCAGCAAATAGAGCGCGTTATCCAGCGTGCGCGCAATCAACAGGGGTGAGCTCATGATCGATTCCTCCATTTATCCTGCGACGATTATAGGCAACCTCGTCGTCCGGCGTTGGGGAAATCGTCACGCGCCGCGCACGCTGTCGCGAGAGGCCTCAGGCGCAGTGGCGTTGGATAAGCGCAATGCTCTGCTCAATTTCGCGCTCGATATCCGCTTCGCTCCACTGCGCCAGCTCGGGAGCGAAGGGTTCAAAAGCGTATACCCCCTGATACCCGCGGGCTTCCAGCGCTTTAACCTGCTCGCAGGTGCCGAGGCGATCCTGCGGCGTCAGCATGATGCGCTCGGCATCGGTGAGCTGCTCGCGCGGACGGGTATCGTCCACCCCGGAGAGGTGCACCAGACCGATGTCCGCCACCTCCACCTGGCTGAACTCGTCCGCCGCCTGCGGGTAGAGATGGTGATGGAAGGTGTCGATCAGCAGCTTAAACGGCACGCGGGCGTCATGGATCAGCGTCTGCGCCTGGTGCGCCGATCGCAGTGAGCTTTGCGGGAAGCCCAGCGGCTCCACCAGGCCGTGGATGCCGTAGAAGGCGAACAGCGGCGCCAGGTCGCGCAGGGCGCTCAGAGTGTCGCTGGCCGGCACCTCGCTGCCGTCGTTGAGCGGGCAGAGCACCAGCGATTTAGCGCCGATGGCCTGGGCCTCTTTCAGCAGCGACTCGGTCAGCTGCCGCACCTCTTCGCTACGGCGGTTAAAGGGATAGACCGCGTTAATCGTCAGGATCTCGATGTGGTAACGCGCCGCCAGCTCGCGCACCTGCTGATGGCTCAGATCGTCGGTCACTTTCCCGCTGGGTAAATCGTTGCGCAGCTCGACTTTATTCAGGCCCAGACGGTTCACCAGACGGAAAAACGCTTCAATGCTGAGCGCTGGCGCGATTTTGCGGTTAATACAAAAACGTTGCATTGCGATGGCCATAGGACACTCCTGACGGAAGAGGGTTGGGTTCGTTCAATTGGCTAACAGTCAAAACGTTTATTCCAAAATAAGCAAGAATGAAAATGATGATTGTTTGAGCTGCCTCGCAAAATATTCCCGGCTGCCGCGGCGGGAGCTACCGGGACCGGGAGCCAGGTATCGCGAGGCGGCGCGGCTCGATGGGGGAAGCGCGTAAGCGATGCGTGAGCGCAAAATGCGACTGTTATCACCAAAATGAAATTTCATTTCACAACAATGTTGAAATATAAATTTCATTTTACTACGGTTATAGCACAGCAGAATCAGCGACGGGCCGGCGTGCGCTGGCCCTCTTCACTATGAGGCGAGAACATGACGATCACAGGAAACTTTATTGGCGGGAAAACCGTTATCAGCAGCAGCAACGAAACGATGCCGGTGTACGATCCGGCGACGGGCAAAGCGGTGCGCGAAGTCACGGTATCGACCGCGCAGGAAGTCTCTGAGGCGATTCAGGTTGCTCGCGATGCGTTTGACAGCTGGTCTCGCACCACGCCGCTGCGCCGCGCCCGCGTGCTGTTCAACTTTAAAATGTTGCTGGAACAGCACGTGGAAGAGCTGGCGGGGATCATCGTCAGCGAGCACGGCAAAGTGTGGTCGGATGCGCTGGGCGAGCTGACCCGCGGCATGGAAGTGGTCGAATTCGCCTGCGGGATCCCGCACCTGATTAAAGGCGAATACTCCTCTGACGTCGGCACCGGCGTCGACAGCTACTCGTTGATGCAGCCGCTGGGCGTGGTGGCCGGGATCACCCCGTTCAACTTCCCGGCGATGGTGCCGATGTGGATGTTCCCGCTGGCGCTGGCCTGCGGCAACAGCTTCGTCCTCAAGCCGCCGGCGCTGGCGCCGACGGCCGCCGTGCGTCTGGCAGAGCTGCTGAAAGAGGCCGGTCTGCCGGACGGCGTGTTTAACGTCGTGCACTGCAGCAATGAAGATGCCGAGCAGCTGTACACTGACCCGCGCATTGCGGCGGTGAGCTTCGTCGGCTCCTCCGGCGTGGCGGAGTATATCTATAAGACCGCCAGCGCCCACGGCAAGCGCGTGCAGGCCTTCGGCGCGGCCAAAAACCACGCGATAGTGATGCCGGATGCCGATCTCGACGCCACCGTTAACGCCATTATGGGCGGCGCCTTCGGTTCCGCAGGCGAGCGCTGCATGGCGCTGCCGGTGGTGGTAGCGGTGGGAGATGAAACCGCCGACAAACTGATCGCTCGCCTGAAGCCGCTGGTGGAAGCGCTGAAAGTGGGCCCGGGCTGCATGCGCGGCCAGGAAGAGAACGAGATGGGGCCGGTGGTGTCTGATACTCACCAGAAAAAAGTGCTCGGCTATATTGATAAAGGCGAAAGCGAAGGGGCAAAACTGGTGGTCGATGGCCGCAAACTGCGCGTGCCGGGCTACGACGCGGGCTATTATATCGGCGGCACCCTGTTCGATCACGTTACCCCGGAGATGACCATCTGGCGCGAAGAGATCTTTGGCCCGGTGCTGGGGATTGTGCGCGCGGCGGACTATGACAGCGCCCTCGAACTGGTCAACAGCCACGAGTTTGGCAACGGCAGCGCCGTCTTCACCAGCAACGGCCACACCGCGCGTGAATTCGTCCACGACGTGCAGGCGGGGATGGTCGGGGTGAACGTGCCGGTCCCGGTGCCGATGGCGTTCCACAGCTTCGGCGGCTGGAAGCGCTCAGTGTTTGGCGCGCTGAACGTCCACGGGCCGGACGGCGTGCGCTTCTACACGCGCATGAAGACCGCCACCGTACGCTGGCCGGCAGGGCAGCAGACCGTATCTGAATTCAGCATGCCGACGTTAGGTTAATCGGCGAAGGAGAGCGCCATGTCGTTACTGGCTAAATCGCGAAAAGAGGGACAGATCCAGCACATTACGCCGCAAAGCGCCGGTTGGCGCTATATCGGCTTTGATGTCTGGATGTTGAAAAAAGGGCAGACCGTGACGCTGGAGAGCGGCGATCGCGAGCTGTGCCTGGTGCTGGTCGCTGGCCTGGCGTCGGTGAAAACGCAGCAGGCCGATTTCCCGAATCTCGGTAAACGGATGTCGCCGTTTGAACGTACCCCGCCGTGGTCGGTATACGTGCCGCCGCAGGATCGGGTCGAGGTGACCGCCGATTCCGATCTGGAGCTGGCGGTGTGCAGCGCGCCGGGCAAAGGCAGCTTCCCGGCACGACTGATTCGGCCGGAAGACGTCGGCGTGGAGCACCGCGGGAAAGGGCGCAACCAGCGCCGGGTGCATAATATTCTGCCGGACAGCGCCGAGGCGGATTGCCTGCTGGTGGTCGAGGTCTACACCGACGAAGGGGCCACCAGCTCGTGGCCGTCGCATAAGCACGATACCGCCCAGCCGGGCAAAGAGACGCAGCTGGAAGAGACCTACTATCACCGCTTCGATCCGCCGCAGGGCTTTGCCTTCCAGCGGGTCTACACCGACGACCGCAGTCTGGACGCCTGCATGGCGCCCTATAACCACGATGTGGTGATGGTGCCGCGCGGTTACCATCCGGTGGCGGCGATTGCCGGTTACGACAGCTACTATCTGAACGTCATGGCCGGGCCGGATCGGAAATGGCTGTTCACCTGGGAAGAGGACCACGCCTGGATCAACACCCCGGAATATCCGCGCCACGACTAACGTGACGCGCAGACGCCGATAAAAAAGGCCGGTTAGCGATGCTAACCGGCCTTCTTGTCTATGGGCTGCGGGTGTTTTTTCGCGAAAGGCTCCGCGGAATCCCACTCCCAGGCCCGGCAAGCGCAGCGTCGCTGGGCAGTCAGGCACCGTACCCGTGGCCGTGCCGGATGGCGCTACGCTTATCCGGCCTACGGGGTCCTCTCACAGGCTCATACCTCGTAGGCCCGGCCAGCGCAGCGCCGCCGGGCAAGATATCAGGCTCGATACCCGTCATGTTGCCGGGTGGCGGCTGCGCCTGACCCGGCCTGGAGGGTTCGTGCGACCTGTCCTTGATTTACCCACTTGCGCGACTGAAACTGCCGGTGCTGACGGCCTCAAAATCGCTGAGACGTTCCCGGAAGGCCG
>NZ_JBEAJL010000008.1:0-104421 GCF_040065275.1 Klebsiella sp. JB_Kp042
GTTGTCTGCATCCCTCAACCCCGGTCACTTACTGATGTAAGCTCCCGGGGATTTCAGGTCTTGACGCCTTTTTGCAACGCGAAATGCCGGGTTAAATGGGTGGGGCGCCTTTCACGCTGCTAATGCGTTGTCTGCGCCCCTCAACCCCGGTCACTTACTACGGCTTAATGCTTTTCCCAACCGGTCTGCTGGGCGCTAAAGCCGAGCGCCTGCATAAAGGCCGCCATCACGCCGCGGTCTTCCACCCCGCGGTCGGCGACGCGCCAGCTATTGATCGCCGGGTTATCACGCAATGTCTCTTCCACTAAATATTGCCCGACGCCGCGGCGGCGGGTCACTTCACGCACGCACAGATCGCTGAGCTCACCTTCGACGCCGCGCAGGGTAACGCGCACAGCGCCCAACAGGCGCTCGTTAAAACGGGCGGCATAGAGACGATGGTTTTCATCCAGGGTCAGCGTCGACAGATCCTGCGACGGCCAGATTTTCCCCAGATCAATGCGATCCTGATCGCTGAAGTGCTGTAAACGGATAATAGTCAGTTTCATGGGCGGCAAGTCCAGTGCAAAACAGAGGCGCCAGTGTACCCAAAATTGCTGTCTGGCGGAGCGCTGTTTTTTGCGCATACATCAGGGGATTCGTTTTCCTGGCGTTGTTGGGGTAGCGCAATCCGTCATGGATCGAAAAATAAGCAGGATTTTAACCTAATGTGCAGCGTTTTATTCCGCCTTATGTATCGTTATTTTATGCTGCCGCATGGACTTTTTTTTGTTTATCTTCAGCAAAATACAGAATATTATCTTTGCTTAATCGACTGAAAAATAGAGATTTTAATCTGTTTTTTAGTGAAAAGCTGCGCTAAACCATTAAACTCAATGGTAAAAATGGCGTTGTTTAATAAAAGCACAGAATGCTTTTTAACCATAAAAATACAAAACATTTACACCACATCACGAACGGGGTTCTGCAGCATGAAAAGGAACGCGAAAACCATCGTCGCGGGCATTGTCGCATTAGCGATGTCGCACGCGGCGATGGCCAAGGATATTAAGGTCGCCGTGGTCGGCGCGATGTCGGGTCCGGTGGCCCAGTGGGGCGACATGGAGTTCAACGGCGCGCGTCAGGCGATTAAAGACATCAACGCCAGCGGCGGTATTAAGGGCGACAAGCTGGTGGCCGTCGAATATGACGACGCCTGCGATCCGAAGCAAGCGGTCGCGGTGGCCAACAAAATCGTCAACGACGGTATTCAGTACGTTATCGGCCACCTGTGCTCCTCTTCCACCCAGCCGGCTTCCGATATCTATGAGGATGAAGGCATCCTGATGATCTCCCCGGGAGCGACCAACCCGGAGCTGACCCAGCGCGGCTATCAGTACATCATGCGTACCGCCGGCCTCGACTCCTCGCAGGGGCCGACCGCGGCGAAATATATCGTCGAGAACGTCAAACCGCAGCGTATCGCCATCATTCATGACAAGCAGCAGTACGGCGAAGGGCTGGCGCGTTCGGTGCAGGACAACCTGAAAAAAGCCGGGGCCAACATCGTCTTCTTTGACGGCATCACCGCGGGCGAGAAAGATTTCTCCGCGCTGCTGGCGCGCCTGAAGAAAGAGAACATCGACTTCGTCTACTACGGCGGTTACTACCCGGAAATGGGCCAGATGCTGCGCCAGGCGCGCTCCGTGGGGCTGAAAACCGTGTTTATGGGGCCGGAAGGGGTCGGCAACGCCTCGCTGTCCAATATCGCGGGCGCCGCGGCGGAAGGGATGCTGGTGACGATGCCAAAACGCTACGATCAGGACCCTGCCAACAGCGCCATCGTCAACGCGCTGAAAGCGGAGAAGAAAGATCCGAGCGGGCCGTATGTCTGGATCACTTACGCCGCGGTTCAGTCGCTGGCGCAGGCGATGGACAGAACCGGCAGCCAGCAGCCGCTGGATTTAATAAAAGATTTGAAAGCGCACGGGGCGAAAACCGTGATTGGGCCGCTGACCTGGGATGAAAAAGGCGATCTGAAGGGATTTGAGTTTGGTGTCTTCCAGTGGCACGCCGACGGCTCTTCGAGCGCGGCGAAATAAGCGCTGAAGATGAGTTATCCCTCCGCCCGCGAGCCGCGGGCGGTTTGAAAAAGGTTACCTTATGTCCGAGCAGTTTCTCTATTTTCTGCAGCAGATGTTTAACGGCGTCACGCTGGGCAGTACCTACGCGCTGATCGCCATCGGCTATACGATGGTGTACGGCATTATCGGCATGATCAACTTCGCCCATGGCGAGGTCTACATGATTGGCAGCTATGTCTCCTTCATGATCATCGCCGCGCTGATGATGATGGGTATCGACACCAGCTGGCTGCTGGTCGCCGCCGGCTTCGTGGGCGCCATTGTGATTGCCAGCGCCTACGGCTGGAGCATTGAGCGCGTGGCCTATCGGCCGGTGCGTAATTCCAAGCGTCTGATTGCGCTGATCTCCGCTATCGGGATGTCTATCTTCCTGCAGAACTACGTCAGCCTGACCCAGGGCTCCCGCGACGTGGCGCTGCCGAGCCTGTTTAACGGCCAGTGGGTCGTCGGCCACAGCGACAGCTTCTCCGCGACGATCACCACCATGCAGCTGGTGATCTGGGTGGTGACCTTTATCGCCATGCTGGCCCTGACGCTGTTCATTCGCTACTCGCGGATGGGGCGCGCCTGCCGCGCCTGTGCCGAAGACCTGAAAATGGCGAGCCTGCTCGGCATTAACACCGATCGCGTCATTGCCCTGACCTTTGTCATCGGCGCAGCGATGGCGGCGGTGGCGGGCGTGCTGCTGGGTCAGTTCTACGGCGTGATTAACCCCTACATCGGCTTTATGGCCGGGATGAAGGCCTTCACCGCCGCCGTGCTCGGCGGTATCGGCAGTATCCCCGGCGCGATGATCGGCGGCCTGATCCTGGGTATTGCCGAGGCGCTCTCTTCTGCCTATCTCAGCACCGAATATAAGGACGTGGTTTCCTTTGCGCTGCTGATTCTGGTGCTGTTAGTGATGCCGACCGGCATTCTGGGCCGCCCGGAGGTGGAAAAAGTATGAAACCGATGCAAATTGCAATGGCGCTGCTCTCTGCTGCGATGTTCTTCATTCTGGCGGGCGTCTTTATGGGCGTGCAGCTGGAGCTGAACGGCACCAAACTGGTGGTGGATACCGCCGCCGATATTCGCTGGCAGTGGATCTTCATCGGCACCGCGGTGGTCTTTTTCTTCCAGCTGCTGCGGCCGCTGTTTCAGAAAGCGGTTAAGAACGTCTCCGGGCCGAAGTTTATTATGCCGGCGATTGACGGCTCGACGGTGAAGCAGAAGTTGTTCCTGATAGCCCTGCTGGTGATTGCCGTGGCCTGGCCGTTTATGGTGTCGCGCGGTACGGTGGATATCGCCACCCTGACGATGATCTATATCATTCTCGGCCTTGGGCTGAACGTGGTGGTCGGCCTTTCCGGCCTGCTGGTCCTGGGCTACGGCGGGTTCTACGCCATCGGCGCGTATACCTTCGCGCTGCTGAACCACTATTACGGTCTCGGCTTCTGGACCTGTCTGCCGCTGGCCGGCCTGGTCTCCGCGGCGGCTGGCTTCCTGCTTGGCTTCCCGGTGCTGCGTCTGCGCGGCGACTACCTGGCGATCGTGACCTTAGGCTTCGGCGAGATCGTGCGTATTCTGCTGCTCAACAATACCGAAATCACCGGCGGGCCAAACGGCATCAGCCAGATCCCGAAACCGACCTTCTTTGGCCTCGAATTCAGCCGCAGCGCCCGCGAAGGCGGCTGGGATACCTTCAGCAACTTCTTCGGCGTCAAATACGATCCCTCCGACCGGGTCATTTTCCTCTATCTGGTGGCGCTGCTGCTGGTGGTGCTGAGCCTGTTCGTTATCAACCGCCTGCTGCGGATGCCGCTGGGGCGGGCGTGGGAAGCGCTGCGTGAAGATGAGATCGCCTGTCGTTCGCTGGGCCTGAGCCCGACGCGCATCAAGCTGACCGCCTTTACCATCAGCGCCGCGTTTGCCGGCTTCGCCGGGACGCTGTTCGCCGCGCGCCAGGGCTTCGTCAGCCCGGAATCCTTTACCTTCGCCGAGTCCGCCTTTGTACTGGCGATCGTCGTGCTGGGCGGGATGGGCTCGCAGTTTGCGGTGATCCTGGCGGCTATTCTGCTGGTGGTGTCGCGTGAGCTGATGCGTGACTTTAACGAATACAGCATGTTAATGCTCGGCGGCCTGATGGTGCTGATGATGATCTGGCGTCCGCAGGGGCTTCTGCCAATGACGCGCGTGCAGTTGAAGCTGAAAAACGGTCAGGCGAAAGGAGAGCAGGCATGAGTCAGCCATTATTATCCGTCAGCGGCCTGATGATGCGTTTCGGCGGTCTGCTGGCCGTCAACAATGTGTCGCTGGAGCTCAAAGAGCGCGAGATCGTCTCGCTGATCGGCCCCAACGGCGCCGGGAAGACCACCGTCTTTAACTGCCTGACCGGTTTTTACAAGCCCACCGGCGGCACCATTCTGCTGCGCGACCAGCATCTGGAAGGGCTGCCAGGCCAGCAGATTGCCCGGATGGGCGTGGTGCGGACCTTCCAGCACGTGCGCCTGTTCCGCGAAATGACGGTCATTGAAAACCTGCTGGTGGCGCAACATCAGCAGCTGAAAACCGGGCTCTTCTCCGGCCTGCTGAAAACGCCGGCCTTCCGTCGGGCGCAGAGCGAAGCGCTGGACCGCGCAGCCACCTGGCTTGAGCGTATCGGCCTGCTGGAGCACGCTAACCGGCAGGCCAGCAACCTGGCCTATGGCGACCAGCGCCGGCTGGAGATTGCCCGCTGCATGGTCACCCAGCCGGAAATTCTAATGCTCGATGAACCGGCGGCGGGGCTGAACCCGAAAGAGACCAAAGAGCTGGACGAGCTTATCGCCGAGCTGCGTAACCATCACAACACCACCATCCTGCTTATCGAACACGATATGAAGCTGGTGATGGGCATTTCCGATCGCATCTACGTCGTGAACCAGGGGACACCGCTGGCCAACGGGACGCCGGAAGAGATTCGTAATAACCCGGACGTGATCCGCGCATACCTTGGTGAGGCATAAGATGGAAAACGCGATGTTAACTTTTGACAACGTCAGCGCCCACTACGGCAAGATTCAGGCGCTGCACAACGTCAGCCTGCATATCAAACAGGGCGAGATCGTCACGCTTATCGGCGCCAACGGCGCGGGGAAAACCACCCTGCTCGGCACGCTGTGCGGCGATCCGCGCGCCTCCAGCGGGCGTATTGTCTTTGACGGTAAGGATATTACCGACTGGCAGACGGCGAAGATCATGCGCGAGGCGGTGGCGATCGTCCCGGAAGGGCGGCGCGTCTTTTCGCGAATGACGGTGGAAGAGAACCTGGCGATGGGCGGTTTTTTTGCCGACCGCGATCAGTTCCAGACCCGCATCAAATGGGTGTATGAGCTGTTTCCGCGTCTGCACGAGCGCCGTATCCAGCGCGCCGGCACCATGTCCGGCGGCGAACAGCAGATGCTGGCCATCGGCCGCGCCCTGATGAGCCAGCCGCGTCTGCTGCTGCTGGATGAACCGTCGCTGGGGCTGGCGCCGATCATCATTCAGCAGATCTTCGATACCATCGAGCAGCTGCGCGAGCAGGGGATGACTATCTTCCTGGTTGAGCAGAACGCCAACCAGGCGCTGAAGCTGGCCGATCGCGGCTACGTGCTGGAGAACGGCCACGTGGTGCTGGAGGATACCGGCGACGCGCTGCTGGCCAACGAGGCGGTGCGCAGCGCCTATCTCGGCGGTTAATTCATCGCAACCCGGCGTCATTCACTTCGCCGGATAGTAGCCCGGGTGAGGCGCTTGCGCCGACCCCGGGAGCCGATCGCACAACTATTATCCGTGTCTCAGCTCCCACTTTACTTCCCCCGTCCTTTCATCGGCTTGTCATCTCTCTGACCCGTTACTATCTTTTTTTTGTAATAAAAAAGTTATTTTTCTGTAATTCGAACATGTCATGTTACCCCGCGAGCATAAAACGCGTGAAATCGCGCATCCGGCACAACAAGAGAGATAACCGATGATATCGTTACGACATACAGCTTTAGGACTGGCGCTGAGCCTGGCTTTTGCCGGTCAGGCCCTGGCGGTTACCACCATCCCGTTCTGGCACTCAATGGAAGGCGAACTGGGTAAAGAAGTGGATTCTCTGGCGCAACGCTTTAACGCGGCCAATCCTGATTACAAAATCGTTCCGGTATACAAGGGCAACTATGAACAGAGCCTGAGCGCCGGTATCGCCGCCTTCCGTACCGGCAACGCGCCGGCGATCCTGCAGGTGTATGAAGTGGGTACCGCCACCATGATGGCGTCAAAAGCCATTAAGCCGGTCTACCAGGTGTTCAGCGAGGCGGGCATCACGTTTGATGAATCGCAGTTTGTGCCGACGGTCGCCGGGTATTACACCGATTCGAAAACCGGCCATCTGCTCTCCCAGCCGTTTAACAGCTCCACGCCGGTGCTGTACTACAACAAAGACGCCTTCAAAAAAGCCGGTTTAGATCCAGAGCAGCCGCCGAAGACCTGGCAGGATCTGGCGGCCTACACCGCGAAGCTGAAAGCCGCCGGAATG
The DNA here is from genome assembly GCF_040065275.1 of Klebsiella sp. JB_Kp042. Taxonomy (NCBI): domain Bacteria; kingdom Pseudomonadati; phylum Pseudomonadota; class Gammaproteobacteria; order Enterobacterales; family Enterobacteriaceae; genus Klebsiella; species Klebsiella sp. JB_Kp042. The sequence goes on from NZ_JBEAJL010000008.1 coordinate 6,646, forward strand.
AAGTGCGGCTACGCCAGCGGCTGGCAGGGCTGGATCCAGATTGAGAACTTCAGCGCCTGGCACGGCCTGCCGGTGGCGACGAAAAACAATGGCTTTGACGGCACCGACGCGGTTCTTGAGTTCAACAAGCCGGAGCAGGTGAAGCATATCGCGCTGCTCGAAGAGATGAACAAGAAGGGCGATTTCAGCTACTTCGGGCGTAAAGACGAGTCCACCGAAAAGTTCTATAACGGCGACTGCGCCATTACCACTGCCTCGTCCGGCTCGCTGGCCGATATCCGCCAGTACGCCAAATTTAACTACGGCGTCGGCATGATGCCCTACGATGCCGACGTGAAAGGCGCGCCGCAGAACGCCATCATCGGCGGGGCCAGCCTGTGGGTGATGCAGGGTAAAGACAAAGAGACCTACACCGGCGTGGCGAAGTTCCTCGACTTCCTGACTAAACCGGAAAATGCCGCCGAATGGCACCAGAAAACCGGCTATCTGCCGATCACCACCGCGGCCTACGATCTGACCCGCCAGCAGGGCTTCTATGATAAGAACCCGGGCGCCGATATCGCCACGCGCCAGATGCTGAACAAGCCGCCGTTGCCGTTCACCAAAGGTCTGCGTCTGGGCAACATGCCGCAAATCCGCACCATCGTCGATGAAGAGCTGGAGAGCGTGTGGACCGGCAAGAAAACCCCGCAACAGGCGCTGGATTCCGCCGTTCAGCGTGGGAATCAGCTGCTGCGCCGCTTCGAACAAGCGACCAAATCGTAATCTGTAACTTGCCCGGTGGCGCTGCGCTTACCGGGCCTACGATGTGCCTTATGTAGGCCGGGTAGGGCGTAGCCGCCACCCGGCATTGTTCAGGAACCCAATCTCAATGTCATCATCCCGTCCGGTATTCCGCTCGCGCTGGCTGCCCTATGTCCTGGTCGCGCCGCAGCTGATTATCACGCTGATTTTCTTTATCTGGCCCGCGGGCGAAGCGCTGTGGTATTCGCTGCAGAGCGTCGATCCGTTTGGCCTGTCCAGCCAGTTTGTCGGCCTGGATAACTTCGTAGCGCTGTTCCATGACCCGTACTATCTGGACTCGTTCTGGACCACTATCAAATTCAGCGCCCTGGTGACCGTCAGCGGCCTGCTTATTTCGCTCTTTTTCGCTGCGCTGGTCGACTACGTGGTGCGCGGCAGTCGCTTCTATCAGACCCTGATGCTGCTGCCGTATGCCGTGGCCCCCGCGGTGGCGGCGGTGCTGTGGATCTTTCTCTTTAACCCCGGACGCGGACTGATCACCCATTTCCTCGGCGAGCTGGGCTACGACTGGAACCACGCGCAGAACAGCGGCCAGGCGATGTTCCTGGTGGTCTTCGCCTCGGTATGGAAGCAGATAAGCTACAACTTCCTGTTTTTCTTCGCCGCGCTGCAGTCGATCCCGCGTTCGCTGGTTGAGGCTGCCGCTATCGACGGCGCCGGGCCAATCCGCCGCTTCTTCAGGCTGGCGCTGCCGCTGATTGCGCCGGTGAGTTTCTTCCTGCTGGTGGTCAACCTGGTTTACGCCTTCTTCGACACCTTCCCGGTGATCGATGCCGCCACCGCCGGCGGCCCGGTGCAGGCGACCACCACCCTGATTTACAAAATCTATCGCGAAGGTTTCGCCGGGCTCGATCTTTCCGCTTCCGCCGCGCAGTCGGTGGTGCTGATGTTCCTCGTCATTATCCTGACGGTGGTGCAGTTCCGTTACGTTGAAAGTAAGGTGCGTTACCAATGATTGAGAACCGTCGCGGGCTGACGATTTTCAGCCACACCATGCTGATTCTGGGCATCGCCGTCATTTTATTCCCGCTGTACGTCGCCTTCGTGGCGGCGACGCTGGATAACCAATCGGTGTTCGAAACGCCGATGACGCTGATCCCCGGCGGACATCTGCTGGAGAACATGAAGACCATCTGGGTGAACGGCGTTGGCGTCAACAGCGCGCCGTTCTGGCTGATGATGCTCAACAGCTTCATCATGGCGTTCGCCATTACGGTGGGCAAAATCGTCGTGTCGATGCTGTCGGCGTTCGCCATCGTCTGGTTCCGCTTTCCGCTGCGTAACCTGTTCTTCTGGATGATTTTTATCACGCTAATGCTGCCGGTCGAGGTGCGTATTTTCCCGACGGTGGAAGTGATCGCCAATCTCAACATGCTCGACAGCTACGCCGGGCTTACGCTGCCGCTAATGGCCTCGGCCACCGCCACCTTCCTGTTCCGCCAGTTCTTTATGACCCTGCCGGACGAGCTGATTGAAGCGGCGCGTATCGATGGCGCTTCGCCGATGCGCTTCTTTCGCGACATCGTGCTGCCGCTGTCGAAAACCAACCTCGCGGCGCTGTTCGTCATCACTTTTATCTACGGCTGGAACCAGTATCTGTGGCCGTTGCTGATTATTCAGGATGTGAATCTTGGCACCGCCGTCGCCGGCATCAAAGGCATGATCGCCACCGGCGAAGGTACTACCCAGTGGAATCAGGTGATGGCGGCGATGCTGCTGACCCTGATCCCGCCGGTTGTCATCGTTTTAGCCATGCAGCGCGCATTTGTGCGTGGCCTGGTCGATAGTGAGAAATAAAATGGCTGGTTTAAAACTACAGGCAGTAAGCAAAAGCTGGGATGGCAAAACCCAGGTGATTCAACCGCTGACGCTGGACGTGGCGGACGGGGAATTTATCGTCATGGTCGGCCCGTCGGGCTGCGGGAAATCAACGCTGCTGCGGATGGTCGCCGGACTGGAGCGGGTGACCAGCGGCGATATCTGGATCGACCGCAAGCGGGTCACCGAGATGGAGCCGAAGGATCGCGGCATCGCCATGGTGTTCCAGAACTATGCCCTTTATCCGCATATGAGCGTGGAAGAGAACATGGCGTGGGGGCTGAAGATCCGCGGCATGGGTAAGGGATTGATCGCCGAGCGGGTGCAGGAGGCGGCGCGTATTCTTGAGCTGGACGGCCTGCTCAAGCGCCGCCCGCGCGAGCTCTCCGGCGGCCAGCGCCAGCGCGTGGCGATGGGCCGCGCCATCGTGCGTGACCCGGCGGTATTCCTCTTCGACGAACCGTTGTCAAACCTCGACGCCAAGCTGCGCGTGCAGATGCGTCTTGAGCTGCAGCAGCTGCATCGCCGCCTGAAAACCACCTCGCTGTACGTTACCCATGATCAGGTGGAGGCGATGACCCTCGCTCAGCGGGTGATGGTGATGAATAAAGGCGTTGCCGAGCAGATCGGCACCCCGGTGGAAGTGTATGAGAAGCCGGCCAGCCGCTTTGTGGCGAGCTTTATCGGCAGCCCGGCCATGAACCTGCTGGAAGGGCGCATCAGCGATGACGGCGGTCGCTTTGAGCTGGCGGGCGGCATCCAGCTGCCGACGAATCATGAGCACCGGCGCCACGCCGGGCGTAAAATGACCCTCGGTATCCGCCCGGAGCATTTTATCTTAAGCTCGCAGGCGCAAGGCGGCATTCCGCTGCTGATGGACTCCCTGGAAATTTTAGGCGCCGATAACCTTGCCCACGGGCGCTGGGGCGAACAGAAGCTGGTGGTCAGACTGCCGCACCAGCAGCGCCCGGCGGCAGGCAGCACGCTATGGCTGCATCTGCCTTTGGAACATCTGCACCTCTTTGATGGTGAAACAGGACAACGCGCATGAGTAACTGGCCTTATCCCCGTATCGTCGCCCATCGCGGCGGCGGTAAACTGGCGCCGGAGAACACCCTGGCGGCTATCGACGTCGGCGCTCGCTACGGGCACACGATGATTGAATTTGACGCCAAGCTGTCAAAGGACGGGCAGATCTTTCTGCTGCATGACGATAATCTCGAACGCACCAGCAACGGCTGGGGCGTGGCGGGGGAGCTGCCATGGGACGATCTGCTGAAGGTGGATGCCGGTAGCTGGTTCAGCCGTGAATTTAAGGGCGAGCCGCTGCCGCTGCTCTCCCAGGTGGCGGAGCGCTGCCGCCGTCACGGCATGATGGCGAATATCGAAATTAAACCGACCACCGGCCTTGGGCCGCAGACCGGCAACGTGGTGGCCCTGGCGGCGCGGGAGCTGTGGGCGGGAATGACCGCGCCGCTGCTGTCGTCGTTTGAAATCGATGCCCTGGAAGCGGCGCAGGAAGCCGCCCCCGAGCTACCGCGCGGGCTGTTGCTGGATGAGTGGCGTGAGGACTGGCGGGAGTTGACCACCCGGCTGGGCTGCGTCTCCATTCACCTTAACCACAAGCTGCTGGACGCCGGGCGGGTGGCAAGCCTGAAACAGGCCGGCCTGCATATCCTGGTGTATACCGTTAACAAACCCCAGCGCGCCGCCGAGCTGCTGCGCTGGGGCGTAGACTGCATCTGCACCGATGCCATTGACGTCATCGGGCCCCATTTCCAGCCTTAATAACCGCTGCGCGGCGGCTGGCCTTTACGGGTTGGTCTGCCGCAGCATCCCTCCGTTGTTGTTCGGCAGCACCTGCTGCGGCGGATTGAGATTCCCGCCCTGCGCCGCGCGCTGCTGATTGGTCTGCAGCTGGTTTTGCAGATGCTGCTGCTGGGAGCGAGTCTGATTGTTCAGATTCTGCTTCAGCATGCTCTGTTGCTGCTGTTGCTGCACCTTCATCTCATTTTGCATGCGCTGCTGGCTGGGGACCACGTAACCCGGCTGGTTGGGGTTGTTATCAATATTGATTGGCTGGGCTAAAACGCCGAGCGGCATCAGCGCCGCCAGAAATAACATCGCTTTCATGGTTTTCTCCTCCCGTGCGTGGGATCACTTAAGTGTACCTCGAATCCGCCATAACAATGATTTTTTAGGAGTTATCAACCAGGCTTAAGCGGGGAATGAAACCTACCTATCAGGAGTAAGACAATGATAAAAACAACAATCTGGCGTCAGGTGGTCATCGCTGCGTTGCTGGCGGGCGGTAGTTTTACCGTCGCCGCCAGTCCACCGCCGCCGCCGCCGGTCTCTTATGGCGTAGAGGAGGATGTATTCCACCCGGTGCGCGCCCGGCAGGGCATGGTGGCCTCGGTGGATGCGCTGGCCACCCGCGTCGGGGTGGATATTCTGCGCCAGGGCGGCAACGCCGTCGATGCGGCGGTGGCGGTTGGCTACGCGCTGGCGGTCACTCATCCGCAGGCGGGGAATATTGGCGGCGGCGGTTTTATGATGCTGCGGACGAAAGACGGCAAGACTACGGCGATCGATTTCCGCGAAATGGCGCCAGAGCAGGCCACCCGCGACATGTTCCTCGACGACCAGGGTAACCCGGACAGTAAAAAATCGCTCACCTCGCATCTGGCCTCTGGCACGCCAGGCAGCGTGGCGGGCTTCTCTCTTGCCCTGGAAAAATACGGCACCATGCCGCTGAACAAAGTGATCCGCCCGGCAATCAAGCTGGCGGAAGAGGGCTTTATTGTTAACGATGCGCTGGCGGACGATCTGAAGACCTACGGCAGCGAAGTGATCCCGCAGCACGAAAACAGTAAAGCGATCTTCTGGAAGAACGGCGAGCCGCTGAAGAAGGGCGACCGGCTGGTACAGAAGAACCTGGGGAAAAGCCTCGAGCTGATTGCCGAGCACGGTCCGGATGCCTTCTATAAAGGCGCTATTGCCGACCAGATCGCGGACGAGATGAAAAAGCACGGCGGGCTTATCACCAAAGCCGACCTCGCTAACTATAAGGCCGTGGAGCGCACGCCGATTAGAGGCGAATATCGCGGGTATGAGATCTACTCTATGCCGCCGCCCTCCTCCGGCGGGATCCACATCGTGCAGATCCTCAATATCCTCGAAAATTTCGATCTGCAGAAATATGGCTTCGGCAGCGCCGACGCTATGCAGGTGATGGCGGAGGCGGAGAAACACGCCTATGCCGACCGCTCTGAATATCTCGGCGACCCTGACTTCGTCAAAGTGCCGTGGCAGGCGCTGACCAGCAAAGCCTACGCCAAAGCGATTGCCGCCGAGATCGACGTCAATAAGGCGAAGCCTTCCAGCCAGATCCGCCCGGGCAAGCTGGCGCCCTATGAAAGCAACCAGACCACCCACTTCTCGGTGGTCGATAAAGACGGCAATGCGGTGGCGGTGACCTATACGTTGAATACCACCTTCGGCACCGGCATTGTGGCGGGGGACTCCGGCATTCTGCTGAATAACCAGATGGATGATTTCTCGGCGAAGCCCGGCGTACCTAACGTCTATGGCCTGGTGGGCGGCGACGCCAATGCGGTGGAGCCGAAAAAACGCCCGCTGTCGTCGATGTCGCCGACCATTGTGGTGAAAGACGGCAAAACCTGGCTGGTGACCGGCAGCCCGGGCGGCAGCCGGATCATCACCACTGTGCTGCAGATGGTGGTCAATACCATCGATTTCGGGATGAACGTCGCAGAAGCCACCAACGCCCCGCGCTTCCATCATCAATGGCTGCCGGATGAGCTGCGGGTGGAGAAAGGCTTTAGTCCGGATACCCTGAAGCTGCTGGAGGCGAAAGGGCAGAAAGTGGCGCTGAAAGAGGCGATGGGCAGCACTCAGAGCATTATGGTGGGGCCGGACGGGATGCTGTATGGCGCCTCCGACCCGCGTTCGCCGGATGATTTAACGGCGGGGTATTGATATGTTGCCCGGTGGCGCTGCTGCGCTTACCGGGCCAACCACTGCACGAACGCAGGTCGGGTAAGGCGAAGCCGCCACCCGGCAACATGCTACTTCATTCTCGCCATATAATATGCATCCACATATTCACCGTTGCGCAGCGCGTAACGCTTGCCGGTGCCTTCGATCTCAAATCCGTGTTTTTTGTACACCGCAATCGCCGGCTTGTTATCAGCGAACACCGTCAGCTCAATGCGGTCAACGCGCAGCCAGTTATCGCACAGGTCGATCATCTCGCGCATCAGCGCGCTGCCGATACCGCGCCCCTGATGGCCGGCGGCAACCGCCATGCCAAAGGTCGCCACGTGGCTGCGACGAGGGCGCGGTTCGACATGGAGCGACAGATGCCCGGTAACCCGATCGTCCAGCGTCGCCACCAGATGGAAGGTATGGGGTTTGGGCTGTAGCTTCTCCTGCCAGGCTTCCATGGCGGGGTAAGGGATCTGTAGCGTGTCATGATAGACCTCCGGGTGCGCCATCAGCATACGTAAAGGTTCAGCATCGCGCGGTTCGGCATGGCGTATCACTATGTCACTCATTCCCTTGTCCTCTTTTTGGTGGTTGATTCTCCTTCACCATCTCTGACGGCAGCCGGGGAGTCAATGCCGTTTTTTGCAAAAAAAAAGATAGACAAGTGCGAATGAGAATGATTATTATTGTCCTGCATTCAGGAAGACCCTTGCGGAAAGCCTGAAAGCACGACATTGCTCACATTGCTTCCAGTATTACTTTAGCCAGCCGGGTGCTGGCTTTTTTTTTTGCTGCAACCTCAGGCGCTTGGCGGCCTGGCGGACATCACGCCGTCTTCCGCAACCAGGCCGATGAGATGACTTTTGCTTTCCGCCGCGGCCAGCACCTCGGCGCTGCCGGTGAACTGGCCGCCCTTTTTAATCGCCAGCGAGCGATAGGCGAGGGTGCCATCCAGATTGCCGTGCTCCTCAATGGTGATGCTGTCGCCGCGGCACTGGCCCTGAACCTTGCCATCAATAATCAGCTCACGGCAGCTGATGTTGCCCTCGACCTGACCTTCACGCATCACCTTAATCAGATGTTCTTTCGCCTCAATGTTGCCGGTAAGCTGGCCGTGAATATAGACATGGCCGCTGGCGACAATATTGCCGACGAAATGCACCCCGCTGGCGATGACCGTAGTCTCTTGTTTTTTGCTGGCGACCGCCTGGGATTCTGGGTTGTTTGCCGGAGGCGTGGCCACTTCTGACGTCTGAGGTTCCGTTTTATTTTTCTTAATAAACATCGCGTTAATTTTGTTCCGTTGGCTATGGAGGAGAAAGGCGACCAGTGCGCAGGCGGCCGCCAGGCGCGCCGGCACGATCGCATCGACAGACCAGGCGATCAGCGCGAGAAGCCAGAAAAAAAGGGCGCCGTTTAAGGCGAGATACTGTTTGTCCATCCGTAGCGGCTGGCTACTCCGTTAGTCATCAGCAACGTCCTGGTTTGCCCTCCACTTATCCGCAGTTTCGCCATTGAGATCAAGATACTTAACCGAAAAATGTCGATTTAATCTGTTGTTAATCAATGAGTTATTAATAATTACGTATGGGTGGTACGCGACCTATTTTTTTGACGAATCTTCACGGAAAACGGACTGAGAGGATGAAGTCATGTCCCGGCTTGCGCTATGGTTGAAGGTAGCTCATTAACTAAGGACAGCGTTATGACTCTGCACTGCGCATTTATTGGCTTCGGCAAAAGCACCACCCGCTACCATCTTCCTTACGTGTTACACCGCCAGGACCGCTGGCAGGTGGCGCACATCTATCGCCGTCGGGCGAAGCCCGAGGAGCAGGCGCCGCAGTATTCCCACATCCATTTCACCAGCGATCTCGATGAAGTGTTAAACGACCCGCAGGTCAGGCTGGTGGTGGTCTGCACCCATGCCGACAGCCATTTTGACTATGCGAAAAAGGCGCTGGAGGCGGGGAAAAACGTGCTGGTGGAAAAGCCGTTCACCCCGACGCTGGAGGAAGCCAAGACCCTGTTTGCGCTGGCGAACAGCAAAGGCCTGACGGTGACGCCCTACCAGAACCGCCGCTTCGACTCCTGCTTCCTGACCACTAAAAAGGTGATTGAGAGCGGCAAACTTGGCGAACTGGTGGAGATTGAAAGCCATTTTGACAACTACCGCCCGCTGGCGGAGAACAACCCCGGCGGCCCGCAAAACGGCGAGTTCTATGGCCTTGGCGTGCATACCCTGGACCAGATTATTTCGCTGTTCGGCCGCCCGGACCATGTCGCTTACGATCTGCGCTCGCTGCGCAACAAAGCTAACCCGGATGATACCTTTGAGGCCCAGCTGTTCTACGGCGATCTGAAGGCCATCGTTAAGACCAGCCACCTGGTGCAGATCGACTACCCGAAATTCATCGTCCACGGCCATAAAGGCTCGTTTGTGAAATATGGTATCGACCAGCAGGAGACCAGCCTGAAAGCCAATATCATGCCGGGCGAGCCGGGCTTTGGCGCGGACGACAGCGTCGGCGAGCTGGTGTATGTCAACGAGGCAGGGGAGACGGTGCGCGAAGCGGTCCCGCTGGAGAGCGGCGACTATGGCCGGGTCTACGACGCGCTGTACGACACCCTCGTCAACGGCCAGCCAAATTACGTCAAGGAATCTGACGTTCTTACCAATATGGAGATCCTGCAGCGCGGCTTTGAGCAGCCCTCACCGGCCACCATTACTCTGGTGAAATAAGCCCAAGCGGCTCCTCTGCGCTTGTTCATATTTTTTGAACAGAGGAGTCAATTTTCACCCTCTATGATCGTCGGCGAAATGGGTCCACACTGATTCCATCGAAAACATATGGGGGTGCAACATGATCTACTTACGCAAAGCGAACGAACGTGGCCACGCTAACCATGGCTGGCTGGATTCCTGGCATACTTTCTCTTTCGCCAACTACTACGACCCGAACTTTATGGGCTTCTCCGCCCTGCGGGTGATTAACGACGACGTCATCGACGCCGGTCAGGGCTTCGGTACCCACCCGCATAAAGATATGGAGATCCTGACCTATGTACTGGAAGGGGCGGTGGAGCACCAGGACAGCATGGGCAACAAAGAGCAGGTGCCGGCGGGCGAGTTCCAGATCATGAGCGCGGGTACCGGGGTGCGTCACTCTGAGTACAACCCGAGCAAAACCGATCGTCTGCGTCTGTACCAGATCTGGATTATTCCGGAAGAAACCGGCATTACCCCGCGCTACGAGCAGCGCCGCTTCGACGCCGCCCAGGGCAAACAGCTGGTGCTGTCGCCGGATGCACGGGATGGCTCGCTGAAGGTCTATCAGGATATGGAGCTGTATCGCTGGGCGCTGCTGAAAGATGAGCAGTCGGTTCACCAGATTGCCGCGGAACGTCGCGTCTGGATCCAGGTCGTCAAAGGCGAAGTGACCATCAACGGTACCAAAGCCACTACCAGCGATGGTTTGGCTATCTGGGACGAGCAGGCGATTTCGGTTCATGCCGACAGCGATAGCGAAATCCTGCTGTTCGATCTGCCGCCGGTTTGATCGTTATCTGAGGTCGTCTATACCCAAAATAATTTGAGTTGCAGAAAGGCGGCGACGCAGAGAATCCCCAGGAGCTTACTTAAGTAAGTGACTGGGGGTGAGCGAGGAAAGCCAACGCGCATGCAACTCGAAGTATGATAGGTATAAATAAATTGCGTAGCCTTCCCTCATGTTAGGGAAGGTTGCGCTTTGTCCGTGATAAACTGAGAAAATGTTCCCCGTTGATCACAGTCAGGACGATGAAAAAGAAAAGACCCGTACTTCAGGATGTAGCCGATCTTGTCGGCGTGACCAAAATGACGGTCAGTCGCTATTTACGCAACCCGGAGCAGGTCTCCGAAGCGCTGCGTGGCAAGATTGCCGTTGCCCTCGATGAACTGGGTTATATTCCCAATCGCGCCCCTGACATTCTCTCCAACGCCACCAGCCGCGCTATTGGCGTGCTGCTGCCATCGTTAACCAACCAGGTATTCTCGGAAGTGCTGCGCGGGATTGAAAGCGTCACTGACGCCTTCGGCTATCAAACCATGCTGGCGCACTACGGCTACAAGCCGGAAATGGAAGAGAAACGCCTCGAATCGATGCTCTCCTGGAACATTGACGGCCTGATCCTCACCGAACGCACCCATACGCCCCGCACCCTGAAGATGATTGAAGTCGCCGGCATTCCGGTGGTGGAGCTAATGGACAGCCAGTCACCGTGCCTCGATATCGCGGTCGGTTTCGATAACTTCGAAGCGGCGCGGCAGATGACGGCGGCGATTATCGCCCGCGGCCACCGCCACGTTGCTTATCTCGGCGCGCGTCTTGATGAACGTACTATCATCAAACAGAAGGGGTACGAGCAGGCGATGCTCGATGCGGGCATGACGCCCTACAGCGTGATGGTGGAGCAGTCCTCGTCCTATTCATCCGGGATTGAGCTGATGCGCCAGGCGCGCCGCGAATACCCGCAGCTTGACGGCATCTTTTGCACCAACGATGACCTCGCGGTCGGCGCGGCCTTTGAGTGCCAGCGCCTGGGGCTGAAGATCCCGGACGACATGGCGATAGCCGGTTTCCACGGCCACGATATCGGCCAGGTGATGGAGCCGCGGCTGGCCAGCGTCCTGACCCCGCGCGAGCGGATGGGGCGCATTGGCGCCGAACGTCTGCTGGCGCGCATTCGTGGCGAAGCGATTACCCCTAAGATGTTAGATTTAGGTTTCACATTGTCACCGGGCGGATCAATTTAAACTGACAAGTTTGAAGTAGATCACACATATTCACATCTGGCACGAATGGATATTGCTTCTCCACAGGTCCGGCATGACAATGTTACCGATAACAGTTACCCGTAACAATTAACCGATACGCCGCCTTCGCGCTCAATGAGTCAGCCCCGGCGCGGCGTACCTGTCCGGTGGGAGGATGCTTTGAGCACGACTAATCATGATCACCACGTCTACGTTCTGATGGGCGTTTCCGGCAGCGGGAAATCCGCTGTCGCCAGCGAAGTGGCGCATCAGCTGCATGCCGCGTTTCTCGACGGCGACTTTCTGCATCCGCGCAGCAATATCACCAAGATGGCCTCCGGTGAGCCGCTCAACGATGACGACCGTACCCCGTGGCTGCAGGCGCTAAATGACGCCGCGTTTGCCATGCAGCGTACCAATAAGGTGTCGCTGATCGTCTGTTCGGCGCTGAAGAAGAGCTATCGCGACATTCTGCGCAAGGGCAACCCGAACCTCTCCTTCATCTACCTGAAAGGCGACTTCGAGGTGATCGAAAACCGTCTGAAGGCGCGTAAAGGGCACTTCTTCAAAACCCAAATGTTGGTGACGCAGTTTGAAACGCTGCAGGAACCAGGCGCCGACGAGAGCGATGTGCTTATCGTCGATATCGACCAGCCGCTGGAAGGCGTGGTGGCCAGCACCATTGAGGTGATCAACAAAGGCAGTCACTAGTGAGTACTTTAACGCTTGTTTTAACAGCAGTCGGCTCGGTATTGCTACTGCTGTTTTTAGTCATGAAGGCGCGGATGCACGCCTTCGTGGCTTTGATGGTGGTTTCTATTGGCGCAGGTCTCTTCTCCGGCATGCCGCTGGATAAAATCGCGGCGACGATGGAGAAGGGGATGGGCGGTACGCTGGGCTTCCTGGCGATCGTCGTCGCGCTGGGCGCGATGTTCGGGAAGATCCTGCATGAAACGGGGGCGGTCGATCAGATTGCCGTCAAGATGCTCAAATCCTTCGGCCACAATCGCGCGCACTATGCGATTGGTCTCGCCGGCCTCATCTGCGCGCTGCCGCTGTTTTTCGAAGTGGCGATCGTGCTACTGATCAGCGTCGCCTTCTCGATGGCGCGCCATACCGGCACTAACCTCGTGAAGCTGGTGATCCCGCTGTTTGCCGGGGTGGCCGCCGCCGCGGCGTTCCTGCTGCCGGGACCGGCGCCGATGCTGCTGGCGTCGCAAATGCACGCCGACTTTGGCTGGATGATCCTGATTGGCCTGTGCGCGGCCATTCCGGGAATGATTATCGCCGGGCCGCTGTGGGGCAACTTCATCAGCCGCTACGTTGAGCTGCATATTCCTGACGACGTGACGGAGCCGCATCTCGGCGAAGGCAAAATGCCCTCCTTCGGCTTCAGCCTGTCGCTGATCCTGCTGCCGCTGGTGCTGGTAGGCCTGAAAACCATCGCCGCGCGCTTTGTGCCGGTGGGGTCGACCGCTTACGAATGGTTTGAATTTATCGGTCACCCATTCACCGCGATCCTGGTAGCCTGCCTGGTGGCGATCTACGGCCTGGCGGTACGTCAGGGGATGGCGAAAGACCGGGTGATGGAGATCTGCGGTCATGCGCTGCAGCCGGCGGGCATTATCCTGCTGGTGATCGGGGCAGGCGGCGTCTTCAAGCAGGTGCTGGTTGACTCCGGCGTCGGCCCGGCGCTGGGTGAAGCGCTGACCGGTATGGGGCTGCCGATCGCCATTACCTGCTTCGTGCTGGCGGCGGCGGTGCGTATCATCCAGGGCTCCGCCACCGTGGCGTGCCTGACGGCGGTCGGCCTGGTGATGCCGGTGATTGAGCAGCTGAACTACAGCGGCGCGCAGATGGCGGCCTTGTCTATCTGTATCGCCGGCGGCTCGATTGTCGTGAGCCATGTGAACGACGCCGGCTTCTGGCTGTTCGGTAAATTTACCGGCGCCACCGAAGCCCAGACGCTGAAAACCTGGACGATGATGGAAACCATCCTCGGCACCACCGGGGCGATTGTCGGCATGATTGCCTTCCAGCTGCTGAGCTAAGTCTGTTCGCCACCCGCTCGCGGGCGGCCAAAAGCCAGGGTAACGCCGTTTACCCTGGCTTCCCGGCGATAAGCCGCGCTTTTTCCCTCTTTTCTCTTCCCGCTCCTCGCCCTTATTAGCGCTACGACGATGCTCGTATCCTTCGGCAAGCCTTGCTGCACCTGGGTTTGTTGCCTCTTTTTGGCAAGGGGAAAATCAGCGGATTTCGCGCTTAATCCATAATCAGGATCAATAAAATCGCGACGGAAAATGTTCCATTCCCTGGGTGATTTCCCCGATAATCATTGCGCTTTGACGACGACCAGCGACGGTGGACAATGTGCAGGATAAGTTGCTTTTCTGATTGTTCAGCAATCATTGATTAATTTCACTTGCGACTTTAGCTGCATTTTGTAAGGTGAGGGATAATCCAGTTGGAAACTGGTCAGGCACAAACAGCACACACCTCGCAGGAATACGTTATGAAAAATGTTGGTTTTATCGGCTGGCGCGGAATGGTCGGCTCTGTTCTCATGCAACGCATGGTTGAAGAGCGCGATTTCGACGCCATTCGCCCGGTGTTCTTCTCTACCTCCCAGCTGGGACAGCCAGCGCCGTCTTTCGGCGGTAGCACCGGTGGCACGCTTCAGGATGCGTTCGATCTGGACGCGCTGAAGGCACTGGACATTATTGTCACGTGCCAGGGCGGCGATTACACCAACGAGATTTACCCGAAGCTGCGCGAAAGCGGCTGGCAGGGTTACTGGATTGACGCCGCCTCTTCGCTGCGCATGAAGGACGATGCGATCATTATCCTCGACCCGGTTAACCAGGACGTGATCACCGCCGGCCTGAACAACGGCGTAAAAACCTTTGTCGGCGGCAACTGTACCGTCAGCCTGATGCTGATGTCCCTCGGCGGCCTGTTTGCCCAGGATCTGGTGGAGTGGGTCAGCGTGGCGACATACCAGGCGGCTTCCGGCGGCGGCGCGCGTCATATGCGCGAACTGCTGAGCCAGATGGGCCAGCTGCACAACCACGTCGCGGCAGAGCTGGCGGACCCGGCTTCCGCCATTCTGGATATCGAGCGCAAAGTGACGTCGCTGACCCGCAGCGGCGAGCTGCCGGTGGATAACTTCGGCGTACCGCTGGCGGGCAGCCTGATCCCGTGGATCGACAAACAGCTGGATAACGGCCAGAGCCGCGAAGAGTGGAAAGGCCAGGCGGAGACCAACAAGATCCTCGCCACCTCGTCCGTTATCCCGGTAGACGGCCTGTGCGTCCGCGTTGGCGCGCTGCGCTGCCACAGCCAGGCGTTCACCATTAAGCTGAAAAAAGATGTCTCTATCCCGACCGTTGAGGAGCTGCTGGCCGCGCACAACCCGTGGGCCAAAGTGGTACCGAACGATCGCGACATTACCATGCGCGAGCTGACCCCAGCCGCGGTGACTGGCACCCTGACCACCCCGGTAGGTCGCCTGCGTAAACTGAATATGGGGCCGGAGTATCTGTCGGCCTTTACCGTTGGCGACCAGCTGCTGTGGGGCGCCGCGGAGCCGCTGCGCCGGATGCTTCGCCAGCTGGCGTAAGCGCAGGATGAACAGAAAGGGGGTCTTCGAGCCCCCTTTTTTTTTGCGTAATACAAGGAGTAAACGCGGATGTTAGATTTTTCCCCACGGAGGTAACTCAGCCTTGGCTATGCTTTAAGTAAGGAATTCCTTACCTGAAGGTGGGACGGAGCAGAAGGATGCAGAAAGCGCTGCGCCGTTCAGGTCAAAAAAAGTCGCCAGTTACAGGAATGAGCGACACTTACAACAGGATGAAAGCATGTCTAATCATATCGATAGAGACGTGATTAATGCGCTAATCGCCGGTCATTTCGCGGACCCTTTTTCCGTGCTCGGCATGCACCGTACCGACGCCGGGCTGGAAGTGCGCGCATTATTACCCGATGCCACCGATGTGTGGGTTATTGAACCGAAAACCGGACGCAAAGTCGGCAAGCTCGAATGCCTCGACTCGCGTGGTTTCTTCAGCGGCGTTCTGCCGCGGCGTAAAAACGCCTTTCGCTATCAGCTGGCCGTCACCTGGCACGGGCAGCAGAATCTGATTGATGACCCTTATCGCTTTGGTCCGCTGCTGCAGGATCTTGACGTCTGGCTGCTGTCGGAAGGGACCCACCTGCGCCCTTACGAAACGCTGGGCGCGCACGCCGCCACCATGGACGGCGTCACCGGCACCCGTTTCTCGGTATGGGCGCCGAACGCCCGTCGCGTCTCAGTGGTGGGGCAGTTTAACTACTGGGACGGCCGGCGCCACCCGATGCGATTCCGCAAAGAGTCCGGCATCTGGGAACTGTTCGTCCCCGGCGCGCACAATGGCCAGCTGTATAAATTCGAGCTGATTGACGCCCACGGCCATCTGCGGGTCAAAGCCGACCCTTACGCCTTTGAATCGCAAATGCGTCCGGAAAGCGCCTCGCTTATCTGCGACCTGCCGCCTAAAGTCGAACAGCCGGCGGACCGCAAAGCGGCGAACCAGTTCGATGCCCCTGTCTCTATCTATGAAGTGCATCTTGGCTCATGGCGTCGTCATACCGACAATAATTTCTGGCTGAGCTACCGCGAGCTGGCCGACCAGCTGGTGCCCTACGCAAAATGGATGGGCTTCACCCATCTCGAGCTGCTGCCGGTTAATGAGCACCCGTTCGACGGCAGCTGGGGCTATCAACCCACCGGCCTCTATGCGCCGACCCGCCGATTCGGCACCCGCGATGATTTCCGTTACTTTATCAACGCCGCGCACGCCGCCGGGCTAAACGTCATTCTGGACTGGGTGCCTGGCCACTTCCCGGCGGATGATTTTGCCCTTGCCTCTTTCGATGGCACCGCCCTGTATGAGCACAGCGATCCGCGCGAGGGGTATCACCAGGACTGGAATACCCTGATCTACAACTACGGACGCCGCGAAGTCAGCAACTTCCTGGTGGGAAATGCGCTGTACTGGATCGAACGCTTCGGCATCGATGCTCTGCGCGTCGACGCGGTGGCCTCGATGATCTATCGCGACTATAGCCGCAAGGCGGGGGAGTGGATCCCCAACGAATACGGCGGCCGGGAAAATCTGGAAGCCATTGAGTTTCTGCGCAACACCAACCGCATCCTTGGCGAACAGACGCCGGGCGCGGTCACCATGGCGGAAGAGTCCACCGATTTCGCCGGGGTAACCCGTCCGCCAGCCGGCGGCGGCCTCGGTTTCTGGTTCAAATGGAACCTCGGCTGGATGCACGACACCCTGGATTACATGAAACTCGATCCGGTGCACCGCCGCTTCCATCACGACAAAATGACCTTCGGCATGCTCTACAACTACACCGAGAACTTTGTGCTGCCGCTCTCCCACGATGAAGTGGTGCACGGCAAAAAATCGATTCTCGACCGCATGCCGGGGGACGCCTGGCAGAAGTTCGCCAACCTGCGCGCCTACTACGGCTGGCTGTTCGCCTTCCCGGGGAAAAAGCTGCTGTTTATGGGCAATGAGTTCGCCCAGGGCCGCGAGTGGAACCACGACGGCAGCCTCGACTGGCATCTGCTGGAGGGCGGCGACAACTGGCACCACGGCGTCCAGCGGCTGGTGCGCGACCTGAACCATACCTATCGCCACCATAAGGCGCTGCACGAGCTGGACTTTGACCCGTACGGCTTCGAATGGCTGGTGGTGGACGACCACGAGCGCTCAGTGTTTGTCTTTGTGCGCCGCGACCGGGCGGGGAACGAGATTATCGTCGCCAGCAACTTCACGCCGGTGCCGCGCCACGACTACCGCTTCGGCATCAACCAGCCGGGCCGCTGGCGCGAGGCGTTGAATACCGACTCAATGCACTATCACGGCAGCAACCAGGGCAACGGCGGGGTGGTGGAAAGCGATGCCATCCCCAGCCACGGTCGCGAACATTCGCTGTCCCTGACCCTGCCGCCGCTGGCGACGATCTGGCTGGTCCGGGAGGCGCAATGACCAACCTCGCGGCAGGCAAGCCTGCGCCGTTGGGCGCCAGCTATGACGGCAAGGGGGTGAACTTCGCCCTCTTCTCCGCCCACGCGGAGCGGGTGGAGCTGTGCGTGTTCGACGAGCAGGGCAACGAGCAACGCTTCGATCTCCCGGCGCGCAGCGGCGACATCTGGCACGGCTGGCTGGCTGCCGTCGGGCCGGGCCTGCGCTACGGCTACCGGGTGCATGGCCCCTGGGATCCGGCGCAGGGACACCGCTTTAACCCGGCCAAGCTGCTGCTCGATCCCTGCGCTCACCGGGTTGAGGGCGATCTGCCGGACGACGAGCGCCTGCACGGCGGAATGTGGCAACCGGATCATCGCGATAGCGCCGCGATAGCGCCAAAATCGCAGGTAGTGGATCTGCGTTACGACTGGCTGGGCGATAAACCGCCGCGTACCCCGTGGGGGGAAACGGTGCTTTATGAAGCGCACGTGAAAGGGCTCACCCTGCTTAATCCGCAGCTGCCGGAAGCCATCCGCGGAACGTATAAGGCGCTGGGCCACCCGGTGATGATCGCTTACTTCAAATCGCTGGGCATCAGCGCCCTTGAACTGTTGCCGGTGGCGCAGTTCGCCAGCGAGCCGCGACTGCAGCGGATGGGGTTGAGCAACTACTGGGGCTACAACCCGCTGGCCTGGTTCGCGCTGGATCCGCGCTATGCCAGCGACCCGACGCGCGCCCTGGATGAGTTTCGCGATGCGGTTAAGGCGCTGCACGCCGCCGGTATCGAGGTGATTCTGGATATCGTGCTCAACCATAGCGCGGAAATCGATCTTGAAGGTCCCACCGTCTCCCTGCGCGGAATCGACAACCGTAGCTATTATTGGGTAAGGGAAGATGGCGATTATCACAACTGGACCGGGTGCGGGAATACGCTCAATCTCAGCCACCCGGGGGTAGTGGAACTGGCGCGCCAGTGTTTGCGCTTCTGGGTGGATGAGTGCCATGTCGACGGTTTTCGCTTCGATCTCGCCTCAGTGATGGGGCGGACGCCGGAATTCCGCCAGGATGCGCCGCTGTTCGAGGCTATCCGCCACGACAGCGTGCTGTCGCAGGTGAAACTGATCGCCGAACCCTGGGATATCGGCCCGGGGGGCTACCAGGTGGGCAATTTTCCCCCGCTGTTCGCCGAGTGGAACGACCATTTTCGCGATAGCGCCCGCCGCTTCTGGCTGCAGCAAAACGTCTCCCTGGGGGATTTCGCGCAACGCTTCGCGGCCTCCAGCGATCTCTTTGCCCGTGATGGCAAGCCGCCATCGGCGACGGTCAATCTGGTGACGGCCCACGATGGCTTCACGCTGCGCGACTGCGTTTGTTTCAATCAGAAACACAATGAGGCGAACGGGGAGGAGAATCGCGATGGGACTAACAATAACTACAGCAACAATCATGGTATAGAAGGATTAGAAGCTAATTTTGCGGTGATTGAACGGCGACGCGCCAGCGTGCATGCGCTGCTGACGACGCTGCTGCTGGCTCAGGGGACGCCGATGCTGTTGGCGGGCGATGAGCAGGGCCACAGCCAGCACGGCAACAATAATGCCTACTGTCAGGACAACGCCCTGACCTGGCTCGACTGGCGCCAGGCGAACCCGGGATTAACCGCCTTTACCGCGGCGCTGATCCACCTGCGCCGGCGCATTCCGGCGCTCACCCGCAACCGCTGGTGGCAGGAGGGGGATGGCAGCGTCCGCTGGCTTAATCGCCATGCCCAGCCGCTGACTGCCGGGGAGTGGCAGCAGGGGGCAGCGTGTATGCAGATCCAGTTGTCGGATCGCTGGCTGCTCACGCTGAACGCCACCGCAGAGGTGGTCGATATGGTTTTACCCGAGGGGGAATGGCGCGCCGTTCCTCCATTCGCCGGAGAGGATAATCCGGTCATCATGGCTGTCTGGCATGGGCCCGCGCACGGAGTGTGCGTATTTCAAAGGTCGTAAGCCCTGAAGCTTCCGGTTGAACCCGTGGCGGCGGCGCGGCGGGATGAGCAGGAAAGCGGGGGTGTAAAAAGGAGTTAATCATGGTTAGGCTTGAAAAAAACGATCCGCTGATGCTGGCGCGTCAATTACCTATCAAATCCGTGGCGTTGATCCTCGCGGGCGGCCGTGGCACCCGGCTTAAGGATCTCACCATTAAGCGTGCGAAACCTGCTGTTCACTTCGGCGGCAAGTTCCGTATTATCGATTTCGCATTATCTAACTGCATTAACTCAGGGATCCGCCGCATCGGCGTTATTACCCAGTATCAGTCGCATACGCTGGTGCAGCACATCCAGCGCGGCTGGTCGTTCTTCAGCGAAGAGATGAACGAGTTTGTCGATCTGCTGCCGGCCCAACAGCGCGTACACGGCGAAAACTGGTATCGCGGCACGGCGGACGCGGTGACGCAGAACCTGGACATCATCAGCCGCTACAAGGCCGAGTACGTGGTGATCCTCGCGGGCGACCATATTTATAAGCAGGACTACTCGCGCATGCTGATCGACCATGTCGAAAAAGGGGCGCGTTGCACCGTGGCCTGCATGCCGGTGCCCATTGAAGAGGCATCCGCCTTCGGCGTCATGGCGGTCGACGAAAACGAAAAAATCATTGAGTTTGTCGAGAAACCCGCCAACCCGCCGGCGATGCCGACCGACCCGACCAAATCGCTGGCCAGCATGGGCATTTATGTCTTCGACGCCGCCTATCTTTATGAGCTGCTGGAAGAAGACGATCGCAACGAGAACTCCAGCCATGATTTCGGCAAAGACATCATTCCGAAGATCACCGAAGCTGGCATGGCTTATGCACATCCTTTCCCGCTCTCCTGCGTGCAGTCCGACCCGAACGCCGAGCCGTACTGGCGCGACGTGGGGACGCTTGAGGCCTACTGGAAGGCCAACCTCGATCTGGCGTCAGTTACGCCGGAGCTGGATATGTACGACCAGAACTGGCCGATCCGTACCCATATGGAATCGCTGCCGCCGGCGAAGTTCGTGCAGGACCGTTCCGGAAGCCACGGCATGACCCTGAACTCGCTGGTCTCCGGGGGCTGCATTATCTCCGGGTCGGTGGTGGTGCAGTCGGTGCTGTTCCCGCGCGTGCGGGTGAACTCATTCTGTAACATTGATTCGGCAGTCTTGTTGCCAGATGTCTGGGTGGGGCGCTCATGCCGCCTGCGTCGCTGCGTGATTGACCGCGCCTGCGTCATCCCGGAAGGAATGGTGATTGGTGAGAACGCGGAAGAGGATGCACGCCGCTTCTATCGCTCAGAGGAAGGTATCGTGCTGGTGACCCGCGACATGCTGCGGAAATTGGGGCACAAACAGGAGCGCTAATGCAGGTCTTACATGTATGTTCTGAGATGTTCCCGCTGTTAAAGACGGGCGGTCTGGCGGACGTCATCGGCGCGCTGCCGGCGGCGCAAATCGCGGAGGGTATCGATACGCGCGTGCTGTTGCCGGCGTTTCCCGATATCCGCCGCGGCGTGGTGGATGCCCAGGTGGTGACCCGCCGGGATACGTTCGCCGGGCGGATCACGCTGCTGTACGGCCACTTTAACGGCGTGGGGATCTATCTGATAGACGCCCCGCATCTCTATGACCGGCCGGGGAGCCCTTACCACGATACCAACCAGCACGCTTATACCGACAACGTTCTGCGCTTTGCGCTGCTGGGCTGGGTGGGAAGCGAAATGGCCAGCGGACTGGATCCGTTCTGGCGCCCGGATGTGGTCCATGCCCACGACTGGCACGCCGGCCTGACGCCGGCCTACCTGGCGGCGCGCGGGCGTCCGGCTAAATCGGTCTTTACCGTGCACAACCTGGCGTACCAGGGGATGTTTTACTCCTGGCATATGAATGATATCGAGCTGCCGTGGTCGTTTTACAACATGCATGGCCTCGAGTTTAACGGCCAGATCTCGTTTCTGAAGGCCGGTCTTTACTACGCCGACCATATTACGGCGGTGAGCCCGACCTATGCGCGCGAGATCACCGAGCCGCAGTACGCCTACGGCATGGAGGGGCTGCTGCGTCAGCGCCATCATGAAGGGCGGCTGTCGGGAATTCTCAACGGCGTTGACGACGGTATCTGGAGCCCGCAAAACGACCTCCTGCTGCCGATGCGCTACGATCGCGACACGCTGGAGGAGAAGGCGGAGAACAAGCGTCAGCTGCAGATCGCCATGGGCCTGAAGGTCGATGATAAAGCGCCGCTGTTTGCCGTCGTCAGCCGTCTCACCAGCCAGAAAGGGCTCGATCTGGTGCTTGAAGCGCTGCCGGGCCTGCTTGAGCAGGGCGGCCAGCTGGCGCTGTTGGGCGCCGGCGACCCGGTGCTGCAGGAAGGGTTCCTCGCCGCCGCTGCCGAACACCCGGGCAAGGTGGGGGTGCAGATTGGCTATCATGAGGCCTTCTCCCACCGCATTATGGGGGGCGCCGACGTCATTCTGGTCCCGAGCCGCTTTGAACCCTGCGGCCTGACCCAGCTGTACGGTCTGAAGTACGGTACGTTGCCGCTGGTGCGCCGCACCGGCGGGCTGGCGGACACGGTCTCTGACAGTTCGCTGGAGAACCTTGCCGATGGTCTGGCGACAGGTTTTGTCTTTGAGGACAGCAATGCGCTGTCATTGCTGCGCGCTATACGTCGCGCCTTTGTCCTCTGGTCGCGCCCATCGCTCTGGCGCTATGTGCAGCGTCAGGCGATGAATATGGATTTTAGCTGGCAGGTTGCCGCGAACTCCTATCGCGAACTTTATCAACGCTTGATGTAATCACTGGAGTCATTGTTATGAATGTACCCTTTAGCTATGCATCACCGACGCTGAGCGTTGAGGCGTTAAAACATTCTATTGCCTATAAGCTGATGTTTATCATCGGTAAAGATCCGGCCATCGCCAACAAGCATGAATGGCTTAACGCCACGCTGTTTGCCGTTCGCGATCGCATGGTGGAGCGCTGGCTGCGCTCCAACCGCGCGCAGCTCTCGCAGGAAGTGCGCCAGGTATACTATCTGTCGATGGAGTTCCTGATCGGCCGTACCCTCTCGAATGCCCTGTTGTCGCTCGGCATCTATGACGATGTGAGCAGCGCGCTGGCGGAGATGGGGCTCGATCTCGAAGAGCTGATCGATGAAGAGAACGACCCGGGGCTTGGCAACGGCGGTCTGGGCCGCCTGGCGGCCTGCTTCCTTGACTCCCTGGCGGCGCTGGGGCTGCCGGGACGTGGCTACGGGATCCGCTACGACTACGGGATGTTTAAACAGAATATCGTCGATGGCCGGCAAAAAGAGTCCCCTGACTACTGGCTGGAGTACGGTAACCCGTGGGAGTTTGAGCGCCACAACACCCGCTATAAAGTGCGCTTCGGCGGCCGCATTCAGCAGGAGGGGAAGAAAACCCGCTGGATAGAGACGGAAGAGATCATTGCCGAAGCCTACGATCAGATTATCCCCGGCTTTGACACCGACGCCACCAACACGCTGCGTCTGTGGAGCGCGCAGGCCAGTAGCGAAATTAACCTCGGTAAGTTTAACCAGGGCGACTACTTCGCCGCGGTAGAGGATAAGAACCACTCCGAAAACGTCTCCCGCGTCCTCTATCCGGACGACTCGACCTACTCCGGCCGCGAGCTGCGCCTGCGCCAGGAGTATTTCCTCGTCTCGGCCACGGTGCAGGATATTCTGAACCGCCACTATCTGTTGCATAAGACCTATGACAACCTGGCGGACAAGATAGCCATCCACCTGAATGACACCCACCCGGTGCTGTCGATACCGGAGCTGATGCGCCTGCTTATCGACGAGCATAAATTCAGCTGGGACGAGGCGTTCGAGGTGACCTGTCAGGTCTTCTCTTATACCAACCATACCCTGATGAGCGAAGCGCTCGAGACCTGGCCGGTGGATATGCTGGGCAAAATTCTCCCGCGCCATCTGCAGATTATCTTTGAGATTAACGACTACTTCCTCAAGACCCTGCAGGAGCAGTATCCCAACGATACCGCGCTGCTCAGCCGGACCTCGATTATCGACGAGTCAAACGGCCGTCGCGTGCGGATGGCCTGGCTGGCGGTGGTGGTCAGCCACAAGGTCAATGGGGTGTCGGAGCTACATTCCCGATTGATGGTGGAGTCGCTGTTTGCCGAATTCGCCAAAATTTTCCCGATGCGCTTTATCAACGTGACCAACGGCGTCACGCCGCGCCGCTGGCTGGCGCTGGCCAACCCGCCGCTGTCGAAAGTGCTGGATGAGCATATCGGCCGCACCTGGCGGACCGATCTGAGCCAGCTTGACGAGCTGAAGCAGCATATCGACTATCCGACGGTCAATCAGGCAGTGCGTCAGGCTAAACTGGAAAACAAACAGCGGCTGGCCAGCTATATTGCGCAGCAGCTTAATGTGGTGGTGAATCCGAAGGCGCTGTTTGATGTGCAGATCAAACGCATTCACGAGTACAAACGCCAGCTGATGAATGTGCTGCACGTCATTACCCGCTATAACCGGATCAAAGCCGATCCGCAGGCGGAGTGGGTGCCGCGGGTGAACATTTTCGCCGGTAAGGCGGCTTCAGCCTACTACATGGCCAAGCATATTATTCACCTGATCAACGATGTGGCGGCGGTGATCAATAACGATCCGCAGATTGGCGACAAGCTGAAGGTCGTTTTTATCCCCAACTACAGCGTCAGCCTGGCGCAGCTGATCATTCCGGCGGCAGACCTGTCGGAACAGATCTCGCTCGCAGGCACGGAAGCCTCCGGCACCAGTAATATGAAGTTTGCCCTTAACGGCGCGCTGACGATCGGCACCCTCGACGGGGCGAACGTGGAGATGCAGGAGCACGTGGGCGAAGAGAATATCTTTATCTTCGGCAACACCGCGGAAGAGGTGGAGGAGCTGCGTCGCAGCGGCTATAAACCTCGCGAATATTACGAGCAGGATGAAGAGCTTCACCAGGCGCTGACGCAGATCGGTACCGGCGTTTTCAGTCCGGCGGAACCGGGGCGCTACCGCGACCTGCTGGATTCGCTGATTAACTTTGGCGACCACTACCAGGTGCTGGCGGACTATCGTAGCTATGTGGACTGCCAGGATCGCGTCGACGAGCTGTATCAACATCCGGAAGAGTGGGCCTACAAGGCGATGCTGAATATTGCCAATATGGGCTACTTCTCTTCCGACCGGACGATCCAGGAGTACGCGAAATATATCTGGCATATCGACCCGGTAAGGCTGTAAGCCAGTCAACGCAACACAACGGGGCCATTTGGCCCCGTTGTTTCATTATTGCGGTTGGATCCGGCCTCAGGCGTTTCCCCAGGCCCGCGCAGCCGGGCGCGTTAAGACGCTAACGACAGCTCAGACTTTCCCGCATGCTGCGCCAGCCATTCGCTGATGCGCGCCTGCTGCTCGCCATTCAGCCACATGCCCTGTTTGGTTCGACGCCAGATGGCGTCATCCAGGCTGCGCACCCATTCATGCTCAACCAGATACTTCAGCTCGGCTTCATAAAACTCATGGCCGAAATCTTCCCCCAGATCGCTCAGGGCGCTGGCTTCCTTGAGGATCCACTCGCTGTTGCTCCCGTAGGTGCGGGCATAATGGCGGGCCAGTGATTCACTGATGAACGGGAAGCGACGGCGCAGTTTTGCCGCGTAGTCGTCGCGGTCGCCGCCGATATCGCCGCCTGGGAGCACCGCGGTTTTGGTCCATGCCGGGCCGATCCCTTTGTAATAGGGGGTCAGTTTTTCCAGCGCATGCTCGGCCAGTTTGCGATAGGTGGTCAGCTTCCCGCCGAAGACGGAGAGCAGCGGCGCCTGGCCGTTCTCATCGTGAATATCCAGCGTGTAGTCGCGGGTGATCGCCTGCGGTGAATCCGACTCGTCGTCGCACAGCGGACGGACGCCGGAGTAGGTCCAGACGATATCGTCCCGGCTGAGGGTCTTTTTAAAGTGCGCGTTATAGACGTTCAGCAGGTAATTAATCTCTTTATCATCAATGGCCACCGCTTTCGGATCGCCCTTATACTCGACGTCCGTCGTGCCGATGATGGAGAACTCATCCATCCACGGGATAACAAACACAATACGTTTATCTTCGTTTTGCAGAATGTAGGCCTGCTTCTGGGTATGCACCCGCGGCACCACGATGTGGCTGCCCTTGATCAGGCGGATACCGTAAGGCGAGCGGAGATGCATCCCTTCGTCGAAGAACTGTTTGACCCATGGACCGGTGGCATTGACCAGACCGCGCGCCTTCCAGGTAAACTTCTCGCCGCTATCGATATCTTCCGCTTCCACCACCCACAGGCCGTTCTCCCGTTTTGCCGAGATGGCGCGAGTGCGGGTCCGCACCTCGCCGCCTTTGCGGACGACCATCTGCGCGTTGGCCAGCACCAGGCGGGCATCGTCGACCCAGCAGTCGGAATATTCGAAACCGCGCACAATTTCCGGCTTAAGTACCGATTCTGCGCCAAAACGCAAGCCGGTGGATCCCGGCAGACTGGTGCGTTTGCCCAGATGATCGTACATAAACAAGCCGATGCGGATCATCCATGCCGGACGCAGATGCGGGCGATGCGGGAGACGAAAGCGCATCGGGAAGGCGATATGCGGGGCCATTTTTAACAGCACTTCGCGTTCGGCCAGCGCTTCGCTGACCAGGCGGAACTCATAGTGTTCGAGGTAGCGTAGCCCGCCGTGGATCAGTTTGGAACTGGCGCTGGAGGTGGCGCAGGCGAGATCGCGCGCTTCCAGCATCAGTACGGATAAACCACGCCCGGCGGCATCTGCCGCGATACCGGCACCGTTGATGCCTCCGCCTATCACAATCAGATCTTTGGTTTCCACGTTCTTACCCTCTCACACTTTCGTTTAAGCTCACAAATGCTCGATATCGCTCACTATAGCAAACAAACGCGCTTTTGGTAACATCAAAAAAACATTTTGGAGTGATGGGTGTAACATATTGGCGTTTCTTTACCGCCTGACGGTACACTACAGGGTAAAATTGGGCCGGCCACTGCCCGTCATGACGAGAAAGAGAAGAGAACCATGGAACAGTTTGAATGTATCAACGTTGAAGAAGCGCACCAGAAACTGCATCAGCAGACGGCGGTTTTGGTCGATATCCGCGATCCGCAAAGCTATGCGATGGGCCATACGCCGGGCGCGTTTCATCTGACCAACGATACCCTGGGCGCGTTTATGCGTGACAACGACTTTGACACGGCGGTGATGGTGATGTGCTATCACGGCAACAGCAGCAAGGGCGCCGCGCAGTATCTGCTGCAGCAGGGGTTTGATAAGGTCTACAGCGTTGACGGCGGGTTCGACGCCTGGCATCGCCATTTCCCGGCGGAAGTGGCGCACGGGACGTTTTAACGACTGGCAGGTATACTATCTCCCTTTGTGTGGAATAAGCGATTCGCTGCATGTTAATGATTACCTCTTTTGCCAACCCGCGCGTGGCCCAGGCGTTTGTCGATTATATGGCGACGCAGGGGATTATCCTGACTATCCAGCAGCACACCCAGAGCGACGTCTGGCTGGCTGATGAGAGTCAGGCCGGGCGCGTCAGGGCTGAGCTGGCGCGTTTTCTCGAAAACCCGGCGGACCCGCGCTATCTGGCGGCGAGCTGGCAGTCCGGACAGACCAACAGCGGGTTGCGCTATCAGCGCTTTCCTTTCTTTGCCACGCTGCGGCATAACGCCGGCCCGTTCACCTGGGCGATTCTGCTGATCTGCATCGCGGTGTTCATCCTGCAAAATCTGCTGGGCGATCAGCCGGTGATGATTTGGCTGGCCTGGCCCTACGATCCTTCGCTGCAGTTCGAAGCCTGGCGCTATTTCAGCCATGCTTTCATGCATTTCTCGCTGATGCATATTCTCTTCAACCTGCTATGGTGGTGGTATCTCGGCGGCGCGGTGGAAAAGCGCATCGGCAGCGGCAAGCTGGTGGTGATCACCGTCATCAGCGCCCTGCTGAGCGGCTTTGTGCAGCACCAGTTTAGCGGCCCGTGGTTTGGCGGGCTGTCGGGCGTGGTTTACGCGCTGATGGGCTATGTCTGGCTGCGGGGCGAGCGCGATCCGCAGAGCGGTATTTATCTGCAGCGCGGGTTGATACTCTTCTCTTTAGTGTGGTTAATTGCTGGCTGGTTTGACGTTTTCGGCATGGCGATCGCTAACGGCGCGCACGTGGCTGGTCTGGCGACCGGCCTGGCGATGGCGTTTGTCGATACCTTGCATGGGCGAAAACGCGCATAAAGACTTACCGACAGGGGTCGGGTAGGCGACATTTTTCCAGGGATATTTCATGAAACAAACACAACGTCATGACGCCATTATCGAGCTGGTAAAAAAACAGGGTTACGTCAGCACGGAAGAGCTGGTTGAGCAGTTCGCGGTCAGCCCGCAGACCATCCGCCGCGACCTGAACGATTTAGCCGAACAGAAAATGATCCTCCGTCATCACGGCGGCGCGGCGCTGCCCTCCAGCTCGGTGAACACCTCCTGGCACGATCGCAAAGCGACCCAGACGGCGGAGAAAGAGCGTATCGCCCGGCGGGTGGCCAGCGAGATCCCGGACGGGGCGACGCTGTTTATCGATATCGGCACCACGCCGGAAGCGGTGGCGCACGCCCTGCTCGATCACAACGATTTGCGGATTGTGACCAATAACCTGAACGTCGCCAACACGCTGATGGTGAAAGAGGACTTCCGCATTATTCTCGCCGGCGGCGAACTGCGCAGCCGCGACGGCGGGATCATCGGGGAAGCCACCCTCGACTTTATCTCGCAGTTCCGTCTCGACTTCGGCATTCTCGGCATCAGCGGCGTCGACAGCGATGGCTCGCTGCTGGAGTTTGATTATCATGAAGTGCGCACCAAGCGCGCGATTATTGAGAATTCACGCCACGTGATGCTGGTGGTGGATCATACCAAGTTTGGCCGTAACGCGATGGTCAACATGGGCAGCATCAGCATGGTCGATGCGGTCTATACCGATGTGCTGCCCCCGGCGGGCGTGCTCAAGGTCATCACCGATAACAACCTCCAGCTCGAGCTGTGCTAAGCGACAACGGCGTCGTCAGACGCCGTATCCCATCATCTTAAGCAACTGCTGGGCATGCTGCACCGCGTCCTGACGGTGGGCGACGCCCAGTTTCTGATACAGGTTGCGAATATGGGTCTTGATGGTGGTGGCCGCCACGTCAAGCTCGCCGGCAATCTGCTCGTTGCTGTAGCCGGAATAGATTAAGCCAAGCACCTGCCATTCGCGCTGGGTCAGCGGGCTGGTGCGGATAAGCTCCGGCACCTCGGGGTGATTCAGCAGCCGCTCGACGAACCCTTCGTCAAAGTGGGCGAATTTGTGGCGATGATGCTGGTTGATGTCGCGCAGAATACGCTGGGCGCGATGCTGCTCCAGCTCCGGCAGGGTGTTCAGCTGGATCAGCTGGCGCAGCTGCTGGGCCATCGCCTCGCCTTCAATCACAAAGTGGTTGATAAAGCCGGTGCGGTTGGCGAGCGTCAGGGCTTCCAGCAGGGCTTTCTGCGCTTCGCTCTTGCGTCCTGCCTGCCAGTACAGCTGGTTGAGCAGCAGCAGGTTGCGGTTGAGATCGCTCATCAAACGCAGTGAACGCGCATTTTCGTTCAGCTCTTCCAGCACCATTTCCGCCGGTTCGAAATCGCCCAGCAGGATCTGCGCGCGGGCAATATTGCGCCACTGGCTCTGCAGGAAGTGGTTATTGGCGAATTCCGGCTTCGGCGTCTGGCGCAGCCAGTTGGCCGCCGCGGTTTTATCGCCGGTCATCTGCCAGTAGATCACCCGCACCTTGTCGGCGTTGGAGACCCAGTCGCTGTGGTAGTGACCGTTACCGAGCAGATTTTCCAGCCGGTTCAGGTGGCTACGGGCATTATCCAGATCGCCGCGCGCCAGCGAGCATTGCACCATCAGCGCCAGGCACTGCAGCTGCTGCTGCGGTTGATAAGTTGAGAGAACCGCCATCCCCTGGCGGGCGCAGGCTTCAGCCTCGTCGAGGCGCGCCCATGCCCACAGCAGCTGAGAGCGGATGCGCAGCAGGAACTCATGCATCGGTAGCTGCTCAAGATGCTGTTCGCGTACCAGATGGAAGGCTTTCTCCTGGCTCTCCCAGGCGGCCTGCAGGAAGCCCTGGGCGAACAGAATTTCGCTTTGCTGAATGATGCTCCACAGGGCGTAATGCCAGACGTCGTGACGGCGGGCCATCTGTTCGGTCTGCTGCATCACGGCGAGAGATTTGGTCAGTTTCCCCTTACAGTGGAGGACTTCGCCATGTACTGAGGTGGCGACGATGCGGCTGTAATAGTTGGCCAGCGGCAGCTCTTCCAGCGCCACCATCGACAGACGTTCCGCTTCGTCCTGGTCGCCGTCGTTAATCGCCACCTGCGCGCGCAGGGCGTTGAAGTCGCCATGCATCGCGGTATCCATTTCGACGCTCATCTCCTGCTCGGCGCGCGCCAGCAGGGTGTTGACTTCGCTGTAGCGATGCTGGCTCTGCATCAGCCAGGCCTGCAGCAGGATCAGGCGCGGATTTTCCAGCAGATTTGACCAGGGCAGCGCCGACAGCGACTGCTCCAGCAGACCCAGTTCGCTATGGTTGAACATGCCCCAGGCGTGATTGAGCAAGATATCGCGCAGCATTTTGGCATCGCCGGCCGCCAGCGCATGATGGATGGCCTCGCTGGGGAAGCCTTGCGCCATCCAGCTCTCCGCCGCGGCGCGGTGGATCTCCGGCAGTTCAACCGCCAGCTCCCACTGACAGCGCTGGCGCAGGAAACTGCCAAACAGCGGGTGATAGCGGAACCATTCGCCGGAATCATCCATCCGCTGCAGGAACAGCCCCTGACGTTCGATCTCCTCCAGCTGCATCTGGCCATTCTCTTCGCCGGTGACGCGCACGATTAACGCGTCGTTCATTGAGCGCAGCAGAGAGCTCTTTAGCAAAAAGTTGCGCGTGCGGGCGTCGACGTTATCCAGCACTTCATCCACCAGATAATCCGACAGATGGCTGGCGTTAATCCCGGCGAGGCGACGGGCGGAGTGTTGGGCGGAGGAGTTATTCTGGCGGGCGGAGAGGGCGATGAGCTGCAGCGCGGTGGCCCACCCGGCGACGTCGTCGCACAGCCGACTGCTGTCGTCGGCTTCGATAGGCGACGTCAGACGACAGTCGAAAAATTGTTTCGCTTCCTGGTGGGTAAAGGCCAGCTGCTGGCTGCCAATCTCCAGCAGCTGATCGCGGACGCGCAGGTTGGCAATGCCCAGCTGCGGCAGGTTCCGCGACAGGACCACGAGGGTCATATTCTCCGGCTGATGGCGCAGGAAAAAGCGCATCGCGTCATGGATCACCGGATTATTGATCAGGTGATAATCATCAATGACGAGGTACAGCGGGCGCTGCCAGTCGGCGAGTTCAATAAACAGCTGCGCAAAAAGAGAGGAGAGGCTGGCGTACTGGCGCTTTTGCACCATCGCTTCACTGGCCGCGCAGTGGTTGCCGGTGGCCTGCTGGATCGCCGCGATCAGATAGCTGGCAAAACGCTCCTGCTGGTTGTCGCCTTCGTCCAGCGAAAACCACCCAAGATCGTTTTTACCTGCGGCCCACTGAGAAATGAGCGTTGTTTTACCGTACCCGGCAGGACTGGTGATCAGCACGAGACGATAATTGTTCGCGCCGGAAAGTTTCGCCAGTAAACGCTCACGAACCACGGTGTGTTCAAGGCGGACCGGACGACTTAATTTGGACGGAATCAACATAGTTCTACATTTCGCTGTGCAAGAGAGAGGTTGCGATTTTTTTTGCGCTTCGTAATTAATATCTAATAAGGTCGGTGATTATGAAATTTATTGCAAGTTATGTCCGAAGTTTATGCTCTTGAATTTGCTCTATGTCACAAATTTCGACATTGGTTGCGAATGGGTAAAAATCGCAGGCAGGACTCGTCCTCAGCGGTTTTTAGCCGGCAGCTGGCGGAGCGGGGAGAGATTTATTTTATATCGGGAGTAGTTGTTTGTTTTTATTAAATTATTGTCAGTGATTTCTTAGAAGTAATCTTTTTTGCGGATTAATGTGATGAAATGTGCTTATTTTCCCGGAGGTCGCAATTCATTTTTTTAATAACCAGGCGAAAGGCGGGAAGCGTTTTGCCGCGTAGTGGCCTGTAACAAATTTTTACCCTGCACAGGTGACATCTCAACTGTCATACAGCGGTGATTTTTACAGCATATTTTGGCCTTCTCACCCACACTATAGTGGCCAGGATCACACTTTTCGCTCATCCCCGGTACTCCTCCCTGTCTAATCCCCGTCGGGATGAGGACGATGAATCGGGAGGTCGGCACACTAGCGCCATCGTTTTAGTAAAGGACCCGGATCTCATTATGTCACAGACTTCATTTAACAAAGCTCAGTTTCAGGCTGCACTGACGCGTCAGTGGCAGCGTTTTGGTTTACAGTCCGCTTCCGAGATGACGCAGCGTCAATGGTGGCGCGCCGTCAGCGGAGCGCTGGCGGAACTTCTGTCGGCGCAGCCGGTGGCAAAACCAGCGCAAGGACAACGTCACGTTAACTACATCTCGATGGAGTTTCTCATTGGTCGCCTGACCGGCAACAACCTGCTCAACCTGGGCTGGTACGAGGGCGTAAGCGACGCGCTGAAAGGCTATGACGTCAACCTCACCGATCTGCTGGAAGAAGAGACCGACCCGGCGCTGGGTAACGGCGGCCTGGGCCGTCTGGCAGCCTGCTTCCTCGACTCCATGGCGACCGTGGGGCAGTCGGCGACCGGCTACGGCCTCAATTACCAGTATGGTCTGTTCCGCCAATCCTTTGACGATGGCCAGCAGAAGGAAGCCCCGGACGACTGGGGTCGCAGCAGCTACCCGTGGTTCCGCCATAACGAGGCGCTGGATGTCCAGGTCGGCATCGGCGGCAAAGTCAGCAAAAACGGCGAATGGCAGCCGGCGTTCGTCATTACCGGCGAAGCCTGGGACCTGCCGGTGCTCGGCTATCGCAACAACGTCGCCCAGCCGCTGCGTCTGTGGCAGGCTAAACACGCCCATCCGTTTAACCTGACCAAATTCAACGACGGCGATTTCCTGCGCGCCGAGCAGCAGGGCATCGACGCGGAAAAACTGACTAAGGTGCTGTACCCGAACGACAACCATCAGGCCGGTAAAAAACTGCGCCTGATGCAGCAGTACTTCCAGTGCGCCTGCTCAGTGGCCGATATCCTGCGTCGTCATCATCTGGCAGGCCGCAAGCTGGCCGAGCTGGCGGATTACGAAGTGATCCAGCTGAACGATACGCACCCGACCATCGCCATCCCGGAACTGCTGCGCGTGCTGATCGACGAGCACCAGCTGAGCTGGGACGACGCCTGGGCGATCACCAGCAAAACCTTTGCTTACACCAACCATACCCTGATGCCGGAAGCGCTGGAGTGCTGGGATGAGAAGCTGGTGAAAGCGCTGCTGCCGCGCCATATGCAGATCATCAACGCGATTAACGACAAATTTAAACTGCTGGTGGACAAAACCTGGCCGGGCGATAAGCAGGTCTGGGCGAAACTGGCGGTGGTGCATGACAAGCAGGTGCGGATGGCCAACATGTGCGTGGTGGGCGGTTTTGCCGTCAACGGCGTGGCGGCGCTGCACTCGGACCTGGTGGTGAAAGATCTGTTCCCGGAATATAACCAGCTGTGGCCGAACAAATTCCATAACGTGACCAACGGCATCACGCCGCGCCGCTGGATCAAGCAGTGCAACCCGGCGCTGGCCACGCTGCTGGATGAGACGCTGAAAAAAGAGTGGGCCAATGACCTCGACCAGCTGATCAATCTGGAAAAATACGCTGACGATGCGGCATTCCGTCAGACTTATCGCGATATCAAGCAGGCCAACAAAGTTCATCTGGCTGAGTTTGTGAAGCAACGTACCGGGATTGAGATCAACCCGCAGGCGATTTTCGACATTCAGATCAAACGTCTGCACGAGTACAAGCGTCAGCACCTCAACCTGCTGCATATCCTTGCGCTGTACAAAGAGATCCGCGAAAACCCGCAGGCCGACCGCGTTCCGCGCGTCTTCCTGTTCGGCGCGAAAGCGGCGCCGGGCTACTATCTGGCGAAAAACATTATTTTTGCCATCAACAAGGTAGCGGAAGCGATTAACAACGACCCGAAAGTCGGCGATAAGCTGAAAGTGGTCTTCCTGCCGGACTATTGTGTATCGGCTGCGGAAAAACTGATCCCGGCGGCGGATATCTCCGAGCAGATCTCCACCGCGGGCAAAGAAGCCTCTGGCACCGGCAACATGAAGCTGGCGCTGAACGGCGCGCTGACCGTCGGGACGCTGGATGGCGCCAACGTGGAAATCGCCGAGCAGGTCGGTGAAGAGAACATCTTTATCTTCGGCCACACGGTAGAAGAAGTGAAAGCCCTGAAAGCGAAAGGCTACGATCCGCTGAAATGGCGTAAAAAAGACAAACTGCTCGATGCAGTGCTTAAGGAGCTGGAGAACGGCACCTATAGCAACGGCGATAAGCATGCCTTCGACCAGATGCTGCATAGTCTGCTGCAGGGCGGCGACCCGTATCTGGTGCTGGCCGATTTCGAAGCCTACGTGGCGGCGCAAAAACGGGTAGATGAGCTGTATCGCGACCAGGAGGCCTGGACCCGCGCGACAATCCTCAACACTGCGCGCTGCGGCATGTTCAGCTCCGACCGCTCGATCCGCGATTATCAGCAACGTATCTGGCAGGCGAAACGCTAAAGGAAGGCCTATGGAGAGTAAACGCCTCGATAATGCCGCGCTGGCGGCGGGCATCAGCCCCAGCTATATCAACGCGCACGGCAAGCCGCAGTCTATCGCGGCTGTCACCAAACAGCGTCTGCTGGATGCGATGCATCGCTCAACCGCCGCCACGAAAGTGGCGGTTAACCCGCTGCCGAACGTGAAGATCTTCACCCACGGCAAAAAAATGTCGCTGCCGGTGGCAGGACGCGGTGAGTATCAGTGGATCCTGACCACTGAGGACGGTAAGCAGTATCAGGGTAAAACCCGCGGCGGCGAGACGCTGCCGCTGCCGGCCAGACTGCCGGAGGGGTATCACTCCCTGACGCTCACCCAGGAGGGGGAGCGCTGGCACTGCCGGACCATCGTCGCCCCGGCCCGCTGCTATGAGCCGCAGCCGCTGAAAGAGGGGAAAAAGCTGTGGGGCACCTGCGTGCAGCTGTATACCCTGCGTTCGGAGAAAAACTGGGGGATCGGCGATTTTGGCGATCTGCGCGCCATGCTCCCGGAAATCGCCCGCCGCGGCGGGTCGTTTATTGGCCTCAACCCGATCCATGCCCTCTATCCGGCGAACCCGGAGAGCGCCAGTCCGTATAGCCCGTCTTCACGGCGCTGGCTGAACGTCATCTACATCGACGTCAACGCGGTTGAAGATTTCCAGCGTAGCGAAGAGGCGCAGGCGTGGTGGCAGTCCGCTGCGACCCAGCAGGCCTTGCAGGCGGCGCGGCAAACGGATGATGTGGATTACACCGCCGTCACCACGCTGAAAATGACCGCGCTGCGTATGGCGTGGAAACGATTCTCCCGTCGTGAAGATGAACAGATGACGGCGTTCCGCGAGTTTGTTCTGCGCGAAGGGGAAAGCCTCTACTGGCAGGCCGCTTTCGATGCGCTGCACGCCTGGCAGGTTCAACAGGACCCGCTGCGCTGGGGCTGGCCGGCCTGGCCGAAGGCCTTTCAGGATATCGACAGCCCGGAGGTGAAAGCCTTCTGCGTCGAGCATGAGGACGACGTCAGTTTCTATCTCTGGCTGCAGTGGCTGGCCTGGAGCCAGTTTGCCGCCTGCTGGGAAACCAGCCAGCGCGACGGGATGCCGATCGGCCTCTACCGCGATCTGGCGGTGGGCGTCGCCGAAGGCGGGTCGGAGACCTGGTGCGACCGTGAGCTGTACTGTCTGAAAGCGTCCGTGGGCGCGCCGCCGGATATTCTGGGCCCGCTGGGCCAGAACTGGGGCCTGCCGCCGATGGATCCGCATATTATTGCCGCTCGCGCCTATGAGCCGTTTATCGACCTGCTGCGCGCCAATATGCAGAACTGCGGCGCGCTGCGTATCGATCACGTGATGTCGGTGCTGCGTCTGTGGTGGATCCCCTATGGTGAAACCGCCGACCATGGCGCTTACGTTCAGTATCCCGTCGACGATCTGCTGTCGCTTCTGGCGCTGGAAAGCCAGCGTCATCGCTGCATGGTGATCGGCGAAGATCTGGGCACGGTACCGGTGGAGATCGTCAGCAAGTTACGCAACAGCGGCGTCTATTCGTATAAGGTGCTCTATTTTGAGAGTGATGCAGAGAAAACGTTCCGCGCGCCGGCGCTGTACCCGGAGCAATCAATGGCTGTGGCGACGACGCACGACCTGCCCACCCTCCGCGGCTACTGGGAAAGCGGCGATCTGACGTTAGGCAAAGCGCTGGGTCTCTATCCTGATGAGGTGGTGCTGCGCGGGCTGTACCAGGACCGTGAGCTGGCGAAGCAAGGGCTGCTGGATGCGCTGCATAAGTACGGCTGTCTGCCCAAGCGTGCCGGCCATAAGGCCTCCCTGATGAGCATGACGGGGATCCTCAACCGGGGGATGCAACGTTATATTGCCGACAGCAACAGCGCCCTGCTGGGCCTGCAGCCGGAAGACTGGCTGGAGATGGCGTCGCCGGTCAATATTCCGGGCACCAGCACTGAGTACCCAAACTGGCGCCGGAAGCTGTCCGTCACCCTTGAGCAGATGTTTGCCGATGAACAGGTCAATAAGCTGATTAAGGATCTGGATAAACGGCGCAAGGCGGCGAGCAAAAAAGCCGCCTCCTGATGACTCCCCGCCGCGCACACCTCAGCGCGGCGAAGAGTATGTCCGATAAAAAAGGCCGGTCCGCATCATGCGGACCGGCCTTTTTCTATGGCGGGAGTAACCTTACACCACCATCCCCAGCAGCAGACAGCCTACCAGGCCGCAGACCGAGATAATGGTTTCCAGCACCGACCAGGACCTGATGGTCTCGCCAATGGTCAGGTTAAAGTACTCTTTGAACAGCCAGAAGCCCGGATCGTTCACGTGGGAGAAGATAACGCTGCCGGAGCCGACCGCGATAACCATCAGCTCCGGGCTGACGCCGGTGGTGGGGATCAGCGGCGCGGCGATCCCGCCCGCGGTGATGGCGGCAACGGTCGCCGAACCCAGCGCGATACGCAGCACCGCGGCGATGGACCAGGCCATAAACAGCGGAGACATATTCGATTCGTGCATGATAGAAGCGATATATTTATCCATGCCGCTATCCACTAGCACCTGTTTGAAGGCGCCGCCGCCGCCGATGATCAACAGCATCATGGCGATGATTTTAATCGAAGAGGTCAGGGTATCGTTGATCTGCTCCATGGAGCGGCCGCGGTTCAAACCGAAGGTGAACAGCGCGATCAGTACCGCAATCAGGGTGGCCATGACCGGGTCGCCGAAGAACTCGGCAATCGGCAGGAAGGCGTGGCCCTTCGGCAGGATCATCTCGGCAACGGCGCGCATCGCCATCAGGATCACCGGAACCAGCGAGGTCCAGACGCTGACGCCAAAGCCAGGCATCTCTTCTTCAGTGAACACTTTCGGGTTATGCAGGCCTTCCGGGATCGGCTTATCAATGCCTTTCAGGAATCGGGCGAAAACCGGGCCGGCGAGAATAACCGTCGGGATAGCCAGAATGGTGCCGTAGAGCAGCGTTTTACCCATATCGGCGTGGAAGATGGTGGCGATCGCGGTCGGACCCGGGTGCGGCGGCAGGAAGCCATGGGTGACGGAGAGCGCGGCGGCCATCGGTACGCCGACGTACAGCAGCGGAATACGGGCCGAGGCGGCGATGGTAAACACCAGCGGCAGCATCAGCACGAAGCCCACCTCATAGAACAGGGCGAAACCGACGGTGAAGCCGGTCAGGACCACGGCCCATTGAATATGCTTCTTACCGAATTTATTGATAAGCGTGGTGGCGATACGCTGAGCGCCGCCGCAGTCTGCCAGCAGCTTACCGAGCATAGCGCCGAAGCCCATGATCAGCGCGAGGCTGCCAAGGGTACCGCCGACGCCGTTCTTGATGGAGACGATCACTTTATCCAGCGGCATACCCTGCATTAATCCGACGGCGAGCGCCACCAGAACCAGCGCAATGAAGCCGTTCATTTTGAAACGGATCATTAACAGCAATAACAGGGCAACCCCGATAGCAACGATGATTAATGGCATGATTTACCTGGCCTTAATTTGTTATGGGTAACGTCAAAGTTTCAACCTTTACAACATTCGCTCCGTCAGGGAGCAAAATAGTCTGGCACCGTAAACGCTTGCATTATCCTTACCCAGAGAAAGGATAGCTGGCTATTTTTTTGCCGGTGGCGCCTGAAGGGGATGATACGGGTAACATGTGAGGGTTGAGAATCACCTGGCGGGGGAAAATGTTAAATATGAGACTTAAGTCATACTCTTTCCCCGGTTTTTGCCGGTCGTGTAGCGGGAGATGTTGCGCGGTAACACAGAAAGGAGAAAGGAGAGCCGGCGACAGGCTGCCGCCGGAGGGAAGGCTTAGTAGTAGGAGTGCTCGCCGCGCTGGTGCTCGGTCAGATCGCGAACCCCTTTCAGCTCCGGAAACTCGTTCAGCAGCTGTTTTTCAATACCTTCTTTCAGGGTCACATCGACCATCGAGCAGCCGTTGCATCCGCCGCCGAACTGCAGGATAGCCAGACCGTCGTCGGTGATCTCCATCAGCGACACGCGGCCGCCGTGCCCGGCCAGCTGCGGGTTAATCTGCGACTGCAGCAGGTACTCGACGCGCTCCATCAGCGGGGCATCGTCAGCGACTTTGCGCATTTTGGCGTTCGGCGCTTTCAGGGTCAGCTGCGAGCCAAGCTGGTCGGTGACGAAATCAATTTCAGCGTCTTCCAGATAGGGCGCGCTGAGCTCATCGACATAGGCGGTCAGCTGTTCAAATTTCAGCGCCGTGTCGGTGTCTTCCACCGCATCCGGTGGGCAGTAGGATACGCCGCACTCAGCGTTTGGGGTGCCGGGATTAATCACAAATACGCGAATTTGCGTCCCTTCTTCCTGATTTGCCAGCAGTTTGGCAAAGTGCGCTTGTGCAGCATCGGAAATACGGATCATAGCGTTGGCCTAATAGTTGACTATTTTACTGGGTTATAATACGCCCATCAGCGGGGGTCTACAAGGTACGGCATACACACCATACCTGAACCGTCGCGGCGCCGTTTCGCAAAAGCAGGCGGGATATCTCGGCGACGGTGCTGCCAGTCGTGACGACATCATCCACCAGAGCGATATGGAGTCCCTGCACGGCAAATTCAAGCTGAAAGGCATTTTTCAGGTTCTGCCTGCGCAGGCGGGCATTAAGCGAATGCTGCACGGCGCCCGCTCGCTGGCGCGTCAGGCCGTCGCGACGCCAGACGCACCCACGCCAGCGGGCTAACGGTCGGCAAAGCTCATCGCACTGATTATAACCCCGGCGCCAGCGGCGGCGATGCCCCAGCGGCACGCCGACCAGCGCGTCTACCGGCGGCAAATCGTCACGCTGTTTAAGGCGCAGCAGCAGCAGGCGCGCCAGGGCGGGGCCCAGTTCCGGACGATGGTGAAACTTCAGCTGCCGCACCAGATCGCTCAGCGGCGGACGATAGTCATTGACCGCCACCATCCGATGCCAGGGAGGCGGCTTTTGCAGGCAGCGGCCGCAGGGATGCCGGGACATTGCCGACGGCAGGCCGCATTGCGGGCAGAGCGGGGGGCAGGCGAGCAGGGCGCGGCTGCAGCGAGAGCAGATCCCCCAGCGGGCGACCACCAGCGGCATTTGGCATAGCCAGCATAAGCTGTGTGCTGTTAGCATATTTGGCCTTCTGTCCAGTAAAAAAGAGAACGGTAACGGATGAACGACATCTGGTGGCAAACAATCGGCGAAGGTGATTGTCATCTTGTGCTGCTGCACGGTTGGGGGCTGAACGCTCAGGTCTGGGATTGCATCACGCCGCAGCTGGCTTCGCATTTTACCCTTCACCTGGTGGACCTGCCGGGCTATGGCCGTAGCGGCGGGTTTGGGGCGATGTCGCTGGAGGCGATGGCGCAGCGGGTGCTGGAGCAGGCTCCGCCTCAGGCGGTGTGGCTGGGCTGGAGCCTGGGCGGGCTGGTGGCCAGCCAGATAGCGATAAGGTGCCCGCAACGGGTGCAGGCGCTGGTAACGGTCGCCTCTTCCCCCTGTTTCGCGGCCCATGAGGACTGGCCGGGCATCAAGCCGGAGGTGCTGGCCGGGTTTCAGCAGCAGCTGAGCGAGGATTTCCAGCGTACCGTCGAGCGGTTCCTCGCCCTGCAAACCATGGGAACGGAGAGCGCCCGTCAGGATGCGCGGGCGTTAAAGCAGACGGTGCTCTCGCTGCCGATGCCTTCCGCTGAGGCGCTGAACGGCGGTCTGGAGATCCTCAGAACCGTCGATCTGCGTCAGGCGCTGGTCGGACTGCCGATGCCGTTTCTGCGGCTGTACGGTCGGCTGGACGGGCTGGTGCCGCGCAAGATTGTCCCGCTGCTGGATAAGCTATGGCCGGATAGTGAGTCCATTCTCTTTGACAAGGCAGCGCATGCGCCGTTTGTTTCCCATCCTGCGGCCTTCTGCGAGCCGCTGCTGGCGTTGAAAAAACGGCTGGGGTAATTTTTTTTGCCGCGCCATGGTAAAAGGGCCATTCACAGCAATACTTAGGTTGTTACGGTGGTTGATTATTTCATTCCGCCACCGTGACCTAAAATAACAACCTAATGGAGAGTAGAGGCTATGAAACTTGTTACAGGAATGGTTGCATCTCTGGTGATTGGCTGTCTGTCTTTTGGCGCATTCGCAGCGAAAGAGATCCAAAAAGAGGACGTGGCGAAGATGAATCTGACCAAGGTCGGCAGCATCACGACCTCAAGGACGACCTCGCCGATGGACGCCCGACGCGATCTGTCGAAAAAAGCCGATGAGCTGGGTGGAAAATACTTTGTGGTGATTGCCGGGCAGAAAAACGAAAAAACCGTTCACGCTAACGCTGACGTGTATAAATAATCCAGTCATAAAAAACGGGCCTGCTGGCCCGTTTTTCCCTGCTGTCGCACTCGTTTTATCCCGTGGCGCTGGCAGGCCTTACTCCCTTCATCGCAGCGCCCACCACTCCTGCTGGCACGCCGCTTTCCCTTCAGGACAGCTTTTACAGCTGCCGGAGAGACAGCCCTCGCTGGTTTCGCTGATCCGTACCACCTTACCCATGGCTTCCATGCGTTCGAGCATGGCGTCAATCAGCGGCTGAGGCGTCCGCAGGCGGGCGCTGAGCTGTTTCGCCTCCATGCGGCCCTGCAGGGCCAGCATATCGCGGACTTCCATTAACGACGCCACAGATCCTCCTTAGTGGCAATCGCCAGCCGGGCTGGAACAGCAGGAGGCCGGCGTTTTCCGGGTGGCCAGCAGCGAGACGTCAACCCGGCTGCGCGCCCGACGCAGCAGACCGAAGAGCACCACGTTGAACAATATCACCGCCAGGATACACACCAGGCTGTAGCGCGGATGGTCGCTAAAGCTGACGGTCTGGTAGTAGAGCGTCGAGAGCGAATAGGCGATATTCAGTCCCCACAGAATGGAGAAGGTCATCCAGCCGCGGCTCGATTCGCGGGCGATGGCCCCCATCACCGAGATGCAGGGGATATAGAGAAGAACGAAGATCAGGTAGCTGTAAGCCGCCGCGGCGCTGCCAAATTTACTGCCCATCACGCCCATCGCGCCGGTGGCCATTTCGCCATCGCCTTTGCTGGCTTCGATGGGGTTAGCCAGGACGCTGAGGCTGAAGGTGTCTTTCAGTCCCTGCCATGTTTCGTCGACGGCGGCCAGCAGTTCCTCGCCGAGGCTGAAGGTCTGCGGATTGAACTCCTCGTTCTGGATATCTTCGGCGGTATAGAGGGTGTTCAGCGTACCGACCACCACCTCCTTCGCCATTGCGCCGGTAAACAGACCCACGGTGGCCTGCCAGTTATCTTCATGCACGCCGATCGGCTTAAACAGCGGAGTAATGACCCGGCTCACCGAGGCCAGCGCGGAGTCGTTGATGTTGTCGACGACCTTACCGCTCAGCGAGAAGCTGTTCAGCGCGCTGAGGAAGATGCTGACAATGACGATCACCTTCCCGGCGCGCAGCACAAAGCCTTTCAGGCGCTGCCAGGTCTGGATAATCAGGCTCTTAATATGCGGGACGTGGTACACCGGCAGCTCCATCACGAACGGCGAGGCTTCGCCGCGCATAATGGTGTGCTTCAGCATCAGGCCGGTGAGAATGGCCATCACAATGCCCAGCACGTAGAGCGAGAAGACCGCCAGCGCGCCGTTCTGACCAAAGAAGGCGGCCGCGAAGACGGCGAAGATCGCCAGCCGCGCGCCGCAGGACATAAACGGCGCCATCATAATGGTCATCAGACGTTCGCGCGGTGCGTCGAGGGTGCGGGCGCCCATCACCGACGGCACGTTGCAGCCGAAACCGACAATCAACGGGACAAAGGATTTCCCCGGCAGGCCGAGAGCTTGCATCAGGCGGTCCATGACAAAGGCGGCGCGCGCCATGTAGCCGGAGTCCTCGAGGAAGGAGAGGAACAGATACATCATGCCGATCTGCGGCACCAGCGGCAGTACGGTGTTGATACCGCCGCCGATCCCCTGGGCGAGGAAGACGGTCAGCCAGTCCGGGAAGTGCAGGGTGTAACCCAGCCATTGAATACCGTGAATAAAGACAGCGACCGAGCCGGCGTCGAAAATCGGCTGCAGCGCGCCGCCGATGTTGATGGCCAGCAGGAACATCAGGTACATAACAAAGAGAAAAATCGGCAACCCGAGGAAGCGGTTGAGGATCACTTTGTCCATCGCCGCGGTGAAACGGCTCGGCTCGGCGGTCAGGGTGTTGCTGACGGCGTCGCAAATGGCGGCGATGGTCTGATAGCGCGCGTCAGCGATATGCAGGGCCGGGTCGTCGATCTCGTCGC
This sequence comes from Klebsiella sp. JB_Kp042, assembly GCF_040065275.1. Classification (NCBI taxonomy): domain Bacteria; kingdom Pseudomonadati; phylum Pseudomonadota; class Gammaproteobacteria; order Enterobacterales; family Enterobacteriaceae; genus Klebsiella; species Klebsiella sp. JB_Kp042. The sequence continues at coordinate 49,260 of NZ_JBEAJL010000008.1, forward strand.
TGAGATTCGCCAGGGCGATATCCAGTTTATCGGCGGCGTCGCCGGCATAGGCCCGGCTGTAGATGTCGCCCTCCAGCATCTGCAGACCGAGCCAGCGCCGCTGCCGGGCCGGGATCTGCGCTGACATCTGCTGCGCCAGCAGGTCGGCTTCGCGCAGCAGCGGCTGTGGATAGTGGACCAGCTCGATATCGCTGTTCGCCTGATGACGGTCGAGGGCAATCTTCAGCGCTTCGATCCCGCGTCCGCGGGTCGAAACCAGCGGAATGACCGGGCAGCCGAGGCGTGCGGCGAGGGCATCGATATCGATACGCACCTGCTGCTTTTCGGCAATATCCAGCATGTTCAGCGCCACGACGCAGGGGATCCCCAGCTCGAGCAGCTGCAGCGTCAAATAGAGGTTTCGCTCGAGGTTGGAGGCGTCGACCACGTTAATCAGCATGTCGGCGTCGCCGCTGAGGATGTAGTGGCAGGCGATCTGCTCGTCCAGCGAGGTTTGCGAAGAGATGGTGGTCAGAGAGTAGGTTCCCGGGAGGTCGACCAGCGTGACCTGGTGGTCAGTGGTGGCGAACACGCCCTCTTTACGCTCAACGGTGACCCCGGCCCAGTTGCCCACGCGCTGGCGGGCGCCGGTCAGCTGATTAAACAGGGTAGTCTTGCCGGAATTAGGATTACCAATTAAACCAACGGTTAATTTTTTCATATTTCAAACTCTTGTGCCGGGTCAGCCGTTATTGTGCAACCGCTTCCAGTTCGATTAAGGCGAGATCTTTTTTGCGTAATACCAGACTGACGCGTCGGGTTTCAATATGAACAGGATCGCCGAGCGGCGCCACGCGCACCACATGAAAAGAGGATCCGGGCAGCATGCCGAGGGAGAGCAATTTCTGACGGTATGCTGGGCTAATATCGCGGGAAAATCCGGTAATTTTCCACGCACTATCAGGTGTGAATTGCATAGGGCCTACTTGTCTATCGCTAACCGAAGAAGAATTTTCCGGACGCCTGGAGGCAGTTGCGCCGGGGACCGTAGCCAACGAAAAAGAAAAAACATTCTGCAAGCGATGATAATGAGAATGGTTTTTATCATCAATACATATGATGCGCTTTATGCCATTTTTAAAGTGAAATTCACCTTTTTATTGATATGCCGCAAAGTCCGCCTGTGATCGAAAATATGCGAAATATTATTTCGTCGCTCTAATGTTTAATTAAGGTTTCTTAAGTTAACGAAATGAAAATATTAATTTCGCTATCTGCCCGGCGTGGAATAAATGCAGGTTATCAGAAATAACTGAGAGCCTTTTGCGCGAAAAGGCGGCTATAGGGCAGTGACAATGAAAAGGAAAACTGCCCCTGAAAAGGGGCAGGGAGGGATTAGCGTTTTTTACCCATCGCCGCGGCGAGGGCATCCATCATCGCGCTGTTGCCGGCAGGCTGCGCGTCGCGACCGCGGGGTTTGGCGGCTTTCGCGGCCGGGCGATTGCCCTGCGGGCGATCCTGACCGCCGCCGCGGCGGGCGTTGCTGTCGCCCGGCTGCTCGTCGAGACGCATGGTCAGGGCGATACGCTTACGCGGCAGATCGACTTCCATGACCTTGACCTTCACGATGTCGCCCGCTTTCACCACGGTGTGCGGATCTTCAACAAACTTGTCAGAAAGCGACGAAATGTGGACCAGTCCGTCCTGATGGACGCCGATATCGACAAACGCGCCGAAGTTGGTGACGTTGGTGACGGCCCCTTCCAGAATCATCCCCGGCAGCAGATCGTTCATGGTCTCTACGCCGTCGGCGAACTTCGCCGTCTTAAATTCCGGACGCGGGTCGCGGCCCGGTTTTTCCAGCTCTTTGATGATGTCGGTAACGGTCGGTACGCCGAACTTCTCATCGGTGAAATCGACGGCTTTCAGGTTCCGTAGCTCGCTGCTGTTGCCCATCAGATCTTTCAGCGCCTGCTGAGTGGCGGCCAGAATGCGCTCGACCACCGGATAGGCTTCCGGGTGAACGGTGGAGGCGTCCAGCGGGTTGTCGCCGTGGTTGATACGCAGGAAGCCGGCGCACTGTTCAAAGGCTTTCGGCCCCAGACGGCTGACCTTCAGCAGCTGCTGACGGTTCTGGAACTGGCCGTTCTCGTCGCGCCAGGCGACGATGTTCTGCGCCATCATGCGGGTCAGGCCGGCAACGCGGGTCAGCAGCGGCACGGAGGCGGTGTTCAGGTCAACGCCGACGGCGTTCACGCAGTCTTCCACCACCGCGTCCAGCTTACGCGCCAGCTGGGTCTGGCTGACATCATGCTGATACTGACCGACGCCGATGGATTTCGGGTCGATTTTCACCAGCTCGGCCAGAGGATCCTGCAGACGGCGGGCGATGGAGACCGCGCCGCGCAGCGACACGTCGAGGTCCGGGAACTCCTGCGCCGCCAGCTCGGAGGCGGAGTAAACGGAAGCCCCGGCTTCGCTGACGATCACCTTCTGGGCGGTGACCTTCGGGAACTGCTTCTGCACGTCGAGGAAGAAACGCTCGGTTTCACGCGAGGCGGTACCGTTGCCGATGGCCACCAGCTCAACGTTGTATTTCTCACACAGCGCGGCGACGGCGACGGCCGCTTTGGCGGCCTGGCCGGTGTGGGGGTAAATGGTGTCCGTCGCCACCAGTTTGCCGGTACCGTCAACCACGGCCACTTTCACCCCGGTGCGCAGACCCGGGTCAAGGCCCATGGTGGCGCGCAGCCCGGCGGGCGCGGCCATCAGCAGGTCGTGCAGGTTACGGGCGAAGACGTTAATGGCTTCGTCTTCGGCGCGCTCGCGCACGGTGCCCATCAGCTCGGTTTCGAGGTGCATCAGGACTTTGATCCGCCAGGTCCAGCTGACGACGCCTTTACGCCAGCTGTCCGCCGGGGCGTTGTTCAGGCGCAGGCCCAGGTGGTCGATAATAATCTGCTCGCCGTGGCTCTCTTTCGGCGGCTCGTCAAACTGCGGGTCGGCGTTTAAAGAGAGCTGCAGGACGCCTTCATTGCGGCCGCGGAACATCGCCAGCGCACGATGCGACGGCACGGCGGCGATCGGTTCGTGGTGATCGAAGTAGTCGCGGAATTTGGCGCCTTCCTCTTCTTTGCCGCTGACGACGGTGGAGACCAGGTGGGCGTTTTTCCACAGATAGTCACGGACCTTCGCCAGCAGCGCGGCGTCTTCGGCAAAACGCTCCATCAGAATATAGCGCGCGCCATCCAGCGCCGCTTTGCTGTCGGCCACGCCTTTATCGGCGTCAATATATTTTGCGGCTTCCGTTTCCGGATCGTGGGACGGTTCGTTCCACAGCAGGTCAGCCAGCGGCTCCAGCCCGGCTTCGATGGCGATCTGTCCGCGGGTACGGCGCTTCGGCTTGTACGGCAGGTAGAGGTCTTCCAGTTCGGTTTTGCTGAGCGTGGTATTGATGGCTTTTTCCAGCGCGTCGGTCAGTTTGCCCTGTTCAGCGATGGATTTGAGGATCGCCTGACGACGGTCTTCGAGTTCGCGCAGGTAGCCGAGGCGGGTTTCCAGATTACGCAGCTGCGTGTCATCCAGACCGCCGGTGACTTCTTTACGATATCGTGCAATAAACGGCACGGTGTTCCCTTCATCAAGCAGGCGAACGGCAGCTTCTACCTGTTCGGCTCTGGCCTGAAGTTCACCCGCAATAATGCGGCAGAGCGAATCATTCATCATGGCTTTTAATTCATCTTTAGGGTCAAAAAACAGGGACTAGTTATACGGACTGGCGGCTGAAAATGCCAGCCGCGCCCGGCGTCTCTCGGAAAGTTCTTGTCTATTTTACGTATTCGATCTCGTTGACATACCAGCTGGCTTCCCCCGCCGGCGTGTTAACGATGGCCAGATCGCCGACCTCTTTTTTTAACAGCGCGCGCGCCATCGGCGAGTCGATGGAGATATAGTCTTTGCGGCCAAAAATTTCATCGTAACCGACGATGCGAAAGCGCTTGATATCGCCTTCATCGTTTTCAATTTCTACCCAGGCGCCGAAGAAGACTTTGCCCTCCTGCTGCGGGGAGTAATCGACGATCTTTAACTGTTCCAGACATTTGGTCAGATAGCGGACCCGGCGATCGATCTCGCGCAGGCGCTTTTTGTTGTACTGGTAATCCGCGTTCTCGCTGCGGTCGCCAAGGCTGGCGGCCCAGGTCACCTTTTTGGTCACTTCCGGGCGCTCCTGGCGCCACAGGTAGTCCATCTCCTGCTTCAGTTTTTCATATCCCTCGCGGGTGATCAGCGGCGTTTTCATCGTGAGTTCAACCTTCTGACAGTCTGTCGTTGCGCACAATTTGTAGCGCGCAATAATACCGACAGGATAAATACTGTGTCTTATGATTAAATGTATACTTAACCTGCTGTTAAATATGCTTTGTAACAATTTAGCCTGGAATGTATACCAGATTTAGCTGGTGAGCGCGCCGGGCTTTTTTGAGAATACGCACTGACTATTGCAGTGAACCTTTGGGAGTACAAACAATGCAAGAGAATTATAAGATTCTGGTTGTGGATGACGACATGCGCCTGCGTGCGCTGCTCGAACGTTATCTGACCGAGCAGGGCTTCCAGGTTCGTAGCGTGGCGAACGCCGAACAGATGGATCGTCTGTTAACCCGCGAATCCTTCCACCTGATGGTGCTGGATCTGATGCTGCCCGGGGAAGATGGTCTCTCGATTTGCCGCCGTCTGCGCAGCCAGAGCAACCCGATGCCGATCATTATGGTGACGGCGAAAGGCGAAGAGGTCGATCGGATCGTGGGCCTGGAGATCGGGGCTGACGACTATATTCCGAAGCCGTTCAACCCGCGCGAACTGCTGGCCCGCATCCGCGCGGTGCTGCGCCGTCAGGCGAACGAGCTGCCGGGCGCGCCGTCGCAGGAAGAGGCGGTTATCGCCTTTGGTAAATTCAAACTGAACCTGGGCACCCGCGAAATGTTCCGTGAAGACGAGCCGATGCCGTTGACCAGCGGCGAGTTCGCGGTCCTGAAGGCGCTGGTGAGCCATCCTCGTGAGCCGCTGTCGCGCGATAAGTTAATGAACCTCGCTCGCGGCCGCGAATACTCTGCGATGGAGCGTTCCATCGACGTACAGATCTCCCGCCTGCGCCGCATGGTGGAAGAGGACCCGGCGCATCCGCGCTATATCCAGACCGTCTGGGGTCTGGGCTACGTCTTCGTCCCGGACGGTTCTAAGGCATGAAACGCGTGCGCTTTTCGCCGCGCAGCTCCTTTGCTCGCACGCTGCTCCTGATCGTCACCTTGCTGTTCGTCAGCCTGGTGACGACCTATCTGGTGGTACTGAATTTCGCGATCCTGCCGAGTCTCCAGCAGTTTAATAAAGTATTGGCCTACGAAGTGCGTATGCTGATGACCGATAAGCTGCAGCTGGAGGATGGCACCCAACTGGTGGTGCCCCCGGCGTTTCGTCGTGAAATTTATCGCGAGCTGGGGATTTCGCTCTATTCCAATGAAGCGGCGGAAGACGCAGGCCTGCGCTGGGCGCAGCATTATGAATTCTTGAGCCAGCAGATGGCTCATCAGCTTGGCGGCCCCACTGAGGTGCGGGTGGAGGTCAATAAAAGCTCCCCTGTGGTGTGGCTGAAGACCTGGCTGTCGCCCAATATCTGGGTGCGGGTGCCGCTGACCGAGATCCATCAGGGCGACTTCTCGCCGCTGTTCCGCTATACCCTGGCGATCATGCTGCTGGCGATAGGCGGCGCCTGGCTGTTTATCCGAATTCAGAACCGCCCGCTGGTGGATCTGGAGCATGCGGCGCTGCAGGTCGGGCGCGGCATTATCCCGCCGCCGCTGCGCGAGTACGGCGCCTCTGAGGTGCGATCGGTGACCCGCGCCTTCAACCACATGGCCGCGGGCGTGAAGCAGCTGGCCGACGACCGTACGCTGCTGATGGCCGGGGTCAGCCATGATTTACGTACTCCGCTGACCCGCATTCGTCTGGCCACCGAGATGATGGGCGAGCAGGACGGCTATCTCGCAGAGTCGATCAACAAAGATATCGAAGAGTGCAACGCCATCATCGAGCAGTTTATCGACTACCTGCGCACCGGGCAGGAGATGCCGCTGGAGCTGGCGGATCTGAATGCGGTGCTGGGGGAAGTGATCGCTGCGGAGAGCGGCTATGAGCGGGAGATCGCCACCGCCCTGCAGGCCGGCGAAATTCCGGTACGCATGCATCCTCTGTCTATCAAGCGCGCGCTGGCGAATATGGTGGTCAACGCGGCCCGCTATGGCAATGGCTGGATCAAGGTCAGCAGCGGCAGCGAAGCGAGCCGGGCGTGGTTCCAGGTTGAAGATGACGGACCGGGGATTAAACCTGAGCAGCGGGAGCACCTGTTTCAGCCGTTTGTGCGCGGCGACAGCGCCCGCAGCACCAGCGGAACCGGGCTGGGGTTGGCGATTGTTCAGCGTATTATCGACAATCACAACGGCCGGCTGGAGATTGGCTCCAGCGAACGCGGCGGGTTACTGATCCGCGCCTGGCTGCCGGTGCACCGGGTGCTGACGCCGATGAAACCGGCCAAAGAGAGCTGATCGCGCCCGCGGTTGGCTGGTCAAAACGTTGCGCAATAAAAAGCCGGGCAAGCCCGGCTTTTTCATCTCTGCGTCCGTTAGCGCTGCGGCCCTGCCGCCACCAGCGCGGCGCCCGCTGGCGTATCGGTATACTTCTCAAAGTTCTCAATAAACAGCTTCGCCAGCTGGTCGGCTTTTTCCTGCCACTGCTCCGGGGAACCATAGGTGCTGCGCGGATCGAGGATCTGGGTATCCACGCCCGGGAGCGCCGTCGGGATCTGCAGATTAAACATCGGCAGGGTAAAGGTCTCCGCGTTGTCCAGCGAGCCATTGAGGATGGCGTCGATGATGGCGCGGGTATCTTTAATCGAGATGCGCTTGCCGGTGCCGTTCCAGCCGGTATTGACCAGATAAGCCTGCGCGCCAGCCGCCTGCATACGTTTGACCAGCACTTCGGCGTACTGCGTCGGGTGCAGCGACAGGAAAGCGGCGCCGAAGCAGGCGGAGAAGGTTGGCGTGGGTTCGGTCACGCCGCGCTCGGTGCCGGCCAGTTTGGCGGTAAACCCGGACAGGAAATGGTACTGCGTCTGATCGGCGGTCAGGCGGGAGACCGGCGGCAGTACGCCGAACGCATCGGCCGTCAGGAAGATCACTTTGGTGGCGTGACCCGCTTTGGAGACCGGCTTGACGATATTATCGATATGGTCGATGGGGTAGGAGACGCGGGTGTTTTCGGTTTTTGAACCGTCATCGAAATCGATTGTGCCGTCGGCGCGCACCACCACGTTTTCCAGCAGGGCGTTGCGGCGGATGGCGTGATAGATATCCGGCTCGGCCGCTTCAGAGAGCTTGATGGTCTTGGCGTAGCAGCCCCCTTCGAAGTTAAACACCCCATCGTCATCCCAGCCATGTTCGTCATCGCCAATCAGGCGGCGTTTCGGATCGGTGGAAAGGGTGGTTTTGCCGGTGCCTGAGAGGCCGAAGAAAATGGCGACATCGCCTTTCTCGCCGACGTTGGCAGAACAGTGCATGGAGGCGATGCCCTTCAGCGGCAGCAGGTAGTTCATGATCGAGAACATCCCTTTCTTCATTTCGCCGCCGTACCAGGTGCCGCCGATCAGCTGAATGCGCTCGGTGAGGTTGAAAGCGATGAAGTTTTCCGAGTTCAGGCCCTGCTCTTTCCACTGCGGGTTGGTGCACTTCGCACCGTTCATCACGATGAAGTCGGGCGCGAATTCCGCCAGCTCTTCGTCGCTCGGGCGAATGAACATGTTTTTCACGAAGTGCGCCTGCCAGGCCACTTCGGTAATGAAACGTACGCTGAGACGGGTATCGGCGTTAGCGCCGCAGAAGGCGTCGACGATAAACAGGCGTTTACCGGACAGCTGCTGTGTCACCAGCCCTTTCAGATGCTGCCAGGTTTCCTGCGAAAGCGGCTTGTTGTCGTTTTTACCCTTGCCTTTATCGGACCACCAGACGGTATCGCGGGTGGTGTCGTCGCGCACGAGGTACTTATCTTTCGGAGAACGACCGGTAAAAATGCCCGTGTCGACGGCGATAGCACCCAGACTGGTTAATACGCCACGTTCGTAGCCTTCCAGGTTGGGGTCGAGCTCTTCCTGAAACAACATGTCGTAGCTGGGGTTGTGGACGATATCCTGAACGTCATTGATACCATAAGCCTTGAGATCCTGCGGGGTTAAACCATGATTAACGCGCATGTCACTGCTCCTTAGCCAAGATGTACTGCTGTAAATTGTAGGGTTTATTACCGGGTATTGACCGCGACCAGGCTCATAGATTTACGTATCTCGACATTCCGCAGAATGACGAAAAAAACGGTGACTCCTGTCACGAAGTGAAGTGGATTATCTCAGGAAATGGCCGGATGGTGGGGTTAGATGTTTCTCAATGGTTAAAAAGTAATTAAAAAAACTGCTGAAATGTGAATGTAATCGCTTTCCTGGAATAAAATTACGTAACTCTTTCAGCGAGAATCGATTCAACTCGTGAATAAATAAAAGTCAGGCACCGGGCGACAAACCACATCGCCGCCCGGTGCCTGAAGAAGAAGTGAGGATTAATGGACCTGCGGGTCGGCCGGAGAGGCGTTGTTACGGATCTCGGCGATGTCCATGGCGTTGAAGATATAGTGGTTACCGCAGTAGTCGCAGTGCATATCAATCTCGCCTTCGTCGGCAAGGATGCTATCTATCTCTTCGTCCGGCAGCGTCTTCAGCGCGCCGGCGCAGCGTTCGCGGGAGCAGGTGCACTTGAACTCCACGCTTTGCGGATCGTAGACCGTGACTTCTTCTTCATGGTACAGACGCCACAGCACATCGTTCGCCGGCAGGGTGAACAGCTCTTCCGCCTTGATGGTCTCGGTGAGCGTCGCCAGGTGCTCAAAGTCGGCAGTCTGGGCATCCTGGGCCGGCATCACCTGCAGTAGCATCCCGCCCGCCATCGGCTGGCCTTCATGTTCGCCGGTGCGGATGATAAGGCGCGTCGGCAGCTGCTCTGAACGCTGGAAGTAATCTTCCAGGCAGGCGGCCAGCGTATCGCCTTCCAGACCGACCACGCCCTGATAGCGCTCACCCTCTTCCGGGGAGATGGTAATGACCAGATAACCGTTGCCGACCATCGCTTTTAGATCCGCATCGTCCGCAATCTCGCCCTGCACGCGCGCGACGCCGCGCAGCTGCTGCTGGTTATTGCCGTTGATCACCGCCAGCTGTAAAGGCCCATCGCCCTGCAGCTGCACGGTAATGTCGCCGGCAAACTTCAGGGTCGCAGTCAGCAGACTGGTGGCGACCAGCAGCTCCGCCAGCACCGTTTTCACCGGCTGGGGATAAGTGTGATTCGCCAGAATCTGTTCCAGGGTTTCCGACACCGTCACCAGCTCGCCGCGCACGGCATAGTTTTCAAACAGATAACGATGTAATTGATCGTGTTGAGTCATAATCATCTCTCTTTCTGGCGCGAGTTACTCACTCTCGCCGTGTTTAAATCTCATCAGGTCGCGGCGCTCTTTCTTGTCCGGACGTCTGTCAGGGTGCGGCATGGTCAGGGCGTTCATTTTGCGCGCCAGGGCCATTTTTTCACGCTTCTCGATACTCTCCGCCGTCTCTTCATACAGGGTGACGGCTTCGCTTGCCGGGCGGCGCTGCTCGGTGATACCGACGATGCGCACCGTCCGCTCGTCGTTGCCCTGACGCAGCGTCAGCATGGCGTCCAGTTCGACGATTTTCCCTGGTTTGCTGCGTTGTCCGTTGTAATGCACCTTGCCGCCTTCAATCATCTCCCGCGCCAGCGCGCGGGTCTTGTAAAAGCGGGCGGCCCAAAGCCATTTATCCAGTCTGACGGTTTCGGCAGGCTTCTCTTTCATCGCCTCTCCTTCGGGGTAAGCGAAGGGATCAGTCGTCGGTAATCATTCAGCCCCGGATGGCGCAGATACTGCTTTTCCGCCAGCCCGGAGTCGGGATTGGTAATGCCCAGGCAGTAGCGAATGCCAAACTCCCTCGCGGCATCCAGAATCGCCTCGCTGTCGTCGACAAACAGCGTTTTATGCGCCTCAAGGCCGGTTTCCTCCGCCACGGCGCGCCACAGACGCTGATCCTCTTTCGGATAACCAAATGTGTGGGTGGAAAGTAATAAATCAAGGTGCGCATCCAGGCCGGTGTGTTTGAGTTTCACCGCCAGATTGTGGGGATGGGCATTGGTCAACAGAATACGTCGCTTACCGCTGGCCTTGAGCGCATCAAGGAACGGCACGGTATCCTCACGCAGCGTGGCGCGCGGACCCTGTTCGCTGGTCATCGCACAAATATCCAAACCCAGGCGCTCGCTCCAGTAATCCAGACAGTACCAGTTTAGCGTATGCTGCACGGCATGATACTCCTGGTGCATGGCCTCTTTCGCCTGTTGCAGATTGAGGCCGCGGGCGGCCCCCCAGGTTTCCGGCACCAGCGTTTGCCAGAAATAGTTATCGAAAGCGAGATCCAGGAGCGTGCCGTCCATATCCAGCAGAACGGTATCGACCTCCTGCCAGGCGATATCAAAATGCATGATGACTCTCCAGCGAGCGGGAAATGGGCGACAGGGTATCACACCCTGCCGCCGGGGAAATTAATCTTGCGGGTCAGACGAGGGGAGCAGCACCGGGTTCAGGCAGCTTTCGTAATATTTCTGAATCTCTTCCATACGCTGGCGATGGCGTTGATAACGACGCAGCGCCTGCACGCCGTGGTAAGCCATGCATCCCACCATCGACAGCAGCAGAAGAGTGATGCCCAGATAGCGCCACAGGCCGCTGCGGTCGGGAATGCGGTGCAGGTTGATATGCTGGGTGCCGTTGGCGTCAGTAAACAGATTGGTGACGATCCCTTCGGCGTGGAAGGGGGTATGCATCAGCATACCGGCCAGCCGCCGCAGTTCGCCCCACTGCTCATGCGCCGGGTAATCATACAGGCTTACCGCCGGCCACGGCTGATTGACCAGCACGCTGCCCTCGTCGCTGGCGATGAGGAAGCCGCCCGGGGCCGGGCTGTTGAGCGCCTGCGCCGCTCGCGAGGTTTCACGCATTACAAAGGGGGCGGTTGAGGTGGTCACCAGATTCTCCAGCGACTCGGCGCTGACTGGTCGCAGGAGCACGTTCACACCATCCAGTTTCCCGGCGGACGCGCGCTTGGTTAACGTCTCCCAGTTACGGGTATTGCCGAGATTAACCAGCGCATTCTTCAGGCGCAGGCAATCATCTTTTGCCGAGCAGAGATCGTTGGTTTTCTGGACAATATCGCCGAAATCATCCAGCAGCACCATGCCAGATTTTTGAATGGCGGAGCGCAGCGCCGGGCTGACGCGGGAGTCGTCGTCGGTTTCCGGGTGCAGCTGACGCTGGACGGACTCCATCAGGGCGGTCGCTTTGCTGACAATGTCAGACTCCGGCAGCGGCAGAGGAGGGGCATCGTTCCACACAATCTGCGAACAATCGAAAGGCAGGAACGGCGAATCCTCTTTGGCCGTCCAACTGCCCGGCGTGCGGATATTGCACATCCCGGTACCGGTCAGGCGCAGCGTATCGCCAATGCGCACATGGGCCTTTTCCAGCTGGCTGACGGTCGTGGCTTCAATCGTCTGCGCCCCCTTCAGCCACGACAGGGTGAACTTAAACGGCATATTCAGCGGTACGCTGGCCCATAGCATGATCACCACGACCAGGGCGCCGGCGGCGATAATCGCGCTGCGCAGCCAGTACTGCAGCGGGAAATTTTTCACTTCATCATGAAGCGACAAGTAGCGTCCCTGACGGGCCACATGGCGGTTGAGATAGATATCAATATCGGTCTGCTGTCCGAGGTCCTGGGCGATCCAGGGCTGCCAGTGGCGCGGATAGATGAGATCGATAATGCCCAGCGAGATATTATTGATATGTTCCTGATCGTTTTCGCCGAACAGCCCCCAGCGCTTCGGGACGCCGCGCAGGCAGTGGATTTCGCGCAGCGCGGCGCGGCGCGGCGGGGCATAGATCCCCCACAGGCCGGCGGCGAGCAGCAGCAAACCGGCGGCCACCAGCCACGGGGTAAAGACGGCTGGCCCAATCAGGCTGAAATAAAAGAACAGGAAAGAGGCGACGATCAGGATCGCTTCCCGCAGACCGTCCGGGCGATTCAGGGCGTGCTCTTCCGGGCTTTCCCGCCGGATCTGCCGCAGCTCTACCTGTTCGCTCTCTTCGCCGCGAATCGAGGCCTGGGTGGCCGAGGCGCGTTCCAGAGCGTAGCTTTGCGCTTCCTGACGATAGTCGCTCAGGGTATGACCGTTAAGGGTGATAACCAGCGGCAGGCTGTCGGTGGGGATCAGCTCGACGCTGTTTTCATCGTTGATATGCTGTTCCCAGAACGGCGGCAGATGTACCTCCACCGAATCGAGAAAATAGCGCCATTTATTCGGCGCGTCGGTGGTGATCCCGTAGCGGGTGATGGCTCGCGTCAACCCATAGACGGTATCGCTCTGTTCGTTTAGCGCCAGAGCGACGGGCGCGCTGGTGGCGCCGGACGCGGGCACCTGCTGGGCGCGGCTCAGTTCGGCAAGATACTTTTCGATGGCCTGGCGCTCATCGGCAGGGAGCGGCCGCGTGGTGGCATCGCTAAAGGCGTGCAGTAGGGGGAGCCGGCGGCGTCTGGCGTGCGTGCGATACCACCATCCAATGAGCAATACGCAGATTAGCAGAGCTGTAAGGAATATCAGAAAGGTGCCCATGCCCATCCCATCATAGTTATATTTTTCTTACGAAATCGTCGGCGAACGTGAAGACTAACGTCAAGCTGCAGTGTTAGCGGCGCACCTGCTTGCAGGGTAGTGAATATGTCATGCAGCAGTGTATAAGCTTACCAAAAACGTTAAAGCGCAGAAATCGGTAAATTCTCAAACAGAATTCAAGCTATTGACTTTTTTATCTTTATTACTTTCACCTTTGCAGGGAAAAGGTTACAACTCTGTAAATAAGTGGCGATTTGGATTGCCGAAAGCGTGTTGCGTATCGCACAATGACTGCTTAATCACAGCATAGACCGATGACAATGAGCAAATCATTACAAAAACCCACCATTCTCAATGTTGAAACTGTCGCCCGTTCGCGCCTCTTTAATGTCGAAAGCGTCGATCTGGAATTCAGCAACGGTGTGCGTCGCGTTTATGAACGTATGCGGCCTTCCACCCGCGAAGCGGTAATGATTGTGCCGATTGTGGATGATCATATTATTTTGATTCGCGAGTATGCCGTCGGGACGGAATCCTACGAGCTGGGCTTCTCCAAAGGGCTGATTGATCCGGGTGAAACCGTGGATGAAGCGGCCAATCGCGAGCTGAAAGAAGAGGTTGGCTTCGGCGCCAATAAGCTGACGTTCCTGAAGAAGCTCAGTATGGCTCCCTCTTACTTCTCCAGTAAAATGAACATCCTGGTGGCGGAAGATCTCTATCCGGAGTCGCTGCCGGGCGATGAGCCCGAGCCGCTGCCGCAGGTGCGCTGGCCGCTGGCGCAGCTGATGTCGCTGCTGGATGAAGAAGATTTTAACGAGGCCCGCAACGTCAGCGCGCTGTTTTTAGTGCGGGAATGGCTGCAGGCCCAGGGCCGACTCTGAACGAGCGTTTACGCTAAGCAGCAATAAAAAAGCGCCCGCAGGCGCTTTTTTTGTCAGAACAGCTCGTGGGTTTCACCGCCGCCGTCCGTCAAGGTGGTGCCCACCTCATGGACCGCCTGCTGCGTGGGCTGGGTACCCTCAATAAAGTATTCCGCCCGGCTGTTGCCCCCGTTCGCCAGCTGACCGGTGCTGCGATCGATATTCACCGTGACGATTCCCGGCGGCGGCGTTAACGGCTCTTCCGCAACGCCTTCCAGCACGCTCTTCATAAAGCTGTCCCAGGCCGGTTGGGCGCTTTTGGCGCCGCCTTCGTAGCCGGAGATCTGATCTTTAATCGCCCCTGACGCGGTGGTCCGGCCAAGATCGCGACGATGATCGTCAAAGCCGATCCAAACCGAGGTCACCACGCCCGGCCCGTAGCCTGAGAACCAGGCGTCCTTCGAGCTGTTGGTGGTTCCGGTTTTGCCGCCGATATCATGCCGCTGCAGATCCCGTCCGGCGCGCCAGCCGGTTCCCATCCAGCCCGGTTCGCCAAAGATGTTGCTGTTCAGCGCGCTCTTGATCAGGAAGGCTAGCGGGGTATTGATCACATGCGGCGCGTATTCCTGGGCGCCGCTCTGCGCCACCAGTGACTGATTGGCCTGCTCCAGCTGCGGCTGCGGCGGCACGTTGCCATTCTGCGGTTCCGTCGAGGTGGCGACATCTTCCACATCTTTGTTTTCCAGCACATTGGATTTTGGCGTATCGCCGTAAATCACCGGTAAATCACACTGCGGGCAGGCGATTTTCGGGCGCTCCTCGAAGAGGACCCCACCCTGATCATTCTCAATCTTACTGATAAAGAACGGGTTGACCAGGAAGCCGCCGTTGGCCATCACCGAATACCCGCGGGCGACCTGCAGAGGCGTAAAGGAGGCGGAGCCCAGCGCCAGCGATTCGGTGTGGACAATGTTTTGCGCCGGGAAACCAAAGCGCTGCAGATACTCGGCGGCATAGTCAACGCCCATGGCGCGCATGGCGCGCACCATTACCACGTTTTTCGACTGCCCCAGGCCCTGGCGTAAACGAATCGGACCGGCATACTGCGGCGGCGAGTTTTTCGGCCGCCAGTCGGAGCCGGCCCCGGCGTCCCAGCGCGAGATTGGCACATCGTTGAGCATGCTTGCCAGAGTTAAGCCTTTATCCATCGCAGCGGTGTAGAGGAACGGCTTGATGTTGGAGCCGACCTGGCGCAGCGCCTGGGTGGCGCGGTTAAACTTGCTCTGGTTAAAGTCAAACCCACCGACAAGGGCAATAATCGCGCCGTTTTGCGGGTTAATGGAGACCAGCGCCGAGTTGACGTCCGGGACCTGCGACAGCCACCAGCTGTCACCCACTTTGCGAACCCAGATCTGCTGCCCGGCCTGCACGACGTCGTTGACTTTACGCGGAGTCGCTCCCTGCTGCGTATCGGAGATAAAGCGACGAGCCCAGCGCACGCCGTCCATCGTCAGTGAAACGGAGTCGCCGTTAGCCAACAGCGCGACGGCCTCCTGGGCATTCGCGGAGGTGACCACCGCAGGAGAAAGCGGGCCTAAGCCAGGCTGGCGCTTCAGGGCGTCGACGATCTTTTTCGCCTCCCACGGCGTTTCGCCGACCTTCCACAGCACGCTGGCCGGGCCGCGGTAGCCGTGACGCATATCGTAATCCAGCACGTTATTGCGGACCGCCTGCTGGGCCGCCTGCTGGTTTTTGCGGGTAATCGTGGTGTACACCCGGTAGCCATCTTCATAGGCCTGCTCGCCATAGCGATTCACCATCTCCTGGCGCACCATTTCGCTCAGATAAGGCGCTGAGAAGGCGATTTTCGGCGCGTGGTAGCTGGCGTCGATGGGTTCGCTGCGCGCTTCATCGTATTGCGCCTGGGTGATGTACCCCTCGCTCAGCATACGCGACAGCACCACGTTGCGACGGGCTGTGGCGCGATCCATCGAATAGAGCGGGTTAAAGGTGGACGGGGCTTTCGGCAGACCGGCAATCACCGCCATTTCGCTGAGGGTCAGCTGGTCGATAGGTTTGCCAAAATAGACCTGCGCCGCGGCGCCGACGCCATAGGCGCGGTAGCCGAGGTAAATCTTGTTCAGATACAACTCAAGGATTTCATCTTTGTTCAGCAGCTGCTCGATGCGGATGGCCAGAAAGGCCTCTTTAATCTTACGCATCAACGTCTTCTCGGGGCTGAGGAAGAAGTTACGCGCTAACTGCTGGGTGATGGTGCTGGCGCCCTGCGAGGCGTGGCCTGAGAACATCGCCACGCTGGCGGCGCGGAAAATACCCACCGGATCGACGCCGTGATGCTCATAGAAACGACTGTCTTCGGTGGCGATAAACGCTTTCACCAGCTCGGGGGGAATTTGCTGCAACGTTACAGGGATACGGCGCTTTTCGCCGTACTGCGCAATAAGCTCACCGTCGGCGCTATAGACCTGCATCGGGATCTGCAAACGCACATCCTTCAGGGTTGCGACGTCGGGGAGTTGCGGCTCTATGTATTTGTAGAGGCCAAAAATCGAGCCTGCTCCCAGCAGTACGCAACAGACTGCAAGGATCAATAGATACTTTACGAACTTCACCGGTGTTTTCCCATTTAGTTTTATTTGGGCAGTTTATAAACAAACGCGCGGTAGTATAAAGGCAAGCCAGGTGCATTGATATAGCCGGACAGTTTTGCCGGATAAGGAGATCGTAAGCATGGCTTTCAGAAACTGGCGGATCGGAATGCATATCCAACAGGATAGCATTGCCATTGTCGCGCTACTGCATGAGCGCTCACGCTGGGCACTGCGCCGCTGGTGGCGCATTCCGCTGCCGCCAGGTCTGGTGCGGCAGGGGATGGTGGAGGACGTTAGCGCCCTCGGCTCACGGCTGGCAGCCTGGCGGCGGGAGCTACCGGCGCAGCATCAGATCAGTATCGCCTTTCCCGCGGCTCGCACGCTGCAAAAACGCCTGCCTTATCCCCAGTTCGCCCTGCGAGAGCGGGAACAGGCGATGTGGATAGCCAGCGCCATGACCCAGCAGCTGGCGATGCCCGCCTCCTCTCTATGTATTGATTATGCGCCCACCTCGCGGGATGACGGCTGGCAGGTGACGGCGGCGCAGCGGCTGGATATCAATGTTCTGCGGGAGCTGGCAGGGCGGCTGCGGCTGCGGGTGGCGGCCATCGTACCGGATGCCAGCGCGCTCGGCGCCTTTTTCCCCTGGATGACGGCAGCAGAGCAAGGCCTGGCGTGGCGGGATGAAAAGTACTGGCTATGGGCGACCCAGGAGGCCTGGGGCTGTGACGCCTGCGATGCGATAGGGTCCTTAAGCCAGCTGGCGGGGCAACTTCAGGTTCCTCTGCGCCTGTGCGCTGATGCGGGCGACGAGGCCAGTCGTTTTGATGTCTGGCAGGTGGTTCACCGCCGGCAGCCTCCGCTGCCAGCCGACGGCGATCGCTACGCCATTGCCCTTGGGCTGGCGCTGGGAGGCGGGCGCCATGACGCATGTCGTTAATCTTCTCCCCTGGCGTGACCTGCGTCGCCGCCAGCGCCTGCGCTACGCCCTGTTGTTAGCCACCGGTATCGTGCTGCTGGTGGGGACGACTCTGCAGGCGGGGCGAACAGCGGGTCTACAGCGCGACGCCCTGGCGAGGATCCACAGGACAGCCGACGCAGCGTTGCTCGCCTCGCTCAAACAGCGCGAACAGGCGATGCGCGAGGCATGGCAGCAGCATCAACGCCAGCGCGAGCAGCGCCAGCGCAGATCGACGATCGCCGCCTGGCAACCCCGACTAATGGCGCTCGCGGCAGGCCTGCCCGCTCAGGCATGGCTGACGCGGCTGGAGTACCAGGGGGCGCGCCTGACGCTGGATGGTCTGGCCCTCAACCTGCAGGCGCTGGCCCGGGTGGAGGCTGCTCTGGCCAGCGTCGCGGGATTCGCGCCGGCTAAAGCCGGCGGAACGCAGCGCGACGCCGAGGGGCGCTGGCGGTTCAGTTTTACCCTGTCGGGAGCGCGCGCCGATGCGGATTAACACCCGGCGCACCCGGGCGGGGCTGTTGATCCTGCTCGCGATGGGGCTGATGGGGGGCGGCGTGGCGCTCTGGCGCGATGCCCGCCCGCCGCTGGCGGCGCTGTCCCGCGATGGCGCTCTGCAAACGCAGTGGCGGCGGATCATGGCGCTGCGCATCCCCGCCGGTGAAAGTTCCGAGGAACGCATCGACAAGCAGCCGTTCTCGCCCATCGCCATTCCGCTCGCCGGCGCGAAGCTAATCGCCTGGCATCCGCAGGGGAGCGGCGGTGAGATGGCGCTGTCTCTCCCCTGGCCGACGGTACCCGCCCTGTTCTCATGGCTGGCGCGCTGCGGGATGAACCCGCGTTCGTTCTCGCTGGAGCGCGAGGGGCAGGCGCTGCGCATGC
The DNA here is from genome assembly GCF_040065275.1 of Klebsiella sp. JB_Kp042. NCBI lineage: Bacteria > Pseudomonadati > Pseudomonadota > Gammaproteobacteria > Enterobacterales > Enterobacteriaceae > Klebsiella > Klebsiella sp. JB_Kp042. The sequence goes on from NZ_JBEAJL010000008.1 coordinate 67,387, forward strand.
GGCTGCAGCTGGAGGCGGAAGATGGGCGGTAAATGCTGGATTTTGCTGTGGTTGCCGCTGTCGCTGCTGGCGGGCGGGCGCGATCCTTTCCTGCCGGTTGAAGATCCTTGCCGCACGGCGCAGCTGTCGCAATGGCGCTATGGCGGCGCGGCCGGCGATGGCGCAGGCTGGACGGGGTTTTTGCAGGACGGAAGCGGCATGTGGCGACGGGTACGGCTGGATGAGCAATTGCCCACGGGCTGGCGGGTGAGTCGGCTGACGGCCGGCGAGCTGGACATCGTCACGCCCCCGGGATGTGAACCGCCAGCGTGGCGCTGGCAACGTGAAGGAAAACAAGATGATGCGATGGATAAGCCTGCTGCTTCTGCTGCTACCGCTGGCGGTGGTCGCCGCGCGAAATGACAAGCCGGTTTCGCTGGTCGTTGACGACGCGCCAGTGGCCCAGGTGTTGCAAGCCCTGGCCGAAATGAACCATAAGAACCTCGTTGTCGCACCGGACGTCAGCGGCACGCTCTCCCTGCGCCTGCAGAAGGTCCCCTGGACCCAGGCGCTGCGGGCAGTGGCGGATAGCGCAGGCCTCTCTTTGCAACAGCAGGGGACGGTCATCTACGCGCATACGCAGGCCTGGCAAAAAGCCAATCTGGCGCAGCGCGAAGCTGAACAGGCGAAACGTCTGCAGAACCTGCCGCTGCTGGCGGAGAGCGTGACGCTGCACTATGCCGATGCCGAGGAGCTGGCTAAAAGCGGCGGTAAGTTGCTTAGCGCCCGGGGAAACCTGATGGCGGACAAGCGGACCAATCGGCTGCTGATCCGCGATGATGCGCGGCATCTGCCGGCGCTGAAGGCCTGGGCGCAGGAGATGGATCTGCCGGTCGGACAGGTGGAGCTGGCCGCCCATATCGTGTCGATGAGCGAAACCAGCCTGCGTGAACTGGGGGTGAAGTGGCGGCTGGCGGAGGCTGAAAGCACCCCGGGATCCGGGCACATCACCACCCTAAGCAGCGATGTGTCGGTCAACGATGCCAGCACCCGCGCAGGCTTTAACATCGGCAAAATTAACGGGCGCTTGCTTGAGCTGGAGCTTTCCGCGCTGGAGCGCAAGCAGCAGGTCGAGATTATCGCCAGTCCTCGTTTGCTCGCCTCCCATATGCAGCCCGCCAGCATCAAGCAGGGGAGCGAGATCCCCTATCAGGTCTCCAGCGGTGAAAGCGGCGCCACGTCGGTGGAGTTTAAAGAGGCGGTGCTGGGCATGGAGGTGACGCCGACGGTGCTGCAGCAGGGGAGAGTGCGGTTGAAGCTGCGAATAAGCGAGAACACGCCAGGCCAGGTGCTGAAGCAGGATAACGGCGAGGCGCTGGCCATTGATAAACAGGAGATCGAGACCCTGGTGGAAGTCCGCAGCGGCGAGACCCTGGCATTGGGCGGCATCTTTTCGCAGAAAAACAAAACCGCCCGCGACAGCGTCCCGCTGCTTGGCGATATCCCGGTGCTAGGGCGTCTGTTTCGCCGCGACGGGAAAGATAATGAACGCCGTGAACTGGTTGTCTTTATTACGCCACGGATTCTGGCAGTACGTTAAGCAGGTTTTTCATGCTAAACACGTTTCAGGTGTTTGACGTGAGGACGGATTTAGCATACAAGGGGTACCGATTTGAGAGTCGGGTACGACATCAATCCTCCCTTTATTGTCCGGCGATTTTATTCAGTTGCCAAACCAGCCGGAGTATTGAGATAATTTTTAGTCTGACTCTCGCTCTATTGCATATGAGGTTTCAGTTCATGCCCTGCGGCGCTGGGTGTCTGCGAAGCGGGTTTATCATTAACGAATAGTCTTAGTAGTACCGAAAAAATGGCAGAGAAACGCAATATCTTTCTGGTTGGGCCTATGGGTGCCGGCAAAAGCACTATTGGGCGCCAGTTAGCCCAACAGCTCAACATGGAATTTTACGATTCTGATCAAGAGATTGAGAAACGCACTGGCGCTGATGTGGGCTGGGTCTTCGATGTTGAAGGCGAAGAAGGCTTCCGCGACCGTGAAGAAAAAATTATCAATGAGTTGACGGAAAAACAGGGGATTGTGCTGGCGACTGGCGGCGGCTCTGTAAAATCCCGTGAAACGCGTAACCGTCTCTCCGCCCGCGGCGTGGTGGTCTACCTGGAAACAACGATCGAGAAGCAGTTGGCCCGTACGCAGCGCGATAAAAAGCGTCCTTTGCTACAAGTCGATGCGCCGCCTCGTGAAGTACTGGAAGCGCTGGCTGACGAGCGTAACCCGCTGTATGAAGAGATCGCCGATGTGACTATCCGCACAGACGATCAGAGTGCGAAAGTCGTCGCGAACCAGATTATTCATATGCTGGAAAGCAACTGATTCTGGCTTAATAAAAGTGCGTCAGAGTAAAAGTCATTGAGGTGGATGTCGCGTTATGGAGAGGCTTACTGTTACCCTCGGGGAACGTAGTTACCCGATTACCATCGCGGCTGGTTTGTTTAACGATCCAGCTTCCTTCCTGCCACTCAAGTCGGGCGACCAGGCTATGCTGGTCACCAACGAAACGCTGGCGCCGCTTTATCTGGATACCGTCCGCTCTGCGCTGGAGCAGGCAGGGGTCAACGTTGACAGCGTGATCCTGCCCGACGGCGAACAGTATAAAAGCCTGGCGGTGATGGATACCGTATTTACCGCGCTGTTGCAAAAACCCCATGGCCGCGACACCACGCTGGTGGCGCTCGGCGGCGGTGTTATCGGTGATTTAACCGGTTTCGCCGCGGCAAGCTATCAGCGCGGCGTGCGTTTTATCCAGGTCCCTACCACCTTGCTGTCGCAGGTCGACTCGTCGGTCGGCGGCAAAACCGCAGTGAACCACCCTCTCGGCAAAAACATGATTGGCGCCTTCTGGCAGCCGGTTTCCGTGGTGGTTGATCTTAACTGTCTGAAGACGCTTCCGCAGCGCGAACTCGCTTCCGGACTGGCTGAGGTCATCAAGTATGGGGTGATCCTCGACGGCGCATTCTTCAGCTGGCTGGAAAACAACATTGATGCCCTGCTGGCGCTGGATGAAAAGGCCATGGCGTACTGCATTCGCCGTTGCTGTGAGCTGAAAGCGGAAGTTGTGGCTGCTGACGAGCGTGAAACCGGGTTACGTGCTTTACTCAATCTTGGACATACCTTCGGCCATGCTATCGAGGCGGAAATGGGCTACGGTAACTGGCTGCACGGCGAAGCGGTGGCGGCAGGTATGGTGATGGCGGCGCATACGTCCGAGCGGCTGGGGCAGTTCCGCGCGCAGGATACTCAGCGCCTTATCGATCTGCTCAAGCGTGCAGGTTTACCGGTACGCGGCCCGCAGGAAATGAGTGCGCAGGCGTATTTGCCCCATATGATGCGCGATAAGAAAGTACTGGCTGGCGAAATGCGGCTGGTGCTCCCGCTCGCAATAGGAAGCAGCGAGCTGCGCGGCGGAGTGCCGCATGATGTGGTTCTTGGCGCGATTGCTGATACTCAGCAGGCGCAACAATAAGAAGGTCTGGCCGCGTTCGCGCGGCGTTATCATTTCGGGTGATGTGCAATAATCGTGAGCATAAGCCTTTTAGTGGGGTGTTAAATGGATGATTTCAAACCAGAAGACGATATGAAAGCCGATCGCAACGATCGTCGTGCTGGTCGTTCCCGTCAGTCTTCCGAGCGTGATGCCGATCCGCAGATCAATTTTGACGATGTCGATCTTGATGCCGATGAAGGCCGTCCGACGCGCGCCGGCAAGGCCCGTCGTGAGCGTGAAGAGGAAGAGTTCGAAGAAGAACTGGATGCGGAAGATGAGGAGATGCTCGAAGAGCAGCCTGTAGAGCGTCGTCCGCGTAAGCGTAAAAAAGCGCCGGCGAAACCCGCTTCCCGCCAGTACATCATGATGGGCGTGGGGATTCTGGTGCTGTTGCTGTTAATCGTAGGTATCGGTTCCGCGCTGAAATCGCCATCTTCGTCCAGCCAGCAGACCGCTTCCGGCGAGAAGAGCATTAATCTGTCTGACGACCAGTCCGCCAGCACGCCAGCTGCCGGCCAGGATCAGACAGCCGCCAATACCACCACACAGCAGGACGTCACGGTACCGCCTATTGCCGCGAACCCGACCCAGGGCCAGGCAGCGGCAGAGCCGCAGGGCCAGCAGCGTGTTGAAGTTCAGGGCGATCTGAATAACGCGCTGACCCAGCAGCAGGGCCAGCTGGACGGCGCCGTAGCTAACTCGACGCTGCCAACTGAACCGGCAACCGTCGCGCCGATCCGTAATGGCGCCAGTGGCGCCGCGGCGCCGCGCCAGACGACCGAACGTCAGACGGCGGCAACGCCGCGTCCGGCCGAGCGTAAGCACACCGTCATCGAAGCGAAGCCGCAGCCGAAACCACAGGCGGTGGCGAAAGCGCCGGTAGAAACGAAACCGGTCCAGCCGAAGCATGTTGAAAGCGCGGCCACTACCGCTCCGGCCAAAACGACCGTCAGCGAAAGTAAACCGGCAGCCACCGCGCAGAGCAAACCAGCCACGACCGCGACGACCGCAGCGCCAGCCGCAACGGCAGCCGCGGCAGCGCCGGCGGCGAAGAGCGGTAAAACGGCAGGTGACGTCAGCTCGATGAAATCTGCGCCGTCGGGTAACTATACCCTGCAGCTCAGCAGCTCCTCTAACTATGAAAACCTGAATAACTGGGCGAAGAAAGAGAAGCTGGACAGATATGTTGTCTATGAAACGTCGCGTAACGGCCAACCGTGGTACGTGCTGGTGAGCGGTATCTATTCATCGAAAGATGAAGCGAAACGCGCGGTCACCTCGCTGCCGCCGGACGTGCAGGCGAAAAATCCATGGGCAAAACCACTGCATCAGGTTCAGGCTGATCTGAAATAATGCCGTGGGGTAGTCTTAAGCGCAGGATGCTGTCGGAGCTTTCTCCACAGCCGGAGAATGTGTAATTAGTTAGGCAGCATGAAAAAGAATCGCGCTTTTCTAAAGTGGGCAGGGGGGAAGTACCCCCTGCTTGACGATATTAAAAAGCATTTGCCGGAAGGTGAGTGCTTAATCGAGCCCTTTGTGGGCGCCGGGTCGGTATTTCTCAATACCGACTTTTCTCGTTATATCCTCGCGGATATCAACAGTGATTTAATCGGCCTGTACAACATCGTCAAATTGCGCACCGACGAGTATGTCGCTGCCGCCCGCGAGATGTTTACCCCGGAAAACAACGTCGCTGAGCGCTACTACCAGTACCGTGATGAATTCAACCAGAGCCAGGATCCGCTGCGTCGCGCGGTGCTGTTCCTGTATCTGAACCGTCACGGCTACAACGGCCTGTGTCGCTACAATTTGCGCGGCGAATTCAATGTGCCGTTTGGCCGCTATAAGAAGCCCTATTTCCCCGAGGCTGAGCTCTATCATTTTGCCGACAAGGCGCAAAACGCTGAGTTTTACTGCGAATCTTATGAAGAGTGCATGCAGCGTGCGGATAGCCGCACGGTGGTGTATTGCGATCCGCCCTATGCGCCATTGACGGCGACGGCGAACTTTACCGCCTACCACACCAACAGCTTCAACCTGGAGCAACAGGTGCTGCTGGCGCAAAAGGCGGAATCGCTGATGAAGAAACGGATCCCGGTGCTGATTTCCAACCACCGCACGCCGTTGACGCAGGAGTGGTATAAAAACGCGGCAGAAACGCATATTGTGAAGGTTCGGCGCAGCATCAGCAGCAACGGTGGTACGCGTAAAAAGGTGGACGAGCTCTTAGCGCTCTACCGTCCGCCTAAGACCAAATAAATTTCAAGGAGATGCGGATGAAGCAGTATTTGATTGCCCCTTCGATTCTGTCGGCTGATTTTGCCCGGCTGGGTGAGGATACCGCGAAGGCGCTGGCGGCGGGTGCGGATGTCGTGCACTTCGACGTCATGGACAACCACTACGTGCCGAACCTGACGATTGGCCCGATGGTGCTGAAGTCGCTGCGTAACTACGGTATTACCGCGCCGATCGACGTCCACCTGATGGTGAAGCCGGTCGACCGCATCATTCCTGATTTTGCCGAAGCTGGCGCCAGCATCATCACCTTCCACCCGGAAGCCTCCGAACACGTCGACCGCAGCCTGCAGCTTATCAAAGAGCACGGCTGTAAAGCGGGCCTGGTGTTTAACCCCGCGACGCCGCTGAGCTATCTCGATTACGTGATGGATAAGCTGGACGTGATCCTGCTGATGTCGGTTAACCCGGGCTTTGGCGGCCAGTCCTTTATTCCGCAGACGCTGGATAAACTGCGTGAAGTGCGCCAGCGCATCGATGCGTCCGGCTACGACATTCGCCTGGAAGTGGATGGCGGAGTGAAAGCGAGCAATATCGGCGAAATCGCCGCGGCGGGTGCGGATATGTTCGTTGCCGGTTCGGCGATCTTCGGCCAGCCGGACTACAAGAAAGTCATTGATCACATGCGTAATGAATTAGCGAAGGTAAGTCATGGATAAATTACAGGCGATCCGCGGCATCGCGTTTGATCTCGACGGCACGCTGGTGGACAGCGCGCCGGGTCTGACCGCCGCCGTTGATAACGCCCTCTACGCCCTGGAGCTGCCGGTGGCGGGAGAAGAACGCGTCGTGACCTGGATCGGCAACGGCGCCGATGTTCTGATGGAGCGGGCGCTGACCTGGGCTCGTCAGGAGCGTGCAACGTTACGTGCGGCGATGGGCAAGCCTTCCGTCGACGATCATGATATTCCGCAAGACGAACAGCTGCGCATTTTGCGTAAACTGTTTGACCGCTATTACGCCGAAGCGGCGGAAGAGGGCAGTTTCCTGTTTCCGGCAGTGGCCGATACGCTCGGCGCGCTGCAGGCCAAAGGCCTGCCGCTGGCGCTGGTGACCAATAAGCCGACGCCGTTCGTCGCCCCGCTGCTGGACGCGCTCGATATTGCGAAATACTTTACCGTGGTGCTCGGCGGCGATGACGTACAGAACAAAAAGCCGCATCCGGAACCGTTGCTGCTGGTGGCGCAAAAGCTCGGCCTGACGCCGGAGGCGCTGCTGTTCGTCGGCGATTCACGTAATGATATTCAGGCGGCCAAAGCGGCAGGCTGCTGCTCTGTTGGCCTGACCTACGGCTATAACTATGGCGAACCGCTTGCGCTGAGCGAGCCGGACTATCTCTTCGACCAGTTTAATGAACTCTTACCCGCTCTCGGGTTACCGCACAGTGAAACTCAGGAATTGAAACATGACTAAGCCCATCGTTTTTAGTGGCGCACAGCCCTCAGGTGAACTGACCATTGGCAACTACATGGGTGCGCTGCGTCAGTGGGTAAACATGCAGGACGATTACCACTGCATCTATTGCATCGTGGACCAGCACGCCATCACCGTGCGCCAGGATCCGCAGCAGCTGCGTAAGGCGACGCTGGACACCCTGGCGCTGTATCTGGCCTGCGGCATCGACCCGCAGAAAAGCACTATTTTCGTTCAGTCTCACGTGCCGGAACATGCCCAGTTAGGCTGGGCGCTGAACTGCTACACCTATTTCGGCGAACTGAGCCGCATGACCCAGTTTAAAGACAAGTCCGCGCGCTACGCGGAGAACATCAACGCCGGTCTGTTTGATTATCCGGTACTGATGGCCGCTGACATTCTGCTGTACCAGACCAACCAGGTTCCGGTGGGCGAAGATCAGAAACAGCACCTTGAACTGAGCCGCGATATCGCCCAGCGTTTTAACGCCATCTACGGCGATATTTTTAAAGTGCCTGAGCCGTTTATCCCTAAATCCGGCGCGCGCGTGATGTCGCTGCTGGAGCCGACGAAAAAGATGTCCAAGTCCGACGACAACCGCAACAACGTCATCGGCCTGCTGGAAGACCCGAAATCGGTGGTCAAGAAGATCAAACGTGCGGTCACCGACTCCGACGAGCCGCCGGTGGTGCGCTACGACCTGAAAGAGAAAGCGGGCGTCTCCAACCTGCTGGATATCCTCTCCGCGGTCACCGGGAAAACCATTCCTGAGCTGGAGCAGCATTTCGAAGGCAAAATGTATGGCCACCTGAAAGGCGAAGTCGCCGAAGCGGTATCGGGCATGCTGATTGACCTGCAGGAGCGCTATCACCGTTTCCGTAACGACGAAGCGTTTCTCAATCAGGTGATGAAGGACGGCGCAGAAAAGGCCAGCGCGCGCGCTTCTCAAACCCTGAAAGCGGTATACGAAGCGATTGGCTTTGTCGCCAAGCCGTAAGCGACGCAACAGCTAAAAAGGGCGGGGATATCCCGCCCTTTTTAATGCCTGTCGTTCACGCCGTCATGCGAAGGTTAGTGGTTCGAGAACCAGTTCAGTTTATCCCGCAGACCGACCACGCGGCCGACAATGATCAGCGCCGGGCTGGCCATCTGCTGCGCCAGAATATCCAGCTGTCCTAAGGTGCCGCTGACCACTTTTTGCGTCACGGCGGTGCCGTTCTCGACGATGGCGGCAGGCATATCTTCCGCCATGCCGTGGGCGATAAGCTTCTCGCGGATCGCCGGCGCCTGGTTCAGACCCATATAGAACACCAGGGTCTGCTTCTCCACCGCCAGGTTCGCCCAGTCCAGCTCGCCGCCGGTTTTCAGATGGCCGGTGACCAGGCGGACGCCCTGGGCGAAATCGCGATGGGTCAACGGGATCCCCGAGTAGGCGGAGCAGCCGGAGGCGGCGGTGATGCCGGGCACAACCGAGAAGGGGATCCCCGCCTCGCAGAGGGTCTCCAGCTCCTCTCCGCCGCGGCCAAAGATAAAGGGATCGCCGCCTTTCAGCCGGACCACGCGTCTTCCTTTTTGCGCTTCGCGCAGCAGGATCTGGTTGATCTCCTCCTGCGGCACGCAGTGATAGCCTGAGCGCTTGCCGACGAACACCCGGTCGGCATCGCGGCGCACCAGATTCATAATGTCGTCGGAGACCAGCCGGTCATAGACCACCACGTCGGCCTGCTGGATCTGCTGCAGGCCCTTGAGCGTGAGCAGCCCGGCGTCACCTGGGCCGGCGCCAACCAGGACGACCTCGCCGCGATGCTCTAACGGCTCGGTCAGCAGCTGCTCGGTGGTATCCGCCACCGCCTGCCGATCGTCATTGGCCAGCGACTGCGCCAGCCGGTCGTTAACGAACAGCTTCTCCCAGAAGCGGCGGCGTTCGCCTACGGTGGCAAACTGCTGCTTCACGCGCGCGCGCAGATGGCCGGCGTAGCGGGCCAGCTGGCCAAGATGCAGGGGTAAGACTGACTCCAGCTTCTCGCGCAACAGGCGCGCCAGCACCGGGGATGTCCCGCCCGAGGAGACGGCGACCATCAGCGGCGAGCGGTCGATAATGGACGGCATGATAAAGCTGGCCTGGCGCGGGGCATCCACCACGTTACAGAAGATACGCCGCGCTTCGGCCGCGTCGCTGACCTGCTGGTTCACCGTCTCATTATCGGTAGCGGCGATGGCCAGCCAGCAGTTGTCCAGCAGCGAGGGGATAAACTCCCCCTGCACCAGGGTTAGCATCTGTGAATCGGCCCACACATGAAACTGCGGGGTAAAGTCGAGCGCATTGACCGTGACGTTTGCGCCAGCATCCAGCAGCAGACGGGCCTTGCGTTCGGCGACATCCCCGCCGCCAACCAGTAAACAATCACGCTGGCGCAACTGGCAGAATATGGGTAAGTGATCCACAGAATAACCTCATAAAAATAAGGGGTAGAAAATGAGTGGTCGTAGAATAGCAGCAAAGGTAATACAAAACATGCGACATATCCCGCACTCATGCGCTGTCGGTCAGAAGTGTTACTTATATCTCCCCCCGTGGCCGGGGGGAGGACGCGGGACTCACGCCTTAAGCTGAACGTGGCCGTCTTTTACCCGGGCGTCGAAACGGGCGATAGAGTGGCTGGCATCTTCCATACACAGGCCGTCGCTCAGGCGGAAACGTTGTTTTTTCAGCGGGCTGGCAACCCACAGGGCGCCGTCATGCTCGGCGATAATGCCGCGAGACAGTACGCTGGCGTTAAAGAACGGATCAATGTTGCTGATGGCGAACACCCTGTCGTCATGATAGGGACGGAAGATCGCCACCTGCTGCTGACCGAGCAGGGCGCAGACGCCGGTGGCGGGCAGGATGTCGTCAATGTTGCAGATGTTTACCCACTGGCTCATGCTTTTTCCTCCACCAGAGTAACCGGGATGCGCTCATACGGCGTGGCCGGGCGATGCTGGTCACGTTCCGGCACCACCTGAACGTTCGGGTCGCGCTGGTCGCTGTTGATAAAGTGTTTGAAGCGGGTCTGCGCCGCCGGGTTATTGACGGTCTCGGTCCACTCGCAGGCGAAGGCGGCGCGCAGGCGAGCCAGCTCCTCTTCCAGATGGTCGTTCAGACCGAGCTTGTCATCGATGATGACGCTGCGCAGATAGTCGATCCCGCCTTCCATGTTGTCCAGCCACGGCGCGGTGCGGGTCAGCTTATCGGCGGTGCGGATGTAAAACATCATAAAGCGGTCGAGATACTTAATCAGCGTCTCGCGATCGAGGTCCGCGGCCAGCAGATCGGCGTGGCGCGGCTTCATCCCGCCGTTACCGCACACGTACAGGTTCCAGCCTTTCTCGGTGGCGATGATCCCGACGTCTTTGCCCTGGGCTTCCGCACATTCGCGGGTACAGCCGGAGACGCCGAACTTCATTTTGTGTGGCGTACGGATGCCTTTGTAGCGATTTTCCAGTTCGACGCCGAAGCCGACGCTGTCGCCGACCCCGTAGCGGCACCAGGTGCTGCCGACGCAGGTTTTCGCCATCCGCAGCGCTTTGGCGTAGGCGTGGCCGGTTTCGAAGCCCGCTTCAATCAGCTGCCGCCAGATCTCCGGCAGGTCGTCTTTCTGCGCGCCAAACAGGCCGATGCGCTGGGAACCGGTGATTTTGGTGTACAGATTGAATTCACGAGCGATACGGCCCACGGCGACCAGCCCTTCCGGCGTGATTTCGCCGCCCGCGGAGCGCGGAATGACCGAGTAGGTGCCATCTTTCTGGATGTTGGCGAGGAAGTTGTCGTTGGTGTCCTGCAGCGGCGTGTGCTGAGGCTTGAGGATGTACTCATTCCAGCAGGAGGCCAGCAGGGAGCCGACGGTCGGTTTACACACTTCACAGCCGTAGCCCTGGCCGTGTTTGGCCAGCAGTTCGTCGAAGGTTTTGATGCCTTCCACGCGGATCAGGTGGAACAGCTCCTGGCGGGAGTAAGCGAAGTGTTCGCACAGGTTGTTGTTGACCTCGATACCCTGTTTCGCCAGCTCGGCGTTGAGCACCTGGGTGACCAACGGGATACAGCCGCCGCAGCCGGTACCGGCCTTGGTTTCCGCTTTCAGCGCCGCGACGGTATGGCAGCCTTTGTTGATGGCGGCGATCAGGTCGCCTTTGCTGACGTCGAAGCAGGAGCAGATTTGCGCGCTGTCCGGCAGTTTATCGACGCCGATCGACGGCTTGCCGCTGCCGGCGTGGGCCGGGAGGATCAGCGAATCCGGATTCTCCGGCAACTCGATGGCGTTCAGCACCAGCTGCAGCAGGTTGCCGTAGTCGCTGGTGTCGCCGACCAGCACCGCGCCGAGCAGGGTTTTGTTGTCGGCGCTGACGATCAGACGCTTATAAACTTCTTTGCTTTCGTCGAGATAGACGTAGCTGCGGGCGCCCGGCGTGCGGCCGTGGGCATCGCCGATACCGCCCACGTCTACACCCAGCAGCTTCAGCTTGGCGCTGAGGTCGGCGCCGGTGAAGCTGTTTTCACTGCCGAGGAGGTGGTCGACGGCCACCTGGGCCATTTTATAACCCGGCGCGACGAGGCCATACACGCGGTTGTTCCAGCTGGCGCATTCGCCGATGGCATAGATATCCGGGTCGGAGGTCTGGCAGCTATCGTTGACCATGATGCCGCCGCGCTGGGCAACCGCCAGTCCGCACTGGGTGGCCAGTTTATCGCGCGGGCGGATCCCGGTAGAGAAGACGATGAAATCGACCTGCAGCTCGCTACCGTCGGCGAAGCGCATGGTTTTGCGCGCCTCGGTGCCCTGCTGAACGATCTCTTTGGTGTTTTTGCTGGTGTGAACTTTCACGCCCATGCTTTCAATTTTGCGCCGCAGCTGCTCGCCGCCCATCTGGTCGAGCTGCTCGGCCATCAGCATCGGCGCGAATTCGATAACATGGGTTTCGACACCGAGGTTTTTCAGGGCGCCTGCGGCTTCCAGGCCGAGCAGGCCGCCGCCGACCACCGCGCCGCGTTTGCTGCGACGGGCGCAGGATTCAATGGCGTTAAGATCTTCAATGGTGCGATAGACGAAGCAATCCTGAGTTTCCGCGCCTTTAATCGGCGGGATCCAGGGGTATGAGCCGGTCGCCATAATCAGCTTGTCGTAGAACACCGTGCGCCCGGCGCTGGAGTGGATCACCTTCTCCTGGCGGTTGATGGTGATGGCCCGTTCGCCGACCAGCACCTTGACGCCGTGTTTCTCATAGAAACCTTCGCGGACCAGCGACAGCTCTTCTGCGGTATGGTGGGAGAAATAAGACGACAGGTGGACACGGTCGTAGGCGATACGCGGTTCTTCACAGAACACGGTAATGTCGAACTGTCCGGCAGGCGCCTTATCGAGAAGCTCTTCGATAAAGCGATGGCCAACCATGCCGTTACCGATAATAGCGATTCTGACTTTGCTCATTTTTGCCTCGATTTCTTTTCTATTACCGCCTACCTTAACGATTCAGCCATCAGGCTTATTGATGCAAATCAATGACAACTTCACCTACCACTTAATGGGTATATAATTGATTTGTCTGTAATTTTCTAAGTTGTGGAAAACGCTGGCTTTTCCTTTTTGCCGATTTTGTGTACAAGAATTGGGTGGGTCGCGATTGGGGTTGAGTAGAAAACAAGCCGTATTGAATAGAGAGGGTGATATGACAGCAGCGCCGCTTTGGTTGATTCAGAACGTACGCCTGGCAGACCGCGACGGCCTGTGGCAGATAGCGATAGATAAGGGCCGCTTTGGCGAGATCACACCGATGGGGGAGGCGCGGGACGAAAGCTACGAGGTGTTGAACGCTCGCGGCGGCCTGGCGATCCCGCCTTTTATTGAGCCGCATATCCATCTGGATACCACCCAGACGGCCGGTGAGCCGAACTGGAACCAGTCCGGCACCCTGTTCGAGGGGATTGAGCGCTGGGCGGAGCGGAAAGCGCTGCTCAGCCATGAGGACGTTAAAGCCCGGGCGTGGAAAACCCTCAAGTGGCAGATCGCCAATGGCGTGCAGTTTGTCCGTACCCATGTCGATGTCTCCGATCCAACGTTGACGGCGCTGAAGGCGATGCTGGAGGTCAAAATGGAGGTGGCGCCATGGGTCGAGCTGCAGATTGTCGCTTTTCCGCAGGAGGGGATCCTCTCTTACCCCAACGGCGAGGCGCTGCTGGAAGAGGCCCTGAAGCTGGGGGCGGATGTCGTCGGGGCGATCCCGCACTTTGAGTTCACCCGTGAATATGGGGTGGAATCGCTGCATATCGCCTTTCGACTGGCGCAGAAATATGACCGCCCGCTGGATATTCACTGCGATGAAATTGACGATGAACAGTCGCGCTTTGTTGAAACCGTTGCCGCGCTGGCGCTGAAGGCGGGGATAGGGCCGCGGGTGACGGCCAGCCATACCACCGCCATGCACTCCTATAATGGCGCCTATACCTCGCGCCTGTTCCGCCTGCTAAAGCTCTCCGGCATCAACTTTGTCGCCAATCCGCTGGTCAATATTCATCTGCAGGGCCGGTTTGACGACTACCCGAAGCGACGGGGCATTACCCGGGTGAAGGAGCTGATGGCGGCGGGGATCAACGTTTGCTTTGGTCATGATGATGTCTTTGACCCGTGGTACCCGCTGGGGACCGGTAATATGCTGCAGGTCCTGCATATGGGGCTGCACGTTTGCCAGCTGATGGGCTACCAGCAGATTAACGACGGCCTGCAGCTTATCACTGACAACAGCGCCCGCACGTTTGGCCTGACCGATTACGGCATCGTCAGCGGCAACCCGGCTAACCTGATCATCCTCCCGGCGGAGAATGGCTTTGAGGCGGTACGCTGCCAGGTGCCGGTGCGCTGGTCAATTCGCCAGGGAAGGGTGATCGCGATTACCCAGCTGGCGCAAACCTGGATCCAGACCGACCGCGGTGGCGAGGCGCTCTCCTTTATGAGGAACAGCCCCCTTGCGGACGCAAAGGGGCCGAAGGCTTAGTGAGACGCCGCCTGCGCGTTGTTCTGGCGGTGACGGGAGACGAAGCCGAGGATAAAGCACATCACGAACACCACGGCGTAGAGGCCGTTAGCGGTGTGCAGCGCTGCCAGCGGACCGCTGGCAGCCACAATCGGGCCGGTGACCACGAAAGTCAGCATGGTGCCGATGGTGCCGCAGGTGAGGATAAAGTTCACCAGCTTTGGTGAAGCGACTTTAGTTTGCTGCGAACCGAGCGTAATGATCGAGGTGTAGATGGCGCTGGAGAAGAAGCCCAGTGTCAGAATAAACCACGGCATATGCTCCGGCGAACCATTGATAAACAGGTACATCAGCACCGTCGCGAGGCCGGCGAGGACGGTTAAGATGCGCTGCAGGTCGAAGAAGCGCAGGATAAAGCTGAATGACCACATGCCGATCATGTAGGACATCCAGAAATCGCTCACCAGTTTACCGGCATCGCCGAGGCTCATGCCCAGGCTCTTGGCATATTCCGGTACCCAGGAGATAAAGCCCAGCTGACCGAGGATGTAGCACAGCGCCGCGACGGAGAGGAACAGCACGCCGATGCCCCACTTCTCTTTCACCACCGGCTGGCTGTTTTCGCTCTGCGCTTTTTTGCCGAGCACCGGGAAGTCACAGCCGAATGTCAGGACGAAAATAGCGACATACACCAGACCGATACAGGCGTAGACCCAGTACCACTCGATGCTGCGCGCCAGCAGGACCGCGGCGACCATCGGAAAAATCATTCCCGCCATGCTAAAGAAGGAGTCGGTAAACAGCAGACGCGCCCCGCGCTGACGGCCTTCATACATATGGGTGATCAGGAAGGTTCCGATCGACATGGTGATCCCGCTGACCAGGCCGAGAACGAACATCGACGCGGAGAACAGCGCCAGGCTGTGGCTGAGCATCAGGCCGGCCACCGCCAGCACCATTAAAATAAAGCCAAAACGCAGCTGAGTTTTCAGCGGCACGATCTCCATCAGCCAGGCATTGAGGAAAATGGAGATCAGAATACCGGCGTTCAGAAAGGTAAAGGTGTTGCTCATACTGGAAACGGGCAGATGGAAATAATCCGCAATGTTACCCATCACCATCCCGGTGACGATCACCAACGCGCCGGTCAGGGCGTAGGAGAAGAAGCTGATCCATGTGAGCTTAATACGGTTGCTGTTAGTCATGACTGGCCTGTGAATAGAAAGGTAAAGCGCGTTGACGCTGCGCCGGGCGGACAGATTTTAGTCGTTCAGGTGATGTAATTAAATGTTTATTGTGAAATACGTTATCTTTTGCATGTTTTAATGTGACTTGCATCACGCTTTTTTCGGCGCAAGGGAGAACGTTTGCGCGGTTACAATTATTACAGCTAAGTAAAATTTGGTAAAAGGCTGGCCCAGGATGCAAAGGCTCTTTAGAATCAAGGCACTCGCTTTTATTCTGCTCCGTTAAGGAATTTCCATGCTCAAATCAACACTGGCGGCGATGGCTGCCGTTTTCGCCATTTCAGCTTTCTCCCCGGCCATGGCGGCAAAGGGCGATCCGCATGTGCTGCTGACCACCTCGGCAGGTAACATTGAGCTTGAGTTAAACAGCCAGAAAGCCCCGATTTCAGTGGATAACTTCCTGAAGTACGTTAACAGCGGCTTCTACAACAACACCACCTTCCACCGCGTGATCCCGGGATTCATGGTGCAGGGCGGCGGCTTTAACGAGCAGATGCAGCAGAAACAGCCTAACCCGCCGATCAAGAATGAAGCAGACAACGGCCTGCGCAACACCCGCGGCACCATCGCGATGGCGCGTACCGCCGATCAGGATAGCGCCACCAGCCAGTTCTTCATCAACGTGGCGGATAACGCCTTCCTCGACCATGGCCAGCGCGACTTTGGCTATGCGGTGTTTGGCAAGGTAGTCAAAGGCATGGACGTTGCGGATAAGATCTCCCAGGTCCAGACCCATAACGTCGGCCCATACCAGAATGTGCCGACTAAACCGGTTGTTATCCTCTCTGCGAAAGTGCTGCCCTAATCCTCCCGCGGCGCGGTGGTTTATCGCCGCGCCCGGTTGCCTCCCGGCATAACCTGTAATTGCTGCTTATACTTGTGGCACACAGGGGACGATAAGGGGGGCGACGATGCGTCCACTCACCGATAAGCAAAAATCCCGGCTCTGGGAACAGACACGTAATAGCAATTTTCAGGCCAGCCGTCGCCTCGAAGGCGTATCGGTGCCGCTGGTTACGCTGACTGCCGAGGAGGCGCAGGCTCGCCTCGCGACGCTGCGGAGGGAGTATGAGCGATAAATTTGGCGATGAACGCGATCCTTACCTCTATCCGGCGCTGAACGTCCTGCGCAACCGCCTCGGCATCCGCCAGGCTAAAACGCTGCAGCAGGCTGCCCTGGAGATGACGTCCCTGCGGGCGGCCACCCTGCCGCTGGGCCCGCGGGTGCGCGGCTTACCCTATCTGTGCGCTATTCATCATCAGCTGTATCAGGATCTGTTTGACTGGGCGGGTAGGCTGCGTGAAGTGAACCTCTACCTGGGCGATACGCCGTTCTGCCACTTTGCCCGCATCGAAGAGGAGGGGAATGCCCTGATGCAGGCCCTGGAGCAGGAGGATTATCTCTGCGGCCTGCCGCGGGATACCTTTATCGAACGCCTGAGCTGGTTCTATGGTGAAATTAATGTGCTGCACCCTTTTCGTCTCGGCAATGGCCTGACCCAGCGCATTTTCTTTGAACAGCTGGCGATACATGCCGGCTACCTTCTTGACTGGCGTGACGTCGATCCTGCCGCCTGGAGCACCGCCTGTCAGCAGGGCGCGATGGGCGATCCGGACCCGCTGGCGGCGATCTTTCGCAAAGTGGTAAGCGAAGCGCGGGAATCTGAGTAGAATAGCCCGGTTTGATTGTTCCGGAGCCGCTATGATCCTGCTTATCGATAACTATGACTCTTTCACCTGGAATCTGTATCAGTACTTTTGCGAACTGGGGGCGGAAGTGCTGGTCAGGCGCAACGATGCGTTGACGCTGGAGGAGATAGCGTCGCTGGCGCCGGAGAAGATAGTGATTTCGCCTGGTCCCTGTACGCCGGATGAAGCGGGGATTTCCCTCGCGGTAATCCGTCACTATGCAGGGAAAACGCCGCTGCTGGGCGTCTGCCTCGGGCATCAGGCGATAGCCCAGGCGTTTGGCGCGACCATTGTGCGGGCGGCGCAGGTGATGCATGGAAAAACCTCGCTTATCGAGCATAACGGCGAAGGGGTGTTTCAGGGGCTGAATAATCCTTTGACGGTGACCCGCTATCATTCGCTGGTGATTGACCCGCCGACGCTGCCGCCTGAGTTTATCGTCACCGCCCGCAGCGCCAGCGGTGAGATTATGGGGATCCGTCATCGCGACTGGGATCTCGAGGGCGTGCAGTTCCATCCGGAAAGCATCCTCAGCGAACAGGGCCATCAATTGCTGGCGAACTTTATTAAGCGGTGATTTCGGTTGCCATTGACTGATTTTTTATGCATATTTTGTGATTAGATTATCATAATCGCATCTGCATAACGAAGAGGGATGGGCAAGACATGGCAACTGAACAACCGGCAATCACCCGCGCCACATTCGATGAAGTTATTTTGCCAATTTATGCACCGGCAGAATTCATCCCGGTAAAGGGAAAAGGCAGCCGCGTCTGGGATCAGCAGGGCAAAGAGTATGTTGATTTCGCCGGCGGTATCGCGGTGACGGCGCTCGGCCATTGCCACCCGGCGCTGGTGGCGGCGCTCCACGAGCAGGGCGAAACGCTGTGGCATACCAGCAACGTCTTTACCAATGAGCCAGCGCTGCGCCTGGGACGTAAACTTGTCGATGCCACCTTCGCCGAGCGAGTGGTGTTTATGAACTCCGGTACCGAAGCCAATGAAACGGCCTTTAAGCTGGCGCGTCACTATGCGGTGACCCGCCATAGCCCGTACAAAACCAAAATCATCGCTTTCCATAATGCCTTTCATGGTCGCTCCCTGTTTACCGTCTCCGTCGGCGGGCAGCCGAAGTACTCCGATGGTTTCGGCCCGAAACCGGCGGATATTGTCCATGTTCCCTTCAACGACCTGCAGGCGGTAAAAGCGGTGATGGATGACCACACCTGCGCGGTGGTGGTGGAGCCGATTCAGGGCGAAGGCGGCGTGACGGCAGCGACGCCGGCGTTCCTGCAGGGGCTGCGCGAACTGTGCGATCAACACCAGGCGCTGTTAGTCTTTGATGAAGTGCAGTGCGGAATGGGGCGTACCGGATCGCTGTTTGCCTATATGCACTATGGCGTAATCCCGGATATTCTCACCAGCGCCAAAGCGCTGGGCGGCGGTTTCCCGGTCAGCGCCATGTTGACCACCCACGAGATCGCCAGCGCCTTCCATGCGGGTTCCCATGGCTCAACCTACGGCGGCAACCCGCTGGCCTGCGCGGTCGCCAACGCCGCTTTCGATCTGATCAATACCCCGGCGGTGCTGGATGGCGTGAACGCCAAACGCGAACTGTTCGTCAAACACCTGCAGCAGCTGGATGCCGAGTTTGATCTGTTCAGTGATATTCGCGGGATGGGCCTGCTGATTGGCGCCGAACTCAAGCCGCAGCACAAGGGCCGCGCGCGTGATTTCCTCTATGCCGCTGCGGAAGCCGGCGTCATGGTGCTTAACGCCGGGCCGGACGTGATGCGTTTTGTTCCCTCGCTGATCATCGAAGAGCAGGATATTGCCGAGGGGATGGCGCGCTTTGCCCAGGCCGTGGCAAAGGTGATTAACGGCTGATCTTCCGCAGCCAGATGCCGTGATGCGGCCGCTGACGCCATGCCACTGACGAAATGGTGTGCATGGTGTTCAGATGGCCCAGAATGCGTTGCAGATGCTGCTCCAGGGTGCTTAACGGACCGATCGGCACCTCGCTTTCCGGTGACTCCATAATATTGACATCCCCTGCGCTGCCGGGACCATCGCTGTCCAGCCGCTGCTGACAGCGCTGCAGGGCAATCTCACAGGATTCGAGATAGCGCTGGGCAAGATCCGGGGTGAGCATCGTATGCTCCCGGGCCAAAGTGGTCATGGCGTTGATGTGTTCGACGATAAACTGGCTGTGCGTCACCCATAGCTTCATATCTTCCAGGTAGTGGGTATTAAACCCGGGCTCCTGCATCGCCTGATTCAGGGAGTTGTAGAGCGCGTTGTGCGCCTGATTGACGCGCATGCGCTGGTAGGCCAGCGCGGGCGCTTTGGGGTCGGGGCTGAGGATCAGGCGAATCGCCTGCTGGTCGGCCTCCAGCGCATCGTGGGCGTTTTTTTTCAGCAGGCCGCTCTGCCACTGCGGCCACAGCCAGACCATCCCGCCGAAGGCGATCAGGCAGCCGATCAGCGTGTCGATCAGCCGGGCGATAATAAACTGTTCGCCGTTGAGCGTCAGAAGCTGCAGGGTATATACCGCCGTCACCGTAAACCCCACCATCGCCCAGCCATAGTGTTTGCGGATGATCAGATAGCTGAGCAGGGTGATCAGCAGCATCCCGCTCAGGGTATAGCTCTCCGGAACGTGAAAGTGCAAGGTCAGCCCGGCGATGATCAGGCCGGCGAGCGTCCCCGCCGCCCGGTGGACAATACGTACCCGCGTGGCGCCATAGCCGTTCTGTGTCACGAAGAGGACGGTCATCAGGATCCAGTAGGGCTTCGGCAAATGCAGGGCGTTGCCCATCAGGCTGGCGATGCTCAGCATCACGCTGATGCGGGCGGCGTTGCGCAGCGCGGGCGACTTCAGCGACAGATAGTTCTTTAGCGCGGGAAACAACGGTAAACGACGCTCTTTGTCAGCCATCAGATCCCGGGCATACAGTGGGCGCTGGGTATGCAGCACCCGGGCGATGCGGCTGAAGTGCCAGGCGCAGAAGTGGCCGACCGGGTTATCCGGATGCTGGCGGGCGATTTTTTCCAGGGCGCCGATCTGTTTATCCATCTGGAAACGCTGCGGAAAACGATGATAGAGCATGTCATCCGCCAGCACCCGCAGGCGGGCGGCGACGGTCTGCGCGTTCCAGCGGATCACCGCTTCGGCATGGCTGCGCTCAACCAGCTTTTGCACCTCTTCCGGCTGATGCAGGCTGACCGAAATATGCTCCTGTAGATCCAGCCCCATCTGGAACGCTCGCAGAAGACGTTTGTGGTCGTTACGTTGGTTGGCGGCCAGCATATGCATCTGCTGATAGCACTGGGTGATTAAATCGACCACCTTCTGCTGGCGGATGAGCAGCGGCGGCAGGGCGGTCGAGGGATCGGTATGCTGGGTCAACAGGCTATATTTGGCTTCGCAATAATTGGCCAGTTCCCGGTAGAGCAGACTGAGCGACTCCCGCAGCGGCTGTTCGCGCCACAGCCAGAACCAGAACCAGTTAAACACGCCGTACCATAGCGTGCCGAAGGCGTAGATCAGCAGCGGCTCCCAGACGGGCATATTGCCCGCCAGGCTCAGGGTAAAGATGGCGGCGATCAGCGACGCGGGCAGCAGGCGCGCGTGCAACGAACTGATTTCCGCGGTGACGCCGAGCAATAGCGCCAGGCCGCTGAGAATAAGCGGCAAAGGTATGGTCTGGGCGAGCAGCAGCTGCACCACCAGGCTGCATCCGGCAAACAGACAGCCGCCGATAATCAGACGCTTAAAAAAGCGCTTATGCGGAGTGTCGAGACCGGCGATGTTGCAGCAGGCGGGAACTAAGGAAAACAGGAGTCCCTGCTGGAGATGGCCGAGCAGAAGACCGATGGCCACAGGCAGACACAGCACCAGCGTTTGCCGCAGTGCATAGTTGACTTCCGGGTGGTAAATCAGCCTGCGCCACATGAGGGAAAAACAAAAACGGCGTACTGCAGGAGCAATACGCCGCTTAGCAACTTAACGGGTGCCGTAGACGACGATAGTTTTACCGTGGGCGGAAATCAGGTTCTGATCTTCCAGCATTTTCAAAATACGGCCAACGGTTTCACGAGAGCAGCCGACGATCTGACCAATTTCCTGACGGGTAATTTTAATTTGCATACCGTCCGGGTGGGTCATGGCATCGGGTTGCTTCGCCAGGTTCAGCAGCGTCTGGGCGATACGGCCCGTCACGTCGAGGAAGGCGAGGTTGCCCACTTTCTCAGACGTCACCTGCAGACGGCGAGCCATTTGCGAAGAGAGACGCATCAGAATGTCCGGGTTCACCTGGATCAGCTGACGGAATTTCTTATAAGAGATCTCGGCCACTTCACATGCGGTTTTCGCCCGTACCCAGGCGCTACGCTCCTGACCCTCTTCAAACAGGCCTAATTCACCGATGAAATCGCCCTGGTTGAGGTAGGAGAGGATCATCTCTTTACCTTCTTCATCCTTGATGAGTACAGCCACGGAGCCTTTAACGATGTAGTACAGCGTTTCTGCTTTCTCACCCTGGTGGATCAGCGTGCTCTTTGATGGGTACTTATGAATGTGGCAATGAGACAAGAACCATTCAAGGGTAGGGTCTGTTTGCGGTTTGCCAAGCACCATGCGCGGTTATCCTCTGTTATAAGCTATCTCCGGGCGCCGACACTACACGGCGTCCGGGCATGCAATCGTATTGTTTCCCTATACCTGGGAAGCTGGCTGATGATTTTTCGACAGCCTGTAATGTGAACTCCTCTGCATACATGCAGTACATCAATGTATTACTGTAGCATCCAGACTGTTTTAGCATAGCTTTCGCCGCATGTCTCCTGGTGTCTCGCTTCAGCATGACGCAGGTCGCCTTCCGTTGCGAGAATTGTTATGTGCGCGTAATCTGACAGGAATATTGCGATACTGGAGTTAAATTTTATGCAAGCGCGTGTGAAATGGGTTGAAGGGTTAACCTTTATCGGGGAGTCCGCGTCAGGACACCAGATTCTGATGGATGGCAACTCCGGAGATAAGGCGCCCAGCCCGATGGAGATGGTGCTGATGGCGGCGGGCGGTTGCAGTGCGATCGATGTGGTCTCTATTTTGCAAAAAGGTCGTCACGACGTGACCAACTGCGAAGTGAAGCTGACCTCTGAGCGTCGGGAAGAGGCGCCGCGCCTGTTCACGCATATTAATCTGCACTTTATCGTCACCGGTAAGGCGCTGAAAGATGCCGCAGTCTCCCGTGCGGTGGATCTGTCGGCAGAGAAATACTGCTCGGTGGCGCTGATGCTGGAAAAAGCGGTGAAGATCACCCACTCCTATGAAGTGATCGAGGCGTAGTCTTCGCCTGCTGATGTGAATGATCTCAACCCCGGCCTGGCCGGGGTTTTTTCTGTTAGCCGATCTTTCGGCCTTCCATCAGACGCTCGACCAGCGGCGCCATAATAAGCTCCATCGCCAGCCCCATTTTACCGCCCGGCACCACCAGGGTGTTCATGTGCGAAATAAACGAGCCCTGTAGCATCGCCAGCAGCCAGGGGAAGTCGATGTTCTGCAGATTGCGGAAATGGATCACCACAAAGCTCTCGTCCAGAGAGGGGATCGCTTTCGCGGCAAACGGGTTGGAGGTGTCCACCGTCGGTACGCGCTGGAAGTTGATGTGGGTGCGGGAAAACTGCGGGGTGATGAAGTTGATGTAATCTTCCATCGATCGGACGACGGAGTCCATCACCGCCTCCCGGGAGTGGCCGCGTTCGCTGGTGTCGCGAATGAGTTTCTGGATCCATTCCAGGTTAACGATAGGCACGACCCCGACCAGCAGGTCGACATGGCTGGCGACATCATGCTGCGGCGTGACAACCCCGCCGTGCAGCCCCTCATAGAACAGCACGTCCGTCGGCTCCGGCAGCGGCTGCCATGGGGTGAAGGTTCCCGGCACCTGATTCCACGGCACGGCTTCGTCATAGGTGTGCAGGTATTTACGCGACTGGCCTTTGCCATGGCGGCCATAGTCGACAAAGGTCTGCTCCAGCAGGCCGAAGTCGTTCGCCTCCGGGCCAAAGTAGCTGATATGTTTTCCCTGATCCCGCGCTTTGCGGATCGCCATGTCCATTTCCGGGCGGGTGTAGCGATGAAAGCTGTCGCCTTCCACCTCCGCGGCGTGCAGATTTAGCTGCGCGAAGATTTTGCGAAAGGCGAGGCTGGTGGTGGTAGTGCCCGCGCCGCTGGAGCCCGTGACGGCGATCACCGGATGTTTGGCAGACATAACAACTCCCTGGTTAAACGATGTAGTGGCGTCGCCTTAGCCGTTAAACAGGGCGCGCGGCATAATATTGACTGTCTCATGCAGTTCCGACCACACGAGGACCGCCTCTCCGCGTTTCAGCTGCTGTTTTACATCGGCGACTTTATCGGCAAGTGAACGTTCATGTTCACCATAATCGGTGCCTTCGCGTAACACAAAGCTTTCAATCAGGTTATCCAGCGTTTCGGGATCCAGATCCTGCCAGGGAATAATCATACGGGAACCTCCAGCCAGCGGTTTAACCAGTCGGGAATGCGTCTTTCCAGCCACATCTCCGGTTTACGCAGGGTGCCGCCGACGAAGCCGACGTGGCCGCCTTGTTCAGTCAATTGATACTCAACGTTCGCCGGCAGTTGCTCCTGCGGGGGAATGGAGTGGTGGTCCATAAACGGGTCGTCTTTCGCATGGATGATGAGCGTCGGCTTAGTGATATCGCTGAGCCGCGGCATGGCGCTGCATTGCCGGTAATAATCCAGCGCATCGGCGAAGCCATGGATTTTGGCGGTGATCATATCGTCAAATTCCCGGATGCGGCGCATCCCTTTGAGCTGGCGTAAATCGACGGGCAGCGAGCCAGGATACGCTTTCAGCTTACGTGAGGCGTTGGCTTTTAACAGATTGAGCAGATAGCGCTGATAAACTCGCGAGAAGCCCTTATCCATATGATAGCTGCAGGCTTCCAGCATGAAAGGCGCGGAAACGATCACCGCCGCATCCAGCGGGCAGCGGTCGCCTTCTTCTGCCAGCAGGCAGCCCAGCATGTTGCCGCCCAGCGAATAGCCGACGGCGGCGGTCGGCGCGGGGCCAAACTCGCGCTGCAGCCAGTGGAGAAACCAGGTGCCATCTTCCGTTTCGCCGGAGTGATAGATGCGGTGATTGCGGTTAGGTTCGCCGCTGCAGCCGCGAAAGTGCATGACCACGCCCAGCCAGCCGCGCTGCATCGCCGCGTGGATCAGGCCATGGGCGTACGGGCTGTGCAGACTCCCTTCCAGACCATGAAAGACGACGAGGCGCGGCTTGTGGCGCGCCTGGTGCGGGTCTTCGCTCCAGGCGAGATCGACAAAATCGCCGTCCGGCAGCTCAAGGCGCTGCCAGTGCGGGGTAAAGCGCAATTTACGGCGGATCAGCCGCGGCAGCATGGTTTGCAGATGACGATTGCCCACGCCGCGCATGGGATGGAACTCACGCGAATCGTTTTCGGGGGGCGTCATGTCTGTGGGGATGATTTCAACCATAGCACCAGAATAATTAATAAACGTGATGATGACTATACCGCGCAGGGCGCGCGGGAGTTAGCCAATATGTGGTCTTGTGGCCAATGACGCCCGGTGACACCGAAAACAAACCATTGATGTCATTGATGGCCTGAGCATGGGAATGGCAGAAACCCATTCTGCCCGCGCCGTCGCAGGCAGAATGATGAGGCGGCGTTAGCCTTCCTGAAGCATGCGCTCCAGCTGCTCTTGAGCCTCCAGCCAGGCCATTTCGCACTCTTCCAGCCCGGATTTCGCGCTGGCCTGCTGCTGCAGGCATTCAGTCAGTTCCGCTTTCCGCGAGGCGTCGTAGAGTTCGCTGTCGCCAAGTTTCTCTTCCGCACTGGCCAGCTGCGCGTTGAGCTTGTCCATCTCTTTCTCCAGACGGGCGATCTCTTTGCGCAGCGGTTGGGTCTGGCTGCGCAGCTCCGCTTCCCGACGCTTCTGGTCTTTGCGCGCTTGCGCGCTGTTGCCGCTCTCTTTTGGCGTGTCGCCGCTCTGGGACTCCTGTTTTTGCGAGTCGCTGAGCCACTGCTGATAATCGTCCAGATCGCCGTCGAACGGTTCGACTTTACCATCGTGGACAAGGTACAGATCGTCGGTGGTGGAGCGGATCAGGTGGCGATCGTGCGATACGACTACCAGCGCCCCTTCAAAGTCGATCAGCGCTTCGGTTAAGGCCTGACGCATATCGAGGTCGAGATGGTTGGTCGGTTCGTCGAGCAGCAGCAGGTTAGGGCGCTGCCAGACGATCAGGGCCAGCACCAGACGCGCCTTTTCTCCACCGGAGAAGCGGCGGGTCTCTTCGCTGACCTTATCCCCCTGGAAACCAAAGCCGCCAAGATAATCACGCAGCTTCTGCTCCAGCTCCTGCGGCGCCAGGCGCGCCAGGTGCTGCAGCGGCGACTCATCGGCGCGCAGGAACTCCAGCTGATGCTGGGCGAAGTAGCCGAGCTTGATGCCTTTGGCGAGGCCGATCTCGCCGCTCACGGGCTGGAGTTCGCCAGCCAGCAGCTTAATCAGCGTCGATTTCCCTGCGCCGTTGCGGCCCAGCAGGCCGATACGCGACCCCGGCACCAGATTGAGCTTAATGGAGTCGAGGATAATACGCTCGCCATAGCCGGCGCTGACTTTCTCCATCTTCAGCAGCGGGTTTGGCAGACTCTCCGGCTGGCGGAAGCTGAAGTGGAACGGGTTATCCACGTGCGCCGGGGCGATGAGTTCCATCCGCTCCAGCATTTTAATACGGCTCTGCGCCTGCTTGGCTTTGGTGGCTTTGGCGCGGAAGCGATCGATATAGCTTTGCAGATGCGCGACACGCTGCTGCTGGCTTTCGTACATCGCCTGCTGCTGAGCGAGCCGGGTGGCGCGCTGCACTTCAAACGAGCTGTAGTTGCCGGTGTACTCAAACATCGTCTGCTGTTCGATATGGATAATTTTGTCGACGATAGGATCGAGGAAATCGCGATCGTGGGAGATCAGGATCAGCGTCCCCGTGTAGCCCTTCAGCCACTTCTCCAGCCAGATCACCGCATCAAGGTCGAGGTGGTTAGTCGGTTCATCGAGCAGCAGCAGATCGGAGCGGCAGATCAGCGCTTGCGCGAGGTTAAGACGCATACGCCAGCCGCCGGAAAAATCGCTGACCGGCCGCTCGAGCTGTTCATTGCTGAAACCCAGGCCGTGCAGCAGGCTGGCGGCGCGGGAGCGGATGGTCCAGGCGTCGATGGCGTCCAGCTTGCCGTGGACGGTGGCGATGGCATGGCCGTCGTTGCGCTCGTTAGCCTGCTGGAGCGCGGCTTCCAGCTGGCGATATTCGCGATCGCCGTCAATGACATAATCGATTGCCGGCTGCGGCAGGGCCGGGGTTTCCTGATTCACCCAGGCCAGCTGCCAGTTGCCGGGAAAGGTCATACTGCCGCCGTCAGCGCTTATCTCGTTTTTCAAAAGCGATAGCAGCGTCGATTTCCCGCAGCCGTTTTTCCCCACCAGACCGACCTTCTGGCCAGGGTTGATGGTAGCGGTGGCGTTGTCCAGCAGGACGCGTACGCCGCGACGAATTTGTAACGAGGAGAAAACAATCATAAGGCGCCGTATGTTCAGACTATGTTAATTTGTCATTATGATAATGTAGTGTGGAAGCGAATCGCTTCACCGGGCCGCCATGGTAGCCCAAAACGAAGACGATACACAAAGTCATTCTGGCTGTGTCAAAACGCCAGGGCTGTGCAGGCCGCCAGAAGACCTACGGGAGGGGAATGATGTCTCAGACAGCGAAAGTGTTGCTGCTGTATGCCCACCCAGAATCTCAGGATTCCGTGGCCAACCGGGTTTTATTACAACCGGCCTTACAGTTGCCAAACGTCACCGTGCACGATCTCTACGCGCACTATCCGGATTTTTTTATCGATATTGCTCACGAACAGGACCTGCTGCGCCAGCATGAGGTGATCGTTTTCCAGCATCCTTTATATACCTGGAGCTGTCCGGCGCTGCTCAAGGAGTGGCTGGATCGTGTCTTAAGCCGCGGCTTCGCCAGCGGCGCCGGAGGGAACGAACTGGCGGGAAAGTACTGGCGCAGCGTGATCACCACCGGCGAACCTGAGAGCGCCTACCGTCGCGATGCGAATCGCTATCCGATGAACGATATTTTACGTCCTTTTGAACTGACCGCCGGCATGTGCCGTATGCACTGGATGAGCCCCATTATCGTCTACTGGGCCCGGCGGCAACAGCCAGAGGAGCTGCGCAGCCGCGCCCTGGCCTATCGGGACTGGCTGGCCAACCCCCTTGCCGCCGGAGGTGTCCATGGCGGGATTTGATTTGCTGCTGGCAGGGGTGCTGTTTTTGTTCGCGGCCGTTATCGCCGTCCCTCTGGCTTCAAGACTGGGGATTGGCGCGGTGCTGGGCTATCTGCTGGCCGGGATCGCCATTGGTCCGTGGGGGCTCGGGTTTATCAGCGATGTGGATGAAATTCTCCATTTCTCTGAACTCGGCGTGGTGTTTCTGATGTTTATCATCGGCCTGGAGCTCAATCCCGCCAAGCTATGGCGGCTGCGAAGCTCCATCTTCGGCGTTGGCGCGGCGCAGGTGATGCTCAGCGCGGCGATCCTCGGCGGTCTGTTGATGACGACAGGATTTTCATGGCAGGCGGCGGTGGTCGGCGGGATCGGCCTGGCGATGTCCTCTACCGCGATGGCACTGCAGCTGATGCGCGAGAAGGGAATGAGCCGCAGCGAATCAGGGCAGTTAGGCTTTTCGGTCCTGCTGTTTCAGGATCTGGCGGTGATCCCGGCGCTGGCGCTGGTGCCTCTGCTGGCGGGTTCCGCGGATGAGCATGTGAACTGGCTAACGGTCGGCATGAAGGTCCTGGCGTTTGCCGGGATGCTGATTGGCGGACGCTATTTACTGCGGCCGGTGTTCCGCTTTATCGCCAGCTCCGGGGTCAGGGAAGTGTTCACTGCCGCCACGCTGCTGCTGGTCCTTGGATCAGCCCTGTTTATGGAGGCGCTGGGGCTGTCGATGGCGCTGGGTACCTTTATCGCCGGCGTGCTGCTGGCGGAAAGTGAGTATCGCCATGAACTGGAGATCGCCATCGATCCGTTCAAGGGGCTGCTGCTTGGGTTGTTCTTTATCTCCGTCGGTATGGCGCTGAACCTTGGCGTGCTGTACACCCATCTGCTGTGGGTGGCGGTGAGCGTGGCGGTGCTGGTGGCGGTAAAAATGCTGGTGCTCTATCTACTGGCCCGTCTCTATGGCCTGCGGAGTTCCGAGCGTATGCAGTTTGCGGGCGTATTAAGCCAGGGCGGCGAGTTCGCGTTTGTCCTCTTTTCGCTGCCCGCTTCTCAGCGGTTGTTCCAGCACGACCAGATGGCGCTGCTGCTGGTGGCCGTCACCTTGTCGATGATGACCACGCCGCTGCTGATGAAAGGGATCGATAAGATACTGTCGCGACGCCTGAATCCAGCGGAGGATACCGATGAGGCGCCGTGGGTAGAGGACGATAAACCGCAGGTGATTATTGTTGGCTTTGGCCGTTTCGGCCAGGTCATCGGTCGCCTGCTGATGGCCAATAAGATGCGTATTACGGTACTGGAGCGAGACATCAGCGCGGTGAATCTGATGCGCAACTATGGCTATAAAGTCTATTTTGGCGACGCCACCCAGCTGGAACTGCTGCGCTCGGCGGGGGCGGAGGAGGCGCAGTCGATCGTCATTACCTGTAATGAGCCGGAAGACACCATGCGGCTGGTGGAGATGTGTCAACAACACTTTCCACATCTGCACATCCTGGCGCGCGCTCGCGGGCGCGTCGAGGCGCATGAGCTTCTGCAGGCCGGCGTGACGCAGTTTTCCCGTGAGACTTTCTCCAGCGCGCTGGAGCTGGGGCGTAAAGCGCTCATCACCCTGGGGATGCATCCTCACCAGGCCCAGCGCGCGCAGCTGCACTTCCGACGCCTCGATATGCGAATGCTGCGTGAGTTAATGCCGGTGCATACTGATACGGTACAGATATCACGCGTGCGGGAAGCCCGGCGCGAACTGGAAGAGATTTTTCAGCGCGAAATGCAGAAAGAGAGCCGGCAGCTGGACGGCTGGGACGAGTTTGAATAAAGGTAAATCATATGGCAGTACGTAAACGTTTTATTGCCGGGGCGAAATGTCCGGCGTGCCAGGCGCAGGATTCACTGGCGATGTGGCGTGAAAATAATGTCGATGTTGTTGAATGCGTTAAGTGCGGTCATCAGATGCGTGAGGCGGATAAAGAGGCCCGTGAGCATGTACGCAAAGAGGAGCAGGTGATTGGCATTTTTCATCCCGACTAGCGTTATCCGTCGGCTTTTTTTAAGCTAAAGGGTACACGGCAGCAGAATTCCGCTACAATCTGCGCCACTATTCTTCCCATCTCAGGAGATATCATGAAAGTAGCAAAAGACCTGGTGGTCAGCCTGGCCTATCAGGTACGTACAGAAGACGGTGTGTTGGTTGATGAGTCTCCGGTAAGCGCGCCGCTGGATTACCTGCACGGTCACGGCTCCCTGATTTCCGGCCTGGAAAACGCGCTGGATGGCCACGAAGTGGGCGACAAATTTGACGTAGCCGTTGGCGCTAACGACGCTTACGGTCAGTATGACGAAAACCTGGTGCAGCGTGTACCGAAAGACGTCTTCATGGGCGTTGATGAACTGCAGGTTGGCATGCGCTTCCTGGCGGAAACCGATCAGGGTCCGGTACCAGTAGAGATTACTGAAGTTGAAGACGACCACGTTGTGGTTGATGGCAACCACATGCTGGCAGGCCAGAACCTGAAGTTCAATGTGGAAGTTGTCGCCATCCGCGAAGCGACCGCTGAAGAGCTGGAGCACGGTCACGTGCACGGCGCGCATGGTCATGATCACGACCACGATCATGGTCACGATGGCTGCTGCGGCGGTCACGGTCACGACCACGATCATGGCCACGACCATGGTAAAGGCGGCTGCGGCGGCCACGGTGGCTGCGGTTGCCACTAATCTTCGCGCTTTGGCACGAAGACGACAAAAAAGCGGGGAGACCCGCTTTTTTTACGCCTCAATAATGCGGCGGCGGCGTCTCTTCGGCCTGGGAGGCGATATGGGAGGGTTGGGTCGCCTTCAGCTTCTCGATCATCAGACGCATATGCTCGCGCATCTTCGCCATCTCAATCTCGTGGGCGGTCACGGTTTTATTGAGGTCTTCGATGGTGATTTCCTGAAACGCCAGCCGGCTTTCCAGCTCCGCAAGGCGCGTTTCTAATGTGCTATCGTGCATGGGTAACCTCTTTAGTCTGATCCTGCGGGCGGATTCTACTTAAGTTTCCCCCGGCGCGCAGCATCGCTGCGTCCTACAGGAAACTTATTCATACAAAAATAGTCCTAAAAGAGGCGATATTCAGGAACGTCCGTATGTAGATTTTAACGGCGACGTTCTATAGTACGTTTTTTGCTTTTTACGATAACCCTGGGGTGAGAGGCCCCGGCCCTGGAGAAATGGATGAAATCACTGTTTAAAGTAACGCTGCTGGCGACCACAATGGCCGTCGCCCTGAATGCACCGCTGACCTTTGCTGCAGATACCGCGGCGAAAGCAGCCCCGGCGGCTGAGAGTAAATCGGCATTTAAAAATGACGATCAGAAATCGGCCTATGCGCTGGGCGCGTCCCTGGGGCGTTACATGGAAAACTCCCTGAAAGAACAAGAAAAACTCGGCATTAAGCTGGATAAAGCCCAGCTGATCGCCGGCGTACAGGACGCGTTTGCCGATAAGAGCAAACTGTCCGACCAGGAGATCGAACAGACTCTGCAGGCCTTTGAAACGCGCGTGAAGACCGCGGCTCAGCAGAAAATGGAAAAAGACGCCACTGAGAACGAAACCAAAGGTAAAGCTTTCCGTGACAGCTTTGCCAAAGAGAAGGGCGTGAAAACGTCGAAAACTGGCCTGCTGTATAAAGTCGAGAAAGAAGGCACTGGCGATGCGCCGAAAGACAGCGACACCGTGGTGGTTAACTACAAAGGTACGCTGATCGACGGCAAAGAGTTTGATAACTCTTATACCCGCGGCGAGCCGCTCTCTTTCCGTCTCGACGGGGTGATCCCGGGCTGGACTGAAGGCCTGAAGAACATCAAGAAAGGCGGCAAAATCAAGCTGGTCATTCCGCCAGATCTGGCCTACGGCAAAACCGGCGTCCCGGGCATCCCGGCCAACTCTACGCTGGTCTTTGATGTAGAGCTGCTGGATATCAAACCGGCGCCGAAGGCAGATGCTCAGCCGGAAGCCGCTGGCGATGCGAAAGCCGCGGACGCGAAAGCTGACGCTAAGAAGTAATCGGGTTCAGGCCGCCGTCTCGTCAGAGGCGGCGGCTTTTTTATTGAGCGCAGATATAATTAAAACTGGAAAGATCCTCAGGCGCTGTATTACTTTAGATAGCTTAATAATGATGATGAGCCTGCCCTGACAATAACGACAGGCTCCTGAAAAGGAGTGCTTTTTTTCATGTCCAGGTCGCTTTTAACCAACGAAACCAGCGAGCTTGACCTGCTGGATCAACGTCCCTTTGACCAGACCGATTTCGATATTCTTAAATCTTATGAAGCGGTGGTGGACGGGTTGGCGATGCTCATCGGTTCGCACTGTGAAATCGTGCTGCATTCTTTGCAGGATCTGAAATGCTCTGCCATCCGTATCGCCAATGGTGAACATACCGGCCGCCAAATCGGTTCACCGATTACCGATCTTGCGCTGCGCATGCTGCACGATATGACGGGCGCCGATAGCAGCGTTTCCAAATGCTACTTTACCCGCGCCAAAAGCGGCGTCCTGATGAAGTCGGTGACGATTGCCATCCGCAACCGCGATCACCGGGTGATTGGTCTGCTGTGCATCAATATGAATCTGGATGTGCCGTTTTCCCAGATCATGAGCACCTTTATTCCGCCAGAAACGCCCGAGGTTAACTCGCCGGTGAACTTTGCTTCCTCGGTTGACGATCTGGTCGCCCAGACTCTGGAATTTACCATCGAAGAGGTGAATGCCGATCGCAGCGTGTCCAACAATGCTAAAAACCGTCAAATCGTGCTGAATCTCTACGAGAAAGGGATCTTCGATATTAAAGACGCCATTAACCAGGTGGCCGATCGTCTGAACATCTCCAAGCACACCGTCTACCTCTATATTCGCCAGTTCAAAAGCGGCGATTTCCAGGGGCTGGATAAGTAATGCGTTTTGCCCTCACGGTGACCGGCCCTGCCTATGGCACGCAGCAGGCGAGCAGCGCCTGGCAATTTGCGCAGGCCGTGCTGCAGGAAGGCCATGAGCTGGCGTGCGTTTTTTTCTATCGCGAAGGCGTGCTTAACGCTAACCAGCTGACGGCGCCCGCCAGCGATGAGTTCGATCTGGTGCGCGGGTGGCAATCCCTCCACGATGAGCACGGCGTCGCGCTGCATATCTGCGTGGCGGCCGCCCTGCGTCGTGGCGTAACGGACGAGCGCGAAGCGCAACAGCTCGCTCTGCCTGGCCATAATCTGCAGCCGGGTTTTACGTTGAGCGGACTTGGCGCGCTGGCGGAAGCGGCGCTTACTTGCGATCGGATGGTACAGTTTTGATGAAACGTGTGGCTTTCGTTTTTTCCTCCGCGCCGCACGGCAGCGCCGCCGGCAGGGAAGGCCTCGACGCCTTATTAGCCACCTCCGCCCTCACCGACGAGATTGGCGTATTTTTCGTGGGCGACGGCGTGTTTCAGCTGTTGCCCGCCCAGCGGCCTGGCGCTGTGCTGGCCCGCGATTACATCGCCACTTTTAAACTGCTGTCGCTATATGATATCGACCAGTGCTGGCTGTGCGCCGAGTCGGCGCGAGAGCGCGGCCTGGACCCCGCGACACCGTGGGTGGTGGATGTCGAATGCCTGGCGCCGGATGCCCTGCGCGCCCGTCTGCATGAATTTGATGTGATTTTGCGTTTCTGAGGCCCCCATGCTCCATACGCTCAGTGTTTCTCCCTGGCATGCCGATATCGCAGCAATGCTTCGCTTGATGGAGCAGGGTGACGATCTGTTACTGCTGTCTGATGGCGTCGCGGCGGCTATCGCCGGCGGTCGCTTCCTTGAGATCCTGCAATCCGCCCCCATAACCCTTTACGTGCTGCAAGACGACGTTGACGCCCGCGGGCTAACTGGTCAAATTGCGGACAGTGTCGGCAGGGTTAGCTATACTGATTTCGTCAGACTCACAGTCAAACATGCCGGTCAGTTGGCCTGGTGATGGCGGGATCGTTGTATATTTCTTGACACCTTTTCGGCACCGCCCTAAAATTCTGCGTCCTCATAATATATGAGGCGATTTATTACGTGTTTACGAAGCAAAAGCTAAAACCAGGAGCTATTTAATGGCAACAATTAACCAGCTGGTACGCAAACCACGCGCGCGCAAAGTTGCAAAGAGCAACGTGCCAGCGCTGGAAGCCTGCCCGCAGAAACGTGGCGTATGTACTCGCGTATATACCACCACTCCTAAGAAACCGAACTCCGCACTGCGTAAAGTTTGCCGTGTGCGTCTGACTAACGGTTTCGAAGTCACCTCCTACATCGGTGGTGAAGGTCACAACCTGCAGGAGCACTCCGTGATCCTGATCCGTGGCGGTCGTGTTAAAGACCTTCCGGGTGTTCGTTACCACACCGTTCGTGGTGCGCTTGACTGCTCCGGCGTTAAAGACCGTAAGCAGGCTCGCTCCAAGTACGGCGTGAAGCGTCCTAAGGCTTAATGGTTCTCCGTTAAGTAAGGCCAAACTGATTTATCTTAATGTCATACTAAACTCTTAGAGTTTTGGACAATCCTGAATTAACAACGGAGTATTTCCATGCCACGTCGTCGCGTCATTGGTCAGCGTAAAATTCTGCCGGATCCGAAGTTCGGATCAGAACTGCTGGCTAAATTTGTCAATATCCTGATGGTAGATGGTAAAAAATCTACTGCAGAAACTATCGTATACAGCGCGCTGGAGACCCTGGCTCAGCGTTCTGGTAAATCTGAACTGGAAGCCTTCGAAGTTGCGCTCGAAAACGTGCGCCCGACTGTCGAAGTTAAGTCCCGCCGCGTAGGTGGTTCTACTTATCAGGTTCCAGTTGAAGTTCGTCCGGTCCGTCGTAATGCCCTGGCAATGCGTTGGATCGTTGAAGCTGCTCGTAAACGCGGTGATAAATCCATGGCTCTGCGCCTGGCGAACGAACTCACTGATGCTGCAGACAACAAAGGTACTGCAGTTAAGAAACGTGAAGACGTTCACCGTATGGCCGAAGCCAACAAGGCGTTCGCTCACTACCGTTGGTAATCCCTTCGGAGTCATAGTCACCAGGCGGGCGCTTCAGATGAGTCGCCCGCTCTGGATAACTTAACTGAACGCCTAAAGAAATAAACGAGGAATCAAATGGCTCGTACAACACCCATCGCACGCTACCGTAACATCGGTATCAGTGCGCACATCGACGCCGGTAAAACCACTACTACCGAACGTATTCTGTTCTACACCGGTGTAAACCACAAAATCGGTGAAGTTCATGACGGCGCCGCTACCATGGACTGGATGGAGCAGGAGCAGGAACGTGGTATCACCATCACTTCCGCTGCGACTACTGCATTCTGGTCTGGTATGGCTAAGCAGTATGAACCGCACCGTGTAAACATCATCGACACCCCGGGGCACGTTGACTTCACTATCGAAGTAGAACGTTCCATGCGTGTTCTTGATGGTGCGGTAATGGTTTACTGCGCAGTTGGTGGTGTTCAGCCGCAGTCTGAAACCGTATGGCGTCAGGCAAACAAATATAAAGTTCCGCGCATCGCGTTCGTTAACAAAATGGACCGCATGGGCGCTAACTTCCTGAAAGTTGTTGGTCAGATCAAAACCCGTCTGGGCGCGAACCCGGTTCCGCTGCAGCTGGCAATTGGTGCTGAAGAAGGTTTCACCGGCGTTGTTGACCTGGTGAAAATGAAAGCCATCAACTGGAACGATGCAGACCAGGGCGTAACCTTCGAATACGAAGATATCCCGGCTGACATGCAGGATCTGGCTGACGAATGGCACCAGAACCTGATCGAGTCCGCAGCTGAAGCTTCTGAAGAGCTGATGGAAAAATACCTGGGTGGTGAAGAACTGACTGAAGAAGAGATCAAAAAAGCTCTGCGTCAGCGCGTTCTGAACAACGAAATCATCCTGGTAACCTGTGGTTCTGCGTTCAAGAACAAAGGTGTTCAGGCGATGCTGGATGCGGTAATTGACTACCTGCCATCCCCTGTTGACGTTCCGGCGATCAACGGCATCCTGGACGACGGTAAAGATACTCCGGCTGAGCGTCACGCAAGCGACGACGAGCCGTTCTCTGCACTGGCGTTCAAAATCGCTACTGACCCGTTCGTGGGCAACCTGACCTTCTTCCGCGTGTACTCCGGTGTGGTTAACTCTGGTGATACCGTACTGAACTCCGTGAAAGCTGCACGTGAGCGTTTCGGTCGTATCGTACAGATGCACGCTAACAAACGTGAAGAGATCAAAGAAGTTCGCGCGGGCGACATCGCTGCTGCAATCGGTCTGAAAGACGTAACTACTGGTGACACCCTGTGTAACCCGGATGCGCCGATCATTCTGGAGCGTATGGAATTCCCTGAGCCGGTAATCTCCATCGCCGTTGAGCCGAAAACCAAAGCTGACCAGGAAAAAATGGGTCTGGCTCTGGGTCGTCTGGCTAAAGAAGACCCGTCTTTCCGCGTATGGACTGACGAAGAGTCTAACCAGACCATTATCGCCGGTATGGGTGAGCTGCACCTCGACATCATCGTTGACCGTATGAAGCGTGAATTCAACGTTGAAGCGAACGTCGGTAAACCTCAGGTTGCTTACCGTGAAGCAATTCGCGCGAAAGTTACCGATATCGAAGGTAAACACGCCAAGCAGTCTGGTGGTCGTGGTCAGTACGGTCACGTTGTGATCGACATGTACCCGCTGGAGCCGGGCTCTAACCCGAAAGGTTACGAGTTCATCAACGACATCAAAGGTGGTGTAATTCCTGGCGAATACATCCCGGCCGTTGATAAAGGTATCCAGGAACAGCTGAAAGCTGGTCCGCTGGCAGGTTACCCGGTAGTTGATATGGGTATCCGTCTGCACTTCGGTTCTTACCACGACGTTGACTCCTCTGAGCTGGCGTTTAAACTGGCTGCGTCTATTGCCTTTAAAGAAGGCTTTAAGAAAGCAAAACCAGTTCTGCTTGAGCCGATCATGAAGGTTGAAGTAGAAACTCCGGAAGAGAACACTGGTGACGTTATCGGTGACTTGAGCCGTCGTCGCGGTATGCTGCGCGGTCAGGAATCCGAAGTAACCGGCGTTAAGATCCACGCTGAAGTACCGCTGTCCGAAATGTTCGGTTATGCAACTCAGCTGCGTTCTCTGACCAAAGGTCGTGCATCATACACCATGGAATTCCTGAAGTATGATGATGCGCCGAACAACGTTGCTCAGGCCGTTATTGAAGCCCGTGGTAAATAATCCACAGGATTAAAACCTAAGTCCCGTGCTCTCTCCGAAGGGGAGAGCACTATAGTAAGGAATATAGCCGTGTCTAAAGAAAAATTTGAACGTACAAAACCGCACGTCAACGTTGGTACTATCGGCCACGTTGACCATGGTAAAACTACCCTGACTGCTGCCATCACTACCGTTCTGGCTAAAACCTACGGTGGTTCCGCTCGCGCATTCGACCAGATCGATAACGCGC